>MNDR01000049.1 GCA_001915025.1 Gemmatimonadetes bacterium 13_2_20CM_2_65_7
AGAAGGATGGCGTGATTCACGCGACCGACGTGCTCGCCAAGTGCGGGTCGCGCTACGAAGCCGTTCCCAAAGCGTAAATGACGCTGCTCGGCCACTTATCCCTCTGGCTCGCGTTTCTCGTGGGCCTGTGGGGCGCGATCACGGGATTCGTGGGAGGCGCCCAGGGACGCGCCGATCTGCAGCAGAGCGCGCGCCACGCCACGTTTGCGTTGTTCGCCGCGCTGGTTGTGGCCGTCGTGTCGCTCGAGGTCGCCATCTTCCGCCACGATTTCTCCCTTGAATACGTCGCGGCCTACACGAGCCGAAACTTGCCGACCTTCTATCTCTGGTCGGCACTCTACGCGGGACAAAAGGGCAGCCTGCTGTTCTGGGCGACCGTGCTGAGTCTGTTCGCAGCGCTCGCGCAGCTGCTCACCAGCCGCCGCCATCGCGTGTATCTGCCGTATGTCGCCGCAGTCACCTGTCTCGTGGCGACATTCTTCATTTCGGTGATGCTCTTCGCCGCGAATCCGTTCCAGCGACTGGCCTTCGCGCCGCTCGACGGCAGCGGGATGAATCCGCAGCTCCAGAATCCCGGGATGGTCTTTCATCCGCCCATGCTCTACCTCGGCTACATCTCGATCACGATTCCGTTCGCGTTCGCGATCGGCGCGCTGCTCTCGAAACAGCTCGATACCGAATGGCTCACCGCGATCCGCAAATGGACGCTCGTGTCGTGGCTGTTTCTCAGCATCGGGCTGCTCATCGGCATGTGGTGGGCGTACGTGGAGCTGGGCTGGGGCGGGTACTGGGCGTGGGATCCGGTCGAAAACGCGGCGTTGTTGCCGTGGCTCGTTATGACAGCCTTCCTGCACTCGGTGATGATTCAGGAAAAGCGCGGCATGCTGAAGAAGTGGAACCTCGGGCTCATCATCGGCGCGTGGCTGCTGTCGATCTTCGGCACGTTTCTCACCCGGTCGGGCGTGATCGCGAGCGTACATTCGTTCACGCAGTCGCCCGTCGGCTATTTCTTCCTCGCATTCCTCGTGCTCGCAGCCGTGGCGAGCTTCACGCTCTACGTGATACGGCTCCCCCTGCTCGCAACCGAAGCGCGGCTCGAGTCAATGGTGAGCCGAGAGGCCAGCTTCTTTTTCAATAATCTGCTGCTCATCGGGCTCGCTTTTTCGGTCCTCTGGGGGACGCTGTTCCCGATTCTTACCGAGTGGGTGCGCGGCGTCAAAATCACCTATGGCCCCGCGACCTTTAACTTCGTGAATATCCCGCTTGGTCTGGTGCTGCTCCTGCTCACAGGGATCGGGCCGCTCATCGCCTGGCGGCGGGCATCGTTGCCGAATCTGCGGCGGCAGTTCGCCGTGCCGGTGACGAGCGGCGTGTTCATGCTGCTGATTCTGCTCGTGGCCGGGATGCGGGATCTAGGCCCGCTGCTCGCGATCAGCATCGGGGCGTTTGTGTCTGCGACAGTCATTCAGGAGTTCACGCGCGGCGCCCGCGCTCGTCACCGTCAGTATGGCGAACCGATTGCGTACGCGGTCGTGCAGTTGCTCACCCGTAACCGCCGCCGCTACGGTGGCTACATCGTCCACGTCGGGATCGTGCTGCTCTTTGTCGCGTTCGCGGGGATGGCCTTCAAGACCGAGACGCAGGCAACACTCAGGCCCGGCGATTCGGTCACGTTGAAAAGCCCTTACGGCCACATGTATACGTTTACGCACGTCAGCGTCTCCCAGTACAACCAATTGAATCGTGAGATCACCGCCGCGCTCGTTGACATCCGCCGCGACGGCAAACCCATCGGCCGCTTGCGCACGGAGAAACGCCAGCACGTGGACGCCCTCGGCCGGCCGACGTTCGAGCCCTCGACCGCCGTGGGCATCCGGAGCGACGTGCGCGAGGATCTCTACGTCGTCCTCGGCGGGCTCGTAAACGGCACCGAAGAAGCTGTCTATCGCTTCACGATCAATCCGCTCGTGTGGTGGGTGTGGTTCGGCGGGTTCGTACTCGTGATCGGTGGCTTGATCGTGCTCTGGCCGGGTGGCGGATCAGCGCCGGGCGCGAGAGGACGAACGCAGCGAGCGCAGGCCGGATACACCGTGAAACTCGAGGCTGGGCGATGAACGGTCACGTGACTCGACGGGGATTCTTCGTCGCGGCCGCGGCAGCCGTGGGGGCTGTCCTTCAGGACACCACGAGCGCGGGCCGCGTCTACGACCCCGGCCGGGCGGGTCGAGCGCTGCCACCGGTCACGGCCGCAGACAACGACGCCGCCATTCAGCGAATCGAAAAACGCATTCGGTGTAGCTGCGGCTGCGGCCTCGACGTCTACACGTGCCGCACGACGGACTTCAGCTGCACGTACAGCCCGGCCATGCACAAAGAAGTGCTGCGGCTCGCCGCCACCGGGAAGACGGCGCAGCAAATCACCGATGAATTCGTGGCGCAGTACGGCGAGCAGGCGCTGATGTCGCCGCCGCGGCGCGGGTTCAACCTCGCCGGTTACTTTGTGCCCTCAGTCGTAGTCCTGATCGCCGGAATATTTCTTTTCCTCAGGCTGCGGCGTTTAACTCGCGACGTGCAGGTCAGTTCACCTACAGCAGAGAGCGCCCCGCCTGCCAATGCGTCCGCGGCCGAGCTCGAGCGGTTGCGTCAAGAGCTCGACCGGCTGCCCGGCTGATCGTTGGAGCTGCTCGAGCTGATCGCAGGCCTCGTGCTGGCAACGGGGGCGACCTATTTCGTGCTCCTCCCCATTCTTCGCCCGTCGTCCAATGAGAGCGCTTCGAGCACCGTCGACGAGGGCGAAGACCCCGACGACGATCTGAGCCCGCAGACTGTCGCATTACGCGCGCTGAAAGAGATCGAATTCGATCGGGCGACGGGGAAACTCTCGGACGCTGATTACGAAAGCCTCAAAGCGAAGTACACCTCCGAAGCACTCGCAGCCATGCGCGGCGAAACGGGAAACGGGAAACGGGAAACGGGACACGTAACTTCAGACGCCACCACGTTTCCCGTTTCCCGTTTCCCGTGTCCCGAGCACGGCGTCCGCCCGGAGAGCGACGCTCAATTCTGTTCGCAATGCGGCCGGCGGTTAGGCGCCGCCCCCGGCTACTGCGTCCGCTGCGGCAGCGCACTCGCAGACGACGCGCGCTACTGCAATCGCTGCGGCACCCGCGTCGCGGCGTGAGTTTCGCCCGCGCGCTATTGCATTTTTCCCCGCCGTTTCCTATCAGTCTCCATCCCTGACTTCGAGGACAGTCGTGAAGAAATGGGCCGGGCGGACCTTGCTCGTCGTGTTGGTGCTGGCCGTCATCACATCCGGAGCCGAAGCGCAGCGCCGCTACCGGCGCGTGAGCGCCGGGACCTCAGGCCCAACCTATGGCGCGCACGTTGGCTACAATTTCGACGCCAGCAAGGCGCTCCTCGGCGCGCAGCTGTCGTGGCCGATCGTTCCGGCGCTCGATCTGTATCCGAGCTTCGACTTCTACTTTGGGAGCGGGTCGCTCTGGGCCTTGAATTTCGACGTGAAGTACCGGCCTCCCACGACCTATCGAGCGTGGTATGTGGGGGGTGGGTTGAACTACTCGCACTCAAGCTCCGGCGGGGTGAGCAACAGCAGCACCAACCTCAACTTGCTGACAGGCCTCGAAGCGCGACGCGGTCGCACGCGGCCGTACGTCGAGGCCAAGCTGATCGTCGGCAACGGCAGCGCATTTCAGTTGGTCGGGGGACTGAGCTGGCGCTAAGCTAGAACTCGAAGCTTTCCATCTTCCGCAGCGCCAGCCGCAGCGGCACGATCGTGGCCGTCGCGCACAACGCGGCGGCGGCGACAAACCATCCCAGCATCGCCGGGGTCACGCCGACCGGCGAGCCCTCCCACGCCGCGCGCACATACGTCGTGACCGCGCTCGCCAGCGCGCCCAGGACCGCGGCGAGCAGCGCGATCGTCGCCATCATGAACACGAGTCCACCGAACGACGTCGGGATCTGCGCGGCGTTTTCCGTCTCGAACTGTGGATACAGTGCGCCGAACGCGAGCGCCATCGCGCCGATGGCGAGCGTCAATGCCGCCATCGTCGCGAGACTCAACAGCATCATGAAGGGGGTGACTTGGAGCAGGGCGTTCGTGAGTCCCGTCAGCAAGAGCCCCAAAACCAACAGAGGCACCGTGCCGACCCAGTACTTGGACCACAGCAGCGCGCGCAAATCGAGTGGCGAGGAGCGGAGCAGCCACATCTGGCGGCCCTCGAGCGACACGGCGGGAAAGATGAACCGCGCCGCGATCGACGCGAGCACGAAGCCGGCCAATCCCAGATTCAGGAACGAGACGAGGTTGACGTAGAAAAATCCCACCGGCTCGCCCCGATGTAGAGGCAATGCTTGAATGTTGAACAGATACACGACGACCAATACCGCGAGCAGGATCAGCTGGCTCCACTGTGTCGTGTCCCGGAAGAACAGTTTGATGTCTTTGAGAACGAATTCCCGTTTCGCCACAGGTAGCCAGCCCAGCATCGAGCCGACCGTCCACCGCCACAGCGTGCCGCGAATGAATCGCTCGGCGCCCTCCTGCGCCTTCGTGAATCCTGTGGGATAGAGTACGCGATGCAGCAGCGCCCCGCCGGTGACGAAGGCAGCCGCCGTCGTCCACAGCAAAATGAGCGGCAACAGATCGATCTCGTGCCGCAGGTATCCCATGATCGCCTGCGATGCCCACTCGCTCGGCAGGAAGGGCGACGTCGGTCCGCGCAGCAGGATCACGAAGTCGAGCAGGTTTCTAAATCCCTCGGGCCGCGCCAGCTGCTCCGGCCGTATCAGACGGAACAGCAAAATTACGCCACCGGCCGCGCCTAAGGCGATGATAGAAAGCAGATCGCGCGTGCGTCGGGCCGGAAAGATGTTCACGAGAATGAGCGTGACGGCCGAGCCGAGTACCGCGGGCAGGATGAGCATCGGCACGATGGCGAGGATCGCATAAGCCCCGAACAGCACCCCTCCCTTGAACACGACGCCGTACGCCGTCAGGATCGGCACCGCCATGAGCGCGACCATCCAGGAGGAGTGCAACAGCGTCTCTCCCAGTTTCGCGAGATACAGGCGCAGCCAGTCGACTGGCGCGGACACCAGGAGATCGAGGTCCTTCGCGAGGAAGAAGCTTGACAGCGCCGTGATCACGTTCGACAGGACCAGGATGGATATAAAGGAGAGGAGGATCAGGCCGAGGATCTTGCCGGGAATCAGCGGACCCAGCTCTTCGACCGCGCGCAGGGCCTTGAGAATCCGATACAGCACGCCGAAGACACCGACCCAGAAGGCGCCGCCGACCAGCGCGAGCACAACGAGCTTCCCGCTGCCGCCGTTCGCGCGCTCCTCACGTAGCCGCTGTAGCGCAGTCCGCCATTTGGGCTGGAGCACGTGCGCGAGCGACGGCTGCTTCATCTGCCGAGCACCTCGGCTAATTCACGGACTTGCACGCCGCCCGTCAGCTTAAGGAACAGCTCTTCGAGACTCGCGTCGCCGGCTTTGTGTTGGCGGCGCACGTCGCTGACCGTTCCCGCCGCGACGATCTTGCCGTGCTGGATGATCGCGATCTGGTCGCACATCGCTTCGGCGACTTCGAGCGTGTGCGTGCTCATCAACACGGTGCCGCCTTTGCCGACGAATTGTCGGAAAATGTCCTTGAGCAGTCGCGCCGCCTTCGGGTCGAGCCCAACCATCGGCTCGTCGACGACGATGCATTCAGGTCGGTGAATGAGCGCGCTCGAGATGATCAGCTTCTGGCGCATGCCGTGGCTGTAGGCCTCGACCAGCTCGTCCTTCCAGCTTGTCAGCTCGAAGACCTCGAGCAGCTCGGCGATACGGCGGTCGACTACGTCGCCTTCCTGTCCATAGAGCCCTGCCACGAAACGCAAGAACTCGGCGCCGGTGAGCTTGTCGTACACGAACGGCCGGTCCGGAATGAAGCCGAGCCGCATCTTGGCGGAGAGCGGATTGGTGTGCACGTCGTCGCCGCCGAGCAGGACGCGGCCCTGTGTCGGCCGCAGAATGCCGGCGATCATGCGCAGCGTCGTCGTCTTGCCGGCACCGTTAGGGCCGAGGCATCCGTAGAGGACGCCGCGGGGGACGTGGAGGCTAATGTCGTCCACCGCGACGAAGCTGCCGTAGAGCTTGGTCAGATTCTCCAGACGGATCATAGGACCTCGAGCTTGAGCCGGCCGATCAGCGGGACCAGCTCCACCTGCCGGGCCAGCCCACCAACCGCGAGCCGCACATGCGCGGCGTCAGCGGGGAATTGGTCGAAGAGGGGGTCGACGGCGACCCAATCGCTGAGATAGACCTCAGCCCACGCATGGTAGTAGAAGCGGCCATTCACATAGAGGAGCCCGGCCACCGTGCGGGCCGGGAGCCCAGCCGCGCGCGCGAGCGCCACGTACAGCGTCGTGAACTCGTTGCAATCGCCCCGCCGATTCTCCAGGACCTTCACGGCGCTCGGCACCCCACCAGACGGCGCAACCCGCTGCACCGACGCATGCACCCAACGCGCGAGCAGCTCCGCGGCACGCGCCGGGTTTTTCTCGCGCTCGATGATTTGCCGAGCCTCCGCGGCAATGCGGGGATCGCGGCTTTGCACGAGGGCCTCGGGCGCGAGCCAGCGAGCCAAGGCGGTGTCGCGGTTGGGAAGACGATACGGCATCGCGTGGGCTTCGAGCTCCCCTTCGCGACTGATCTCGAGTGTGTCCCCCCCGGCCCCCCCGGCCCCCGTCAGCCGTTGGCGCGGGCTCTCGATTATCGGAAGCGCGGCGCCGGTCACCCGGAGGCGCAGGCGCGCGGTGCCCGTTGGACCCGCGCGGACGCCCGCGACCAGCGCGGTCACGGGCACGATGTCGCCGGGAGCGGGCGCCGTGCTGTTGCGCGCGATGCGCGCGGTGTCGCGATGCCGGAAATTGTCGTACGCGATCTCGAAAGCCGCGCGCTCCATCGCGAAGCCGTCGGCCCGGTCCTGCGCGGAAGCCAGCACGAGCCGACCTTGCGCGTCGATCCAACTGCTCGTGGGAACACCGTTCGCGTCGTGATTGATGCGGAAGGCGCGCACCGTGTCGAAGTGCTCGGGCACCCAGACCATCGTGGTCGAATCGAGGTCGGCGCTGTCTGAAACGACCAGGGTCGACTCCCTTGCCGCCTTCACCGTGACGTCGCGCCGGCTCAAGAGCAGCGGGTCGAATAGCCGCGCCGAATAAGTGCGTCCCGCTCGGAGCTCACCGCCGAACGCCAGGCGCAAGGGCAAGAGCGTGGGCAGTGTAATCGGGCCTTCGAGCGGAATCCGCGTCATCTGTGAATCGCCTTCAGACACGATCACGATCGAGAGAACGCTGTCGCCGAGGACCTGACCGTGGGCGGCGAATTGGCCCATGTCGCCGACGAATGTCGTCGTGACGGTTTGCAAGCGCAGCGCGCGCGAGAGCGTGGCGACGCTCCGCGCCGTGGTCCGATACAGCTTGCCGAGCGCGGGCACGTCGAGCACGAACACGTTCTCGACCCGCAGCGACGTAGAGAGCGTGTCGAGCGTTGCGGACGCGAAACCGATCTGCTGGCCGCCGAGCTCGAGGCGATAGAAGAGAGCGCCCGGCGGAACAGCGAGAGCCGCCTCAGCCAGACGCGCGCCGGTCGGTCGAAAGATCTCGCGCTTCACGAGCCAGCCGAGCGACAACCCCCACGCCGCCAGGATGGCGATGCCCCAGTGCCGGCGCGTCACGAAACCGCTCGGTGCAGCGCAGCCTCGAACACCTGCTGATCCTCGGGCCGCTCGACGATGAACGACACGTCGGCGGGAAATGCGGCGCCGCCCCGATGCGCATGGAGCACGGTAGCCATGATTTCGGCGGCGTCCTCCAGCGGCAGATTGCCGGCGCCGGTTCCGAGCGGTGGCGCGCTGACGTGCGTGAACTGCCACTCCTGCGCCTGATGCAGTGTCGACAGCCAGGCGCGGGCGACATTGCCGCGCGTGACGGGCTCGGTCTCGCTGCGAATCACGGCGTGAATGACGAATTCGGCCGGTAAGTCGCCGCCGGCGGCGGTCACGACGGCAGCGCCGACCGCCAGCTCGCGGCTCAGGCGGATCCGGTTCTGGAATTCCTGGCCTCCGACGATTTCCAGGCGGCGCAGCGCGGCAGCCGTGGGGTCGAGGCGAGTGGTGGCGGGGCGGACGAGCGCATCAGCGGCGAACGACGCCAGGTCGTCCACGACTACGCGAATCACCTCCCGGACATTTCCCGCGAGCGGCGATACATCGCCGTGGCTTCGTCCGGGCGGTTCAGGCGGTCGAGAATCTTCCCGATGCCGTAGAGCGCTTTGGGGTTGGCGGGCTGTAACTCGACTGCGCGCTCGTACGCCGCCAGAGCACCGTTGAGGTCGTCCAGGTGATTGAGCGCTTCGCCCAGGTAATACCAGGCGGCCGCACGTCCCGGCTCGAGCTCGACCGCCCGCCTGAGCTGGTCAGTTCCTTCGCGCCACATGCCGCGCCGGGCAAGCACGATCCCGAGGCTGAACAGCGCTTCGACGTTTACCGGATCGGCTCGCAGGACGCGCTGCAGATCGCGCTGGGCCGCGGCGTACCGCACTGTGGCGCCGAGCACCGCGGCGCGGTTCAAGAGCAGCGCGGCATTGTCCGGCTCGGCCTCGAGCGCGCGATCGAGCTCGGCGAGCGCGCCTTCGCGATCGCCGCGGGCGTCGAGGATCAGCGCCAAATTGTTGCGTGCCTTCACATAATTCGGCTCGCGGGCGAGCAGTTCGCGATACGACGCGGCCGCTCGATCGAGCTCGCCGCGCTCACTCGCCTCCCGCGCCGCCACGTACAACGGATCGTCGGCAACGGGTGCCGGTGCCGGAGCGGGGGCGGGGGCGGGGGCGGGAGGGCTAGGGGGGCAGCGGCGGTGGCTGTCCGTCGCGCGCGACATCCTTGGGCGTCGCGATCGCGCCGGTCTGCGTCAGCGACTCCGCTTCCTCGATCAGCTCCGCAGCCACGCGCGCGCGTTCTTGCGAGCTCTGCCAGCGTCGCTCGCGTCGTGAGCCGCCCTGGGGGCCACCACCGCGGTTCATGTCAGGATCCAGCGCGTGTGATCATGGGGGATGCTAACGTAGGAAACGGGCGTGGCTTAAGCAAGACTCCGAGTGTCGAGAGTTGACCGAAACGCGGTGGACTATCTAGCCTACGGTTCTATGCCTGGTGACGCCCTGATCGTCCGCGGAGCACGCGAACACAATCTCAAGAACATCGACGTCGAGTTGCCCCGGAACGCCCTCGTGGTGATCACGGGGCTGTCGGGGTCCGGGAAATCGTCGCTCGCGTTCGACACGATCTACGCCGAAGGGCAGCGCCGGTACGTCGAGTCGCTGTCCGCCTACGCGCGCCAGTTCCTCGGTTTGATGGACAAGCCGGACGTCGATGCGATCGAGGGGTTGTCGCCCGCGATCTCGATCGAGCAAAAAACGGCGGGTGCAAACCCGCGTTCCACCGTCGGCACGATCACGGAGATCTACGATTATCTCCGGCTGCTGTGGGCCCGCACGGGAACGCCGCACTGTCCCAACGACGGCACGCCGGTCGAGCGTCAGAGCGCCTCGCAGATCACCGATCTCGTGCTCGAGTGGCCCGAGGGCACGAAGATCGAGGTGCTCGCGCCGCTGGTCCGGGGACGCAAGGGTGAGTTCCGCGACGTCTTTGAGGCGATGCGCAAACAGGGATTCGTGCGGGCGCGCATCAACGGCGAGACGTACGACCTCGCGAACGTTCCCAAGCTCAATCGCCGGCAGAATCACGACATCGCCGTCGTCGTCGATCGGCTGGTCGTGCGGCCGGCCGACCGCGCCCGCCTCGCGGATTCGATCGAGACGGCGCTCAAAGCTGCCGAAGGCGTTGTCGAGGTCGTGCGGCAGAGTGGCAGCCCGCGCTCACGTCTTTTCTCGGAGCGCTATGCCTGCCCGAAGTGCGGCTTGTCGCTGCCGGAGCTCGAACCGCGGCAATTCTCGTTCAACTCTCCGTATGGGGCATGTCCCGACTGCTCCGGATTGGGCACGCGGCGCGAGGTCAATGCGGATCTCGTGCTTGGCGATACCAGTCTCTCGATTCTCGAGGGCGTGGTGCTGCCGTGGGGAGAGCCGAGCGGTTATCTCAGGAAAGTGGTGCTGCCGGCGCTGGCGCGCACGTACAAGTTCGACCTCAACTCTCCGTGGCGCGATCTTTCGCCGGCCGTGCAGAAGATCGTGCTGCGCGGTGCGCCGGGAAAAACAATCACGTATCAGTACGACAGCGAGCGCTGGCACGGCTCCTACGAGTCGGGCTGGAAGGGCGTACTCGATCACGTCGAGAAGCGCTATCGGGAAACTGCATCGGATGCCGTGCGCGAACAGCTCGAGCAGTTCATGGTGGAGCAGCCCTGTCCCACCTGCGGCGGTCGCCGGCTCAGGCCGGAGAGCCTGTCCGTGCTCGTTGCGGGAAAGGGAATCGGCGATGTCGTTGCCTTACCGGTGCGCGAGGCGCTCGACTTCTTCACTCGCGTCCCGATCCGCGCCAACGGCCGGCCCGGACTCGACCCTGAAATCGCACAGCCGATTCTCAAGGAGGTAACCGAGCGGCTGCGCTTCCTCGTCGACGTCGGCCTCGATTACCTCACGCTCGATCGTTCGGCCGTCACACTCTCCGGTGGCGAAGCGCAGCGCATTCGTCTCGCAACGCAGATCGGCAGCCGACTCGTCGGCGTGCTGTACATCCTGGATGAGCCGTCGATCGGCCTGCATCAGCGCGATAACGCGAGGCTGCTCGCCACACTCAAGGAGTTGCGCGACCTCGGCAACACGGTGCTCGTCGTGGAGCACGACGAGGAGACGATTCGCGCGGCCGACTACGTCGTAGACCTCGGCCCGCGCGCGGGTCGGCATGGTGGCGAGGTGGTCGCCGCCGGCCTGCTCGACGAGGTGTTGACTCATCGCGACTCCCTCACGGCGCGCTATCTGCGCGGCGAGCTGCGCATTCCCGTCCCGCCACGTCGCCGGATCGTGAATGCGGATCGAATGCTCCGCGTGGTGGGCGCGCGTCACCATAACCTGAAGGACCTGACCGTCGAGTTCCCGCTGAGCCTGTTCGTCGCGGTCACAGGAGTATCGGGGTCCGGGAAATCGACACTCGTTACCGATATCCTCTATCAGTCGCTCGCGCGCCATTTCTACCGCGCCAAAGTCGTGCCCGGCGCGCATGATCGACTGGAAGGGCTGGACCTCGTCGACAAGGTGATCGACATCGATCAGAGCCCGATCGGCCGCACGCCGCGGTCCAATCCGGCGACCTATACGGGCCTCTTCACACCGATCCGCGAGCTGTTTACCTATCTCCCCGAATCGAAGCTGCGGGGGTACGGGCCGGGACGGTTCTCGTTCAACGTGAAGGGCGGCCGTTGCGAAGCCTGTCAGGGCGACGGGCTCGTGAAGGTGGAGATGCACTTCCTGCCCGACGTGTACGTGCCGTGCGAGGTCTGTAAGGGCAGACGGTACAATCGCGAAACGCTCGAGGTGCGTTATAAAGGAAAGTCGATCGCCGACGTCTTGGACCTGACGGTCGCCGACGCGCTCGACTTTTTCGAGCATCAACCGCGTATCAGGGCGAAACTCGAGTTACTCAACGACGTAGGACTGGGATACATCCACCTCGGACAGTCGGCCACGACTCTGTCGGGCGGCGAAGCGCAGCGCGTCAAGCTCGCCACGGAGCTCGCCAAGCGCGACACCGGCCGCACCCTCTACATCCTCGATGAGCCGACGACGGGTCTTCATTTCGAGGACGTGCGACTGCTGCTCGAGGTGCTGCACCGGTTGGTGGACAAAGGCAACACGGTGGTCGTCATCGAGCACAACCTGGACGTCGTGAAAACGGCCGATTGGGTGATCGACCTCGGCCCGGAGGGCGGCGACCTCGGCGGTCGAGTCGTCGCAGAGGGACCGCCCGAACGTGTGGCGCAGACCAAGGCGTCCCACACGGGACAATTCCTGCGGAAGGTGTTGCAGGCCGGAGACTAGACGGTAGGTTGAATCACAACCAAGGAGCGCGATTGGATTCGGACAGTATCGTCGGCCTCGCAGCGGTCGTCCTGTTGTTCGGTGGCGGGACGCTGTTTCTGCTCTCGATTTCCCCGGTTGGGAAGGCATTCGCCGCGCGCATCCTGGGGAAGAAGGGCGCCGCAGAGGCGAGCGACGGCACGACCGAGGAAGTTCGGCAGCTGCGGGGCGAAGTCGAGGAGCTCCGTCATTTCGGCGAGCAACTGAGCGAGCTGGGTGAGCGCGTGGACTTTCTCGAGCGCCTGGTGGCCAAGCAGCGCGAGGCGGAGCGGCTCCCGCCAGCGAGGTAATGTATGCCTGATGAAGGAATCGTCTTTCTCTTCGTGCTGGCCATCCTCGGGTCGACAGTCCTGCTGTTTCCGTTGGTGCGAGCGCTGGCCGAACGCATCCGCACCAAGAGCGTCGATGCCGGCATGAAGGAAGAGCTGCAGCTGCTGCGGGAAGATCTGCTTGCCGAGATCCAGCAGGCACGACGTGAGATCGGCGATCTGGGCGAGCGCATCGACTTCACCGAGCGCCTGCTCGCGAAGAAGATCGAGCGATGAACGGACCAGAAACGGTGGCAGCCTTCATGTTTTTCGGCGGCACGTTCTGGGTGCTTCGACCGGTCGCGGCCGCCGTCGCGAAGCGCATCGCCGGAGAGCACCGGCGGCCGAGCATGGAGCCGGCAGAGCGCGACGAGATCTTGAACGAATTGCAGTCGGTGCGGCAGGAGCTAACGGAGCTTGCGGAGCGAATGGATTTCGCCGAACGCCTGCTCGCGAAACAAAGCGAGGTCAAGCGGTGATCGATCCTGGCGTAGTCGCCGTGTTCATCCCCATCGTCGCGATGGGAGGATTCTTCGCCTGGATGATCGCCATCTCGCCCGTCGGGAAGGCCTTCGCGGAACGGCTGCGCCACGCGCCCAGGGCCGACGGAACCGGCGAGGACCAGGCGGAGTTGGTCGAGAGCGTGGAGCAATTGCGGCGAGAGGTGGCGGAACTGGCGGAGCGAGTAGATTTTACCGAGCGGATGTTGCCTCGCGAAACGGCCCGCAAGGGGAAGGCGTAAGAGAGCACGTGATTTTACAAGCTCCGCATCCTCCGACGCCGCCACCAATGCTGCCGTTCGACCCGAATCAGCTGATTCCGCTGATCGGGACGATTGGTGGTTTAGTTGTCGCCGGCGTGGTCTTGTGGGCCTTTTTTAAATCGGATTTGGCCGGCGCCATCGCCGAGCGGATCCGCGCCGGGATGCATCGGCGCAGACGCTGGAAGGGATTCGGCGGCGAGTGGAGCGATACGCCGCTCGAAGGTGCCGCCGACTCGGACCATGTGGCCGAGTTGGAGCATCGCCTCACCGAGATGCAGGGACAAATCGCCGAGATGGCCGAGCGGCTAGATTTCGCGGAGCGGCTGCTCGCGCAGAAGCGCGAGCGCTCATTGCCAGGAGCTTAGATGGGGATCATTGATCGTCTGTCCACGCTGATCCGGTCGAACATCAACGATCTGATTTCGCGCGCAGAGAACCCGCAGAAGGTTCTCGAGCAGCTGATCGTCGACATGCGCAGCCAGTTGGCGAAGGCCAAGCAGCAGGTCGCCGCGGCCATCGCCGACGAGAAGCGCCTTTCGGCACAGGCCGAGCAGGAAAAGAAGCTCTCCGAAGACTGGGAGAAGCGCGCGGTGCTCGCCGTCCAGGAAGGCCGCGACGACCTCGCCAAGCAGGCGTTGCTGCGCTACAACGAGCACGTTCAGAATGCTGTCCAGCTGCACGATACGTGGGTGAAGCACCGCGAGGAGACCGAGAAGCTCAAGGGTTCGCTGCGGCAGCTGAACGACAAGATCGAGGAAGCGAAGCGCAAGAAGAACATCCTCATCGCGCGGCAAAAGCGGGCCGAGGCACACAAGCGCATTCAGGAGACGCTTGGGTCGATTTCGGACAAGAGCGCGTTCGAGACGTTCGAGCGGATGGCGGAGCAGATCGAGCACGAGGAGCGCAAGCTCATCGCCGCCGCTGAAGTGAATGAGGATCTCTCGGGCGATTCTCTGATGAAGCAGTTCCAGGGACTCGAAGTGAAGGCTGACGCCGACCAGCAGCTGCTGGCGCTCAAACGCAAGATGGGGTTGTTGCCCGGAGGCACCCAGGAACAGGCCAAGGCACTCGGCAAGGGTGCACGCGACGCCGAGCTCCTTGAAGACGACGACGCGGAGCAGAAGAGCTGAACGGTTCCGAGCCTTCCTCCAGCACCAGATTGTCGAGCGCCACGTTTGTGGCGCTCTTTATTGCAGCCCTCGTCATCTGGTTCGTCGTCCGGGTCGTCGACGTCCTGCTTCTCGTCTTCATCGCGATCCTGGTCGCCGTCTATCTCTCCGCCATCACCGACCGGCTCGAGCAGCGCCGTTTTGGATTGCGGCGTTGGATGGGGCTGGCTATCGCTGTGCTCGCCACCATCGTCGTTGTGGCCGGCGTCGCTGTGCTGCTCGTTCCGCCCGTGATCGACCAGACCGAGGCGTTGATCGGAGGGCTGCCGCAGACCCTTACGAAAATCCAGAACGTGCTGGCGGGCTGGGCGCAACAATATCCGGTACTCGATCGCACCGAGCTCGCCGATCCGTCTTCGGGGCTGGTCGCTTCATTCGTGAACGACGCGGTGAGTTTTGTGCGCGGTGGTTTCCTCGGGACGCTGCGCGGGGGCGGCAAGTTGTTCATCGAGGGAGCGAGCGTCGTGGTGATGGCCCTGTACCTGACCAGTCAGCCTACGGTCTACCGCAATGGCCTCATCTCGCTGGTGGCGCCACGCCATCGTCCCATCGCGGTTCGCATTCTCCAGGATCTCTCGGCGACGCTGAAAGCGTGGGTCGTGGGCCAGCTCATCGCCATGGCCGTACTCGCGCTACTCACGGCACTTGGCCTTTGGATTCTCGGCGTGCCTTCGTGGTTGGCGTTCGGCATCTTCACGGGACTGGTGGCCATTGTGCCGTTCTTCGGCACGCTGATTTCGACGCTGCTGCCCGCGTTGTTCATGGTCGCCACGGGCGACTGGGTCAAAGTCGTGCTGGTCCTGCTGCTCGGCGTGCTCGTGCACATCTTTGAAGCGAACGTCGTGGTGCCCCGCATCATGCAGCGCAAGGTCGAACTGCCGCCGGTGCTGACGATCGCCAGCGTCCTGATCATGGGAGCGCTGCTCGGCGCGATCGGGCTCATCGTTGCGGTCCCGATTCTCTGCGTCACGATGGTTCTGGTCCGCCACATCCTGCAGGCGGAGATCTACGGCGATCCGACCCGCGCTCAGTCGGCGGTGCTGCGCAGCACCGAGCGACGGACCGGGGTCGACCGCCGAGTCGCACAGTCGGTCTGATGACTCGCGCACCACAACATCGTTTTCTCATCATCGCCGACGGTGAGTTCGGGCCGCTGTCGTCCAAGACCGCGAACTCGTGCATTCGCTACTTCCCCGAGCGCATCGTGGCCGTCCTCGATCGCAAGCAGGCGGGCAAGACCGTCCAGGACGTGCTGGGTTTCGGTGGCAAGATTCCCATCGTCGCTGACTTCGAGCGCGGCATCGCGCAAGGCAAGGGTGCGACAGCGGTGCTGATTGGCATCGCTCCGGCCGGCGGGCGGCTGCCCGACGAGTGGAAGGCGTGGCTTCGCACTGCGATCGAGCGCAAGCTCGAGATCTGGAGCGGCCTGCACACCTTCATCGGTGACGATCCCGAGCTCGGGCCGCTCGCCCGCGCCCATGGCGTCCGCATTCTCGATGCGCGCCGGCCCCCGCCGAATTTGCCTATCGCGGATGGTCGCGCCGCGGAAGTCGACGCGCTCGTCGTCCTCGCCGTCGGTTCCGACTGCAATGTTGGGAAGATGACCGCGCAGCTGCAGCTGCGAGACGCGCTCGTACAGCGCGGTCACAAGACGAGCTTCGTTGCGACCGGTCAGACGGGAATTTTCATCGAAGGGTGGGGCATTGCGGTGGACGCCGTCGTGGCCGACTTCATCGCCGGTGCCGCCGAGCAGCTCGTGCTCGAGGGCGCGAAAGGCAACGACATCGTCCTGGTGGAAGGGCAGGGCAGTCTCATTCATCCCGGCTACTCGGGCGTAACGCTCGGCCTGCTCCACGGCTCGTGCCCCGACGCGCTGATTCTCTGTCATCAGGTGACGCGTGACTTCATCGGCGACTACCATGGCCGCGAACCGTGGGTGCGCATCCCCTCGTACTCCGAGCTGATCGAGATCCATGAGCGCGCCGCCCAACCGGTGCATCCGACGAAGGTTATTGGGATCTGCCTCAACACTTACGACATGGATGAGAATGCGGCGCGCGAGGCGATTGCGCGGGCGTCCGACGAGACGGGGCTGCCCGCTACGGATCCCGTGCGGTTCGAATCGGCCGCGCTCGTTGACGCGATCATCGGCGCTCGCGCAACGATTTGATCTGTACCGCGGCGAATCGGTACCACTCGCCGTCCTTTCCTTTCTTATGCTGTCGGTGTGCGATTCCTACGCCGCGTTCACGCCGAATGGCTGCTCATCTTCCCGCGCTTGACGCGCACCCGCCACGGCGTGTCGCTGCTGGGTCTCGGCATCCTGCTTGTCTGGCTGAGCAGTCACGGCCTCGATCCGCTCGCCGTCGCGCTCCATGCGGGCGCACTCGGCGCCGTGATCGGCGCCGCTTACGCTGCGGCGGGTGAGAGCGATCGAGCCGCGCTCGGCGTCGCCCTCACGCATCCCACGACCCCGCTGGCGATTGCGACGGGTCGGTATCTCGCCGCGGTCGTACCGGCGGCGGGTCTCGTGATCGCGACGACTGTGGCGGTCGGAGGGCAGCCCGCGCGGGCGGCCGCGGGTGTGCTCGCGGCAGCAGCCGTCGGGAGCTGCGCACTCGCAGCCGTGCTGGCGTTCGGGAGCGCGGCGGCCGTTCCCCTCTTCCTCCTTATGGCGGGTGCCGGCGCGATTCCGCCGGAGCGCCTGGTGGATCTCGCGCATCCGGGCGTGGTCCGGCTCGCGGCGGCGAGCGCGCTCGAGTTGGGACCCGCGCTCTGGCACTATCGCGACATCGCCGCTGGCGATGTCGGCGCGATTGTGCACGCACTCGCGTGGGCGGGCCTCGGCGTCCTCCTCGCGAGCGCGATGGTCGCCCGGCAGCGCGTGGTCGTTCACCGATGACCGAGTACGCGCTGACGCTGTGCGATGTCACCTGCGACTTCCGTTACGGACCGCGCGGTAGCGGGCTGAGCGGTGTTTCGCTGGCACTCTTGCCGGGCGAGGTTGCGGGGATCGTCGGTCCAGCGGGATCGGGCAAGAGTACGCTGCTACAAGTAGCCGCCGGCTTCGTGCGGCCCGCAGCTGGTGAAGCGCGAGTGTGCGGGATTCGCGCGACCGAGCCCATCGCTCGGCGACTTATCGGATACGCACGCGACACACCTGCCTATCCGTCTTCACTCACCGTGCGTGAAGTCCTCACGTATTACGCTCGGCTGCACCGGACGGCGAATGGCGACCGCTGTGCCGGCGCTGATGGACTAGTCCGCGAAGCGCTCGATCTCTCCGGGCTTGTGCCCGCGGCGGATTGCGACGTGGGCGCGCTGGGCCGCGCCGATCTGCAGCGGCTCGGGGTCGCGCAGGCGGCGCTCGGCGGCCGGCGCGTACTCTTGCTCGATGAGACGCTGTCCGGCCTCGATGCGATTGCGCGGCGGGATTTGCGCGCGCGGATCGCCCGGCTCGCGGCCACCGGCGTGGCCGTTCTCATTGCGGCCGGCGATCCTGCGGCACTCGAACGGCTCGCATCACGCGTTCTTGTGCTGCGCGCCGGTCGGATCGTTCGTGCCGGCCCACTCGCGGCACTGCTCGGGGAGCGTGTCCTCGAAGTGATCCTCGACGCCCCGCCGCCCGAGCCGCCGCCCGGCTTTCGGATCACGGCCGCTGGGCTCGAAGCGCCGCTCGTCGGACGGACTGTGGAGTCGGCGCTGGCATTGTGTCGAGCGCACCGCCTCGCGGTGCGGGCGTCGCGCGTGCGCGTCAAATCGTTGGAGGATATCGTCCTGGAAACGCACGACTCGCGCTAGTACGTTTCGCCGCAATGGCGGAGCAAGTCTCCCTCTTCAACACACTCACGCGTCGCGTTGAGCCGCTCACACCGCTCGCCCCGCCGCGCGTGACGCTGTACACCTGCGGTCCCACCGTCTGGAACTACGCGCACATCGGCAATTTCCGCACGTTTCTGTTCGAAGATCTGCTGCGGCGCTGGCTCGAATATGCGGGCTACCAAGTCTTCCAGATCATGAACCTGACCGATGTCGACGACCGCACGATCAAGGCGGCGCGCACGGCGGGGAAACAATTGGCCGTGCACACGGCGCCCTTCACGCAGGCGTTTTTCGAAGACCGCGACTACCTGCGCATCAAGCCCGCGCACGTGTATCCGCGCGCCACGGAGTACATGCCGGCGATGATCGCGCTCGTTGCGCGGCTGTTGGAGCGCGGAGTCGCATACAAAGGAGAGGACGGCTCCGTCTATTTCGCGATCGCCAAGTTTCCGACCTACGGCCGCTTGTCGCGGCTCGACCGCCGGGAGATCAAGGTTGGCGCGCGCGTCGCCAGCGATGAATACGCCAAGGACGATCCGAGCGACTTCGCGCTCTGGAAGAAGGCGGACGCCGAGGACGAGGCGGTAGGCGCCGCGTGGGACGCGCCGTTTGGACGAGGGAGGCCGGGTTGGCATCTCGAATGCTCGGCGATGGCACTCGCCGAGATCGGCAAACGGTTCGCGGTGCAGACGCTGGACATTCACGGGGGCGGCGTCGATCTGATTTTTCCGCATCACGAAAACGAAATCGCGCAGTCGGAGGGGGCCACCGGGCAGGTGTTCGCGCGGCACTGGCTGCACGGCGAATTCCTCAACGTGCGTGGCAGCAAGATGTCGAAGCGCCACGGCAATTTTCTCACCGCGCGCGATCTGCGAGAGCAGGGCGTCGACGCGGCCGCCGTGCGGCTGCTGTTTTTTCAGACGCACTATCGCCAACCGGTCGACTTCACGGACGAAGCACTCGAAGCTGCGAAGGAGGGAGTGCGGAGGCTCGGCGAGTTTCATCAACGCTTGCAGGGAGCGGGGAGCAGGGAGCGGGGAGCAGAGCTCGACAAACTCGCCGAAAGACTCGAGGCAGATGTCGCAACCGCGTTGAACGACGACCTCAACGCACCGCGCGCCGTGGCCGCGCTGTTCGACTTCGTTCGCGCCGTCAATCGCGAGCTCGACAAACCGGTCGCGCCGGCCGGAACGGCGCGCGCGCTCGCCGCGTTCGTGCGCGTGACGGACGTCCTGGACGTGTTGCCGACGGCGCGGTCGGCCGATCCGGCGCTCGCGCGCTGGGTGGAGGAGCGCATCGTCGCGCGGGCCCAGGCCCGTAAGTCCAAGGATTTCAAGGTCGCCGACGTGATCCGGGCGGAGCTCCTGGCGAAGGGCGTCGAGATCGAAGACACGCCGCAGGGCACCAAGTGGCGACTCCGCTGACGAGGCCTAAGTCGTTCGAAGTCCATCCCTTGCCATAGTTGCGAAGCGTGTTTAAGCTACGGGTCTGTTGGATTTGGGCCTCAACCAGCTGACGTAGCTCAACTGGTAGAGCAGCTGATTTGTAATCAGCAGGTTAAGGGTTCGAGTCCCTTCGTCAGCTCAAACCCGGACTCCGAGGATACAACGCACCCCGCGCGCAGTGACACGCGGGGTCTGTTGTCAGCGGGAGCGCGAGACGTGGAGCGATCGGGGACGCGGCGTGGCGAGGAGGGCGCGGGGTGGGGTGCCCGAGTGGCCAAAGGGAGCAGACTGTAAATCTGCCGCGCATCGCGCTACGAAGGTTCGAATCCTTCCCCCACCACTTTGTGGCGCGCGGGCGTAGCTCAGTTGGTAGAGCATCAGCCTTCCAAGCTGAGGGTCGCGGGTTCGAGCCCCGTCGCCCGCTCTGTCGAACGCTCGCGTAGCTCAGTCGGTAGAGCGCGTCCTTGGTAAGGACGAGGTCACCGGTTCAATCCCGGTCGCGAGCTCTCGAAAGGCCGTGCGTCGTACGTCGTGCGTCGTTTGCATCGCACCGTACGGAACGCACGACGAACGACGCACGACGCACGAGGAAAGGATAAATGGCAAAAGCAAAATTCGAGCGCACGAAGCCCCACGTGAACGTCGGCACGATCGGCCACGTGGACCATGGCAAGACGACGCTGACGGCGGCGCTGACGAAGGTCTCGGCCGACAAGGGCCTGGGGACCTACGTGAGCTACGACCAGGTGGCGAAGGCGAGCGAGTCGCAGGGCCGTCGCGACGCGACCAAGATTCTGACGATCGCAACGAGTCACGTCGAGTACTCAACCGCCGCGCGCCACTATGCGCACGTCGATTGCCCGGGCCACGCGGACTATGTGAAGAACATGATCACGGGCGCCGCGCAGATGGACGGCGCGATTCTCGTCGTGAGCGCCGTGGACGGACCGATGCCGCAGACGCGCGAGCACATCTTGCTCGCGCGCCAGGTGAACGTGCCGGCGGTCGTCGTCTTCCTGAATAAGTGCGACCTGGTCGATGATCCCGAGCTCCTCGATCTCGTGGAGCTCGAAGTGCGCGAGCTCCTCAGCAAGTACCAGTTCCCCGGGGATGACGTGCCGGTGATCCGGGGGTCGGCCTTGAAGGCGATCGAGGGCGACAAGCAGTGGATCACCAAGGTGGAGGAGCTGCAGGCGGCCCTCGATAAGAGCATCCCGGTCCCGAAGCGCGAAGTCGACAAGCCGTTCCTGATGCCGGTCGAAGACGTCTTCTCGATTACGGGCCGTG
>MNDR01000039.1 GCA_001915025.1 Gemmatimonadetes bacterium 13_2_20CM_2_65_7
TTCGACCAGCAGAGTTGTGCCGTCCACCTGGATGATCGTCACGGGCGTGCCCGGCTCGATTACCGTCGCGTCGCTGGAGGCACCGCGCCAGTCTTCACCGTCGACTTTCACGCGGCCGGTGGTGCCCGGTCCGATCCGCTCGGTCACGATCGCCGTCTTGCCGAGGAGGGCGTCCACGCCGGTGCGCAGATCGGAGCCCGGGCCGAGCTGAAAGTAGTGCATCAGGCGCGGCCGCAGCCCTGCCATGCTGGCGACGCTGGAGACGGCGAATGCGATGCCTTCGGTGACCAGTCCCAAGCCGGGGATCAGCGCGACGACTCCAGCCACGAAGGCCCCAACCGCGAGGCAGGCGAGCCAGAAACCCGCGGTGAACATTTCGGCGACCAGCAGCGCGACACTGGCGAGAAACCAAATCAGCCAATCGGGCATATGGTGCAAAGCTGCAACCCTTACCGGAGTTACGCTATCCAATTGTCATCCCCTCGCGGAGCCGCCTCTATGATCCTGCGCTCGCTGTCGCTCGTTGCCTGTGCCACACTGCTCGGTATTCCAGCTGCCGCTCAAACTTCACGTTATGTCCTCAAGGGCGATTCGGTCGCCGTGTACAACCTCGTCGGCGAGCTGCGCGTCGAAGCCGGCTCCGGCGGCGATGTCGTCGTCGAAGTGCAGCGCGGCGGTAGCGACGCTGCCAAGCTCCAGGTCGAATCCGGGCCGCTGCGCGGCCGCGAGACGCTGCGCGTCATCTATCCGGACGACGTCATCGTGATGCCCGATTGGGGACGAGGGTGGAACACGACGCTGCGCGTCCGCGATGATGGAACGTTCGGCGACGACAGCGGATGGGACGGAGAGAGCCACAAGCACGGACGGTTCCGCGATCGGGAAGGGCACGAGGTACGCATCACGGGCCGTTCGCGCGATGGACTCGAGGCATCTGCCGATCTGCACGTGACTGTCCCCGCCGGCAAGAACGTCGCGCTCTACCTGGGCGTCGGCAAAGCAGTTCTGACCAACGTCGATGGCGTCATCCGCGTGTATGTCGCGTCCGCGGACGTCGCCGCCGATCGCACGCGCGGCATGCTGCGCGTCTCGACCGGCTCTGGAAACGTGGATCTCCGTGACGGCACCGGCGACGTCAGCCTGGAAACCGGTTCGGGCGACATCACGGTATCCGGAACCAGCGGTACGCGTCTTCATCTCAACACCGGCTCGGGCGGCGTCACGCTCCGGGATGGCAAGGCGAGCGACTTGAAGGTCGAAACGGGTTCGGGCGACATCGAGGCGACCAACACGTCGGGTGACGAGGTGTCATTCGAGACGGGCAGCGGCAATGTCGACGTTGCGCTGGTCACCACGTTCCGCTCGCTGCGGATCGAAACCGGCTCCGGCGACGTCACACTCAAAGTGCCGCAGACGCTTGGCGCCCAAGTGGATCTCGACACGGGCAGCGGTGACATCGATCTCGGTGGGCTGACGCTACAGGTCCGACGCCTTGAGCACGATCACATCACCGGGACGATAGGCGACGGCAGTGGCCGTCTCTCGGTCGAGACCGGATCAGGCAACGTGAGGCTGCAGAAGCTCTAGACGTCTCCTTCTTCGAGCCGCCGCAGCTCGCGGCGCTCTTTCTTTGTCGGCCGGCCCTTGCCTGTGTAGGCGGGGGCCGGTGCCATTTTGTGCTGTTCGGCGAGCCGTTCCCGCGCGGCGCGGCCTTCCGGCAGCTCGTCGTACAAGAGCTGCGCGTCGCGTGCGGAGCCCCGGCGTTCCGTTATCGCGCGCACTATGACGAGCCACTCGTAGGGGCCGACGCGCACACGGAGGTTGTCACCTACCTGCACCGGCTTGGCGGGCTTGGCGCGATTGCCATTGAGCTGGACTTTCCCACCGGCAATCGCTTCAGCAGCAAGGCCGCGCGTCTTGAAGAAACGCGCGGCCCAGAGCCAACGATCGAGGCGAACCGACTCTACCGGCTGCGGAGCTTGCCGAGCAACCGTAGGATCTCGAGGTAGAGCCAAATCAGCGTCACCATCAAGCCGAACGCCCCGTACCACTCCATGAATTTCGGCGCGCCCTGCTCGGCGCCCTGCTCGATGAAGTCGAAATCGAGTACGAGGTTCAGCGACGCGATCACCACGACGAACAGACTGAAGCCGATGCCGAGCGCGCTTCCCTCGTGCAGGAAGGGAATGCGGATGCCCCAGAAGCTGAGCCCGATCGCGACCAAGTAGAAAATCGCAATCCCGCCCGTCGCCGCGGCGACGCCGAGCCTGAATTTCTGCGTCACGGAAATCAGGTGAGCGCGATACACGATCAACAACGCGAACAGCGTTCCGAACGTCAGTGCCACGGCCTGGACGACGATCCCGTGGTAGGTCGCTTCGAGGATCGCGGATAGCGCGCCGAGTGCGAGTCCTTCGAGCGCCGCGTAGACCGGCGCTGTGATGGGCGCCCACGCGGGCTTGAAGATGGTGACCAGCGCGACCGCGAAGCCGCCGAGTAGGCCGGTCCAGAGATATCCCCCAACGGGTACGCCGGCGAAGGTCTGCATCCACGTGTACGTCGCGGTTGCGACGAGCAGGAGGAGCAGGAAGCCGGTGCGATTGACGGTTCCTTCGATCGTCATCCCTTCGCCGGCGGCGATGGGACCGAAGCGTTCGAAGGTTTTAGCGTTCAGTGCTGGATTGCTGGTACGCATCGATTTCCCCTCTAAGGAGCGGACTGCAAGCTAGTGATGGGCCGTCAGATAATCTACCGCCGCATGCGCAAGTGCCCGCACACCAACAGGAAACGCCGCTTCGTCGACGTAGAAGCGGGGCGAATGGTTCGGCGCCACTTTGCTCGGATCGGTGCCGGCCGGAGTGATGCCCAGGAAGAAGAAAACGCCGGGCACGTGCTGCTGGTAGCGCGAAAAATCCTCGGCGGCGGTAATCAGCGGGGCGAGCGCGACATGACTCGTTCCCGCGACGGCGCGCAGTGTCGGCAGCAGCTTCTCCGTCAGCGCCGGGTCGTTGTACGTCACCGGGGCACCCGTATCGATCACGACCACCGCCGATGCCCCAGCGCTCTGCGCGATTAATTCCGCGGTCCGCCGCACGCGATCGTGGACGTCGCGTCGCATGGCCGCATCGAAGGTGCGGATCGTTCCGATCATCACGACACTGTCAGGAATGATGTTGTAGCGCACGCCGCCATTGATCACGCCGACTGTAACAATCGTCGGCGCCGTCGTCACGTCCACCTGGCGGCTCGCGATCGTCTGCAGCCCCAGTACGATTTGCGATGCGATCACGACCGGGTCGATGCCCGCCCACGGGATGGCGCCGTGCGTCTGGCGGCCGCGCACGGTGATATGGAAAGCGTCGGCGCTGGCCATGGTAGGGCCCGGACGGTAGCGAATTTCACCGGTAGGATACGGAAACACGTGGAGGCCGAATATCGCGTCGGGTTTGGGGTTCTCGAGCACGCCTTCGGCCACCATCTCTGCCGCGCCGCCCGTCTCGCCCGCCGGCTGTCCCTCCTCAGCGGGCTGGAAGATGAACTTGACCGTTCCCGGAAGCTCGGCGCGCATCCCCGCCAAAACTTCGGCGACCCCCATGAGCATCGCTGTATGCGCGTCGTGACCGCACGCGTGCATGACGCCGACTTCCTGGCCGTTATAGGTGGCGTGCACTTTGGAAGCGAACGGCACGTCGACCTCTTCCGTAACCGGCAGCGCGTCCATGTCCGCGCGCAGCGCGACCACCGGACCGGGGCGGCCGCCGCGCAGCACACCGACCACGCCAGTGTGCGCGACGCCGGTCGTCACCTCGATGCCGAGAGAACGCAGGTGCTGCGCGACGAGATCGGCAGTGCGGGTCTCGCGGTTCGAGAGCTCAGGGTGCGCATGGATGTCACGACGCCACGCGACGACCTTCTCGACGACTTGCGGGACGCGCCGATCGACATCGGCGTCGAGACGGTTCGCTTGGGCGCCGAGAGACGGAACGGCGGCAAACGCGGCCAGGGACATCGAGGCAATGCGTAGGAGAGTAGTCATGACAATAAGCTAGCCCGAATCCAGGTTCCTAGACGCCGATATCCTCGTTCCACAGGTCCGGGTGCGCCCGGATGAATTCGGTCATGAGGCGGATGCAGGTAGCATCCTGCCGCACCTCGATCGCGACGCCACGGCTCGCGAGTAACTCCTCCTCGCCGCGAAACGTGCCGTTCTCGCCGATGATGACCCGCGGAATTCCGTAGAGCAGAATCGCGCCGCTGCACATCGCGCACGGTGACAGCGTCGTGTACAGCGTCGCGTCGCGATAGACGGCTGCCGGCAGCCTGCCCGCCTTCTCCAGCGCGTCCATCTCGCCGTGCAGCACCGGACTGCCTTTCTGA
The DNA here is from genome assembly GCA_001915025.1 of Gemmatimonadetes bacterium 13_2_20CM_2_65_7. Lineage (GTDB taxonomy): Bacteria > Gemmatimonadota > Gemmatimonadetes > Gemmatimonadales > GWC2-71-9 > 20CM-2-65-7. Next base: position 4,378 of record MNDR01000039.1, read on the forward strand.
ACTCGGCGGTTGTGTCCGCGTCCCAGGATCTTGCCGCCTGAGACGAGCACCGACCCGATCGGAATTCCTCCCTCTCGCAGGCCCTGCTCGGCCTCCGCGATCGCGGCCGCCAGAAAGGGATCGGTCATCACCGTGCCGCTGCAGTCATGGCGTCGTACTCGAACACATTGGGTCCGCGCGGCGCTTCCAGCGCGATGCGCGTCATCGCGCGGGCGACGACGTCTGCGTGAATTGGTCGATAGCGCCGCAGTCGTCCCAACAGGAGCCACGAGAGGAGCGGAGCAGTCTTCATCGCGATGCGCTCGCCGAGGCGGAATTCCGCACGCTCGCCGAGCAGCAGCGACGGCCGGAAGATCTGAGTCGCGGGATAGCGGAGTTTGCGGACGTCTGCTTCCGTCTCTCCCTTGACGCGGCTGTAGAACACACGCGCGGCGGGATCGGCGCCGATCGCACTCACGAGCAGGAATTGTGTTGCGCCGGCACGCAAACCAGCCTGCGCGAGTGCGATCCCGTAGTCGTGGTCGACACGCCGGAACGCTTCCTGCGATGCCGCTTTTTTGATCGTCGTGCCGAGGCAACAGAACACGTCATCGACGTGTGGGAGATCGGTGAGGGAATCGAAGTCGACGATTCGCTGCTCGAGCTTGTCGTGACGTTGAGGGATAAGGCGTCGGCCGATGGTAACCACGCGGGTCCAGGCGCTGTCTGCGAGCAGGCGCTGCAAAATGTGACTGCCCACGAGGCCGGTCGCGCCGGCGAGTACAGCGGTGCGGCTCACGCTCGCTAAAGTAAGTTATTATCGCACCCGTGGTCACCTTCGCGATCATTCAATCCGGTTTGTCGAACGCCCTGCAACATCAGCCGCTCGTTGCCGTGCCCCTGCTGTTTTTTGCCGGTCTTGTGACGAGCACCAATCCCTGCATTTGGCCGATGATCCCGATCACCATCGGTGCAATCACCGGCGTAGGGGGGGGCACGCAGGGCGCGACGCATTCGCGCCGCCGCACGATTGTGCTGACGCTGACGTACGTCGCCGGGCTGGCGCTGTTTTACGCGATTCTCGGACTGATCGCGGGATTGAGCGGATCGATCTTCGGGACCATCAGCTCGAACCGATGGTCGCGCCTCGTCATCGGCAGTCTGCTGCTCGTGTTTGCACTTGTGATGTTCGACGTGATTCCGGTCCGAATGCCGGTGCGGTTGGCCGCGTGGGCCGGAAGTCTCGGCGGAGGATCGTATCCGGCGGTTTTTCTGCTGGGCGCCACGTCAGGAATCGTCGCGGCGCCCTGCGGTGCCCCCGCATTCGCGGTGGTCCTCACCTGGGTGGCGGCGACGCACAGTGGGACGTTGGGATTCGTGTACCTGTTTGTATTCTCGTTGGGAATGACGGCGGTCTTGCTGGTCGTCGGGATATTCTCGGGAGTGCTTGCAATTCTGCCGAAGCCGGGTGCATGGATGGTGTGGATCAAAAAAGCCGCGGGCGTGGTTCTACTGCTCATGGCTGAGTACTACTTCGTCAAAGCGGGGCAAGTATGGTGACACCGTACGTCGTACGTCGTGCGTCGTTCCTCGCGCTGTTGCTCCTGACGCCGGCCTGGTTGCGCAGTCAAGAAATAATTGGAATACCCGTCGGTGAGACGCCCCCCCCCGTCACGCTGCAGAATCTGAACGGCGACTCCGTCTCGTTGTCCCAATGGATCGGGAAGAAGCCCGTCATTATCGAGTTTTGGGCGACGTGGTGCCCCATTTGCGCCGAGCTGTTGCCGCGGATGGAGGCGGCGCACAAGAAGTACGGCGACCGCGCCGAGTTTCTCGTGATCGCCGTCGCCGTGAACGAGAGCCAGAACACGGTTCGGCGTCATCTCGAAAAGCAGCCGATGCCGTTCACGTTCCTCTGGGACGGGAACGGCGCAGCGGTGCGCGCCTTTCAAGCCCCGAACACGTCCTACGTCGCTGTTCTCGACACCAAAGGGCGCGTCGTGTATACGGGGGTCGGGGCGGATCAGGATATCGAGGCGGCGTTACGGCGGGCGGTTCGCTAGACGACGGGCCCGCTGCGCGACAAAAGACCGCAGTCGCTGCGCGGGCCCGTCATGTTCGCGAACCTTCTCAGTGCGCCGTCGTATCGGCCGGCACCACCTTCGCGATCGCCGCCGCCAACTCCGTATATGCGGTCGGATCGATCTCCCGGAACGGCATCGCCCGGTAAGCGATCTTGCCGTCGGGTCCTACCACGAAGAGAGTGCGGTTGTCGAGCTTGTACTGGGCGTTGAACGCGCCGTACGCTTTTCCTACCGCCGAATTCGAATCGCTCGCAAAGAGGAAGGGATACTCGGCGTCCCGCGCCCATGAGGCGAGGGCGGTGTCCGGGTCTGCGCTGATGGCGATGAGAACGATGTTGCGGCCGTTTTTGAAAACCTGTGCGTACTGATCACGGTACGCATTCATTTGAATCGTTCAGCCACGGGTTCGGGCTTTGAAGAAGAACGCGAGGACGACCGTCTTCCCCTTGTAATCGCTGAGGCGCACCGGGCCGCGGAGCATTCCGAATCGGGTTGCGCCGGGCACGGAGAAGTCAGGAGCTACTGTGCCGACCTCGGGTACCGGCGGCGAGGCTGGAGCGGCCGGCTGTTGCGCCGCGACGCCAGCCGCCAAAACGGTGACCGCACTAACCAACGCAAGCTGTCGCATAGATGATCCTCTTTGGGGCCGCGACAATATATCTATTTCGCGAGCCGCTTCCATCTTCATCAGTGACTCCCCGCTCCGACGCCGTATCGCGTTCTGAGAATCTCTACGTGATGCCGTTCATGCCCCGGAATCATGTACGCGATCGCCCGCACGCTGACGGGCTTGCCGCTCGCCGTGCCGCCCCGCCGCCACGCATCGGCATCGAATGTGCGCAACAGGGCGAGCGTCGCCGCCCGGGCGGTGCGCAGCTCGCCGACGAGATCGGTGAGCGAGCGGGTGTCGAACTTTGCAACCGGGACATACGCGTTCTCATCGAATCCCGGCAGCGGCGTGGTATCGCCGCGCGCGATCCGTAACGCCCGGTAGGCCATGATGCGCTCGATGTCGGCGAGGTGGCCGACGACTTCCTTGACGCTCCATTTACCGTGCGCGTAGCGATGCATCGCGTCCGCTTCGGAGAGCCCGTGCAGCAGCGCCGCCGTGTCCTCGATCTGCGATGCGCAAGCGATCACCGGATCCAGCTCGGGAACGCGCTTGATGTAACCGACGAAATGCGACGGCACCTCGTCCGGCTCCGGCCGGCCGACCGTCCTCGCGTTCATGACGCCCTTCCGCCGAGCTCATTCAACGCCATCGCTTTCACAGTCTTTCCCTCTCCCGTCAGAATGCGCCGGTGATAATCCACCTGGCCGAGGTGGTAGGCGAGGTGGGTGGCGAAATGAGCGAGGAACGCGCCGGTGGTGGAGCTGACCCCGCCCACCGGCTCGGGATACGGCCGAGCGAGGTCGGCCTCGCTGATCTTGCCCATGCCGGTCTGGACCGCGGCGATCGCGTTATCGATCTCGCGCAGCAGCTCGACACGCGGGACGTCGCGGCTGCCGAACTCGGCGTCGCGATTGCGGACGTATCCGTTCTTGCCGAGCACGTGGCCGACGAAATACTGAAGATTGCCGGCGAGGTGAAGGGCGAGATTGCCGCCGGGATTCGCGATGCCGGGCAGAACTTCCCAGAGACCCTCATCGCTCGGGTACGACTCGATCTCGCGGCGCAGCGCCTTGAGCTCGCGGGTGATGACGTTGGTGATCCAGTCTTTCATCAGATCCTCCCTATCCGCATGGCCACCGGCCAGCGGGCCAAGCGCGCCGACTGTGGAGCCCCCCACGGCCCTGCCAGCTTCGCGACGAGGGTGTCCACAGGATCCTGACGATGGTGTCTCATGAACGCGCGCGTCGCCGACCAGGTACGGATATAGCCCGTCACGTCGTCCAAGGTCACCTGTTGCTCGATCAGGAAGTTGGGTGCGGCAAATTCCGCAAACGGAAACTCAATGGTTCGGTAACGCTCCTCGGTGATGTGCCGTTCCGGCGGCCAGAACGGTCCTACGACGTCGCTGTAAAACTCGCGGACGATCGCGTCGATCTCGGGCGCAATCTCGAAGAGCAGGTAGGTCCACACCGCGACGACGCCGCGCGGCCGCAACACGCGCCGCGCCTCCGCCCAAAACTTGGGCCGGTCGAACCAATGCAGGGCTTGCGCGGCTGCCACGAGGTCGACCGACGCGTCCTCCAGGCCGCTCGCCTCGGCCGGCGCCACGCGATACGTGATGCGCGAGTGGCGCAGCGCGTGCTCGAGCTGCGACTCGCTTGCATCCGTTGCGAACACCTTATGGAAGTGGCGAGCCAAGCCGATCGCCGCCTGTCCCGATCCCGTGCCGCAATCCCACGCGGCCTCCAACGCCGGCGCGGCACGAGTGAGAAAATCAAACAGCGCATCTGGATAGCGCGGCCGGAAGGCGGCGTATGCGGCGGAAACTCCCGAGAAATGATCCGCGAAGCTCACAGTGTCCGAAGGAAGTTGTGCAGCGGGCAGGGTGAGAGGAAGAGCCTTGATGCGATACCGTACCTCGGGTATGGCGGTGTTGGGATACATTCGCTTCCCGCCATCAAGCGTGAAACCGTGTTTCTCGTAGAACCGCCGCGCGCTCCTGTTCTCTTCGAGTACCCACAGCGTCACTTCCGCAAAACCGCGGCGCCGAAACTCGTCGAGCACGTGATCTACCAGCACACGACCGTAGCCGCGACCGCGCAAGTGTGGCAGCACATGCAGTGACGTGATGTGGCCGACGCGTGTGGGATCGTCATCAAGGTCTCGCGACGGAATCATCTGACAAAACGCGAGGGCTTTGCCTGCTTCCTCGATCACGAACACCGGCCACTCACGGTCGGCGATGCGCACGGCCCAGAACCGCGTGCGATAGGCAAGGTCGGTCTTCGCAATGACGTCATCGGGCATAATGCCTCGGTAGGCGACGTTCCACGACTCGACGTGGATGTGCCCGACCGCGGCCGCGTCTGTCGTCAATGCGCGGCGGATCATCGGCCCAGCTTCGCCTCCCACTCTTCAAGCGAGCGAGGCCAGTCGGCTTTGAGCAGTCGTGAAAGCGAGCGATCGGCCAGCACGCGACCGCCCGTCTGACACGTCGCGCAGTAGTTCGCCTCATTGTCGGCATAGCGAATGCGCTGTACGGGCGAGCCGCACACAGGGCAGGGCTGCTTGTAGCGTCCGTGCACCGCCATTCCTTCCTTGAACGCGCTCACTGTTTCGGGGAATTTTGTGCCCCCTCCGGTCTCGGCGCGCAGCTTCTCGATCCAAAAGCGTGCTGTCTTCTGCGTTGCCTCGTACAGCCGCGCGATTTCTTCGTCAGTCAATTTTCCGGAGAGCTGAAACAGCGAAAGCTTGGCCGCGTGCAGAATCTCATCAGACAGCCAGTTGCCGATCCCATCGAACAGATGTGGATCGGTGAGCGCGCGCTTCAGCGTGTGGGACTCCGATTGCAGCCGAGTGCGGAAGGCATCGAGATCGGCGGCCAGCACGTCGAGCCCGCCGGGATCGTGGGCCGCGAGCCCGGCTTCGCCTTCCACCACGTGCAGCGATGCGCGGTGCTTCGGGCTCGCCTCGGTGAGGAGCAACGTCCCGGTTGGAAAATCAAATGAGGCGAGCCCGACTCTGGCCGGCGGGCTGGTTCCCTGCGGCCGCCATTTGAACCGGCCCGCGATCATCAGGTGGAAGATGAGGAAGACTCCTCCTTCCATCTCCCACACGATGCGTTTCCCGACGCGTCTGAGTCCGACGACCTTTCGGCCTTCTGCCGCGGCCAGCGGCGGGTCGACTGTGCGCAACAGAGAGGGGCTCGTGATGCGCGCGCGCTCGAGTCGCTGGCCGACGATTCGTGGGGCCAGCGCCTCGAGGTAGATTGTGATGTCGGGAAGCTCCGGCATTGCCGGATCAAATCTACTGGAACACTTGCAGTGCCACCTCGACGCGTCCGAACGGCGCGCTTACCTGAACGCCCTGGACCATTTGCTTGACCCGCGTGAACATCTCACGCGCGATGGCCACGCCCTCCGCGAGCGCCGCTTCCTTCCCTTGCTCCTGCGCCTTCCTCATGCGCTGGAGCACTTCCTCCGGCACCGACACGCCGGGGACTTCGTTCGCGAGAAACTCGGCGTTGCGCAGGGAGATGAGCGGCCAGACCCCGGCGACGATGGGCAGCTTGAACTGATCGATGCGCTTGAGAAATGCCTCGAGCTGGCGCACGTCGAACACCGGCTGCGTCACGGCGAATTCGGCCCCCGCATCCACCTTCCACGCGAACCGGGACAGCTCGCGATCCTGGTCGCCCGCGCCGGGATTCACGCCGACACCGATCGCCCACTTCGTGGCGCCGCCGAGCGGATTGTTGCCCGGATCGAGGCCCTGATTCAATCGATAGACGAGGTTCGTCAGGCCGATCGAATCGATGTCGAACACCGCCGTCGCTTCGGGATACGGACCCATCTTCGGCGGATCACCCGTGATGATCAGAATGTTGCGCAACCCCGCGGCGTGCGCGCCGATGATGTCCGACAGCATGCCGAGCAGGTTGCGGTCGCGGCAGCAGTAGTGAATCACGGTTTCGATGCCCACCTCGCGCTCGATCAGCAGCGCCGATGGCAGCACCCCCATGCGGCTTTGCGCGCGCGGGCCATCGGGCACGTTCACCGCATCCACACCGGCGGCTTTCAGCGCGCGACACTGCGCCAGCATCGGCGTCGGATCCACGCCCTTGGGCGGCACGATCTCGACGCTCGTGACCAGCTCACCGCGCGCGAGCTTATTGCCCCAGCCGGATTTCAAGGCGAGCGGGGTCGCCGTCACTCCCTCAGGCGCCTTCACCTGCGCGCGCGAGACGACGACGCTCGGCTGCCGCGGCACGACGCTCGCGACGTAGTCGCGGATCTTCTTGATGTGTTCGGGCGTCGAGCCGCAACACCCGCCCACAAAGCGGGCGCCCGCTTCGATCATGCGTCGCGCATAGCTCGCCATGTACTCGGGAGACGCGAGATAGATCTTGCGGTCACCCACATCCTTGGGCAGACCCGCGTTGGGCTGCGCGGAAATCGGTTTGTCCGTCGCCTTCACCATCTTTTCGACGGCCTCGAGCACGCCCGCCGGCCCGACGGAGCAATTCACGCCAATCACATCCGCCCCCCACGCCGTGAGCTGCTTGGTGAAAGTCTCCGGATCGGTGCCGTAGTAGGTCAGGCCGTCGGTGCCGATCGTCATCTGGCAGGCGACAGGCAGATCGGTTGCGGCGCGTACGGCGTTCAGCGCCGCGTGCATTTCCTGCATGTCGCTGAATGTCTCGAGCACGAAGCCGTCCACGCCGCCGGCGAGCAGGCCCTGCACCTGCCGAGCGAACAGCGCTTGCGCTTCGGCTTGCGAGGTCGGGCCAAAGGGCTCGATGCGGATGCCGAGGGGGCCGATCGCGCCGACCACGCTCGCGCGGCCCCCCCCCCCGGCCGCGGCGGCGCGCGCCAGCTCGGCGGCGGTGCGATTGATCTTCTCGGTGTCGTCGGCCAGACCGTAGCTGTTGAGCTTCAGCGGATTCGCGCCGAAGGTATTGGTCTCCAGGATCTCGGCGCCCGCGCGCACGTACTCCGCGTGTACTTCCTGCACGAGCCGCGGCTGCTTCAGGTTCAGCTCGTCATAACAGACGTTCAGGAAGAAGCCCTTGCCGTACAGCATCGTGCCCATCGCCCCGTCGAAGACGTGGACGCGACCGTCAGCAATGAGAGATCGGAAGTCAGTAGGCATCGGTTGCGTGTCGTCCCAAAAGAAATCCCCGCCCAAGGCCAACGCCCTGTACGGGGTCTGGCTTTTTAGCGGTTGTTTAACGTGGCCGCAATACGCCGCAAATCGCCACGGCTCAATCCAGAAAATAATCGCCTAGATGGCGCGTACTCTTAAATAGCTATGACGCCCCACGCACGCAACGTCGCGGCGGATCAACTCCTCGCCGAGCACGCACCGGCGCTCCGCAACTTCCTGGGCGCGCGCTGCCGCGACCCCGAGTTGGCCGCCGAGTTGCTGCAGGAGGTGGCCGCGCGCCTGGTTACGGCGAGCCCGCGGCTGACACTGAACGGCAATGCGCGGGGCTACCTGTTCCGAATCGCCGCGAACGTGTGGCATGACTACTTGCGGCGCGAGCTGGTGCGCCGTCGCGCGGTCATGGTTGTTCGTGCCAGCGAGCCGGAGACGGCACCTCCAGCGGACACGCGACTCATGGAGAGCGAGCTGCGAACCGCGGTGCGCCGTGCCGTGGACTCCCTACCGCAAGTGCAACGGGATGTCGTGTTACTCCGCCAGGATGCCGGCATGACGTTTCAAGCGATCGCCGACCGGCTGGGCCGGCCTCTCGGGACGGTGCTCACGCAGATGCGCGCCGCGCTCGCACGGATCAGCGTGGCACTGGAGAACTATCGATGAATCATCCGACCGAAGACGAGCTGTTGCTGCTCGCGTTTGGCGAACTTCCCTCATCTCAGGCCGCGGGAATCGAATCTCACACGGCTGCGTGCCGCGCTTGCCGAGAAACCCTTGCGCACCTCGAGCACGGGCGTGTCGCGCTGGACGTTGCCATGCCGCCGCGCCGGCGCAACGCGATCGTTTGGGCCACACTCACGCTTGCGGCAGCCGCCGTACTCGCAGGCGTCATGGTGACCAAATCCGGATCTTCTCGCGATCCGGCTGAGCGCTGGACACCAACAACGACCTGGTCGGCGACGGCCGGCTACGTGGCGGGCGGCAAGGCAGCGGTAGAAATCGATGCGCAACTCACACGACTCGAACAGGGATGGTCTTATGGTCGCCCGTAGTGTCGCGTTCGCCCTGGGTTTCACCGTCGCCATCGCAGTGCGTGCGAGCACGCAAGAGCCGAACGCTCAGGAGATGCCCAATCCGCAGGCGATGCAAATGCAGGCGCAACGCATCATGCAAGAGCGTCCACGCGAAGCCGAAGCGGCCGCCCGGGCATTCCTGATGCTGGTGGCACCGAGCCTCGTCGCTACGCTCGACTCCCTCAAGACAGGATCGATCAGCGGAGAGAACCAGCCGCTCATCGTGGTAGACGGAGTGCCGCAGCCTGGCTTGTCTGGCCGATGGCTCGGCGACCAATACTGGGCCGAGGTGGGTCAGCTGACGGTCCAGTTCGGGATGGTGCAGAACCTGAATCGGCGTGATAGCGTCCGCGCGCAGCTCGTAGGCAAGATGTTTGGACTCGAGGCCAACGCGCGTGCGCAACAGCGCGCCTACCGCAGTGCGTCTGAGTCTAACCGTGCAGCAATCCGCAAGCAGATCGAGGCGCTGATCACGCAACACTTCGATCTTGAGGATCAACTACGGACGCGGGAAGTCGCGGATATCGAACGACGGCTCGCAGACGTCCGCGCCGAGACTCAGCGCCGGCGCGACAAGCGCGCGGAGTTCATCAAGTTTGCCGTGGACGACATAATCCGGGACGCCATCCGGCCGCGATAGCGGCACGCTGCGGGCGAATGATCAACGATCATTGGTCATTGATCATTGATCATTGAATTGGGCTTCAGCCACGGACAAAACAGTCATTCGAAGAGCCCAATTCTTTGGGCCGCCCACCACGCAGCCACTCCCCCGGCAATGAAGCCGAGCACGGCGCCGAACGGACCAAACAGCTTGCTGCCGAGCGCGCCGGCGACCGTCCCGACGACGAAACTGACGAGTGTCTTGAGAAGCTTCATCAGTACCTCAGGATCGAGAGAAGGATCTGCCGCAACAACATGAGCGCCAGCCACGCCACGATCGGGCTCACATCGAAGGCGCCGAGTGACGGGACGACGCGCCGAATCGGCTCGACGATCCAATCGGTGAGGATGTAGGCCGGCCGGATCCACCGCGAATAGCGAAACATCCCGAACCACGCCGCAATCACCCGCACGATCAGCGCATACATCAGAATGCGGTAGACAATCTCGATCAGCAGCCTGAGCGTCGCGCGTGTACCGGAATGCGCCGCGATGTTGACCGTCTGAAACGACCCCAGGAACCAGCCGATCAACGACACCAGCACAATGCCGCCGATTGCCGTCAGCACAATCAGCCAACCACCGGCGTGTGTGGGATTGCCGCCCATGCGCACGAGTCGCCGTTCGACGGGGCGGAGAACGGGATCGGTGACCGACCGCAGCCCGCGTCCGAGTCCACCGAAGGGCGAGATGCGGCGCGTGCGCACGAGCCAGGAGCCCAGGGCGGCGACCGCCGCGAGCGCGACGACGCCGAATACGACGTACCGTACCACCGCGAACGCGTTCAACTGTTACGAGCCGTAGGCGGCTGAGACGATGCGCTCCTGCTCTGCCTTGTGGGCCGCGGGGTAGCCTTCGGCGGGACTCGAGCGTTCCGGGCGCGACACATCGAGGAGCGCGACCGACTGCGGCAACGCCTCGCGAATCTTGGGCAGCACGAACTTGCGCGCGCCCATGTTGCGCGGCTCTTCCTGGACCCAGACGACCTCTTTGAGATTCGGATAGCGGCGCGCGTATTCTCCGATCTCCGTGCCGGGGAAGGGATAGAGCAGCTCCAGCCGCCCGATTTTCACATGTGGCGTCTCAGTGCGGCGTGGCGAGGCGATGATGTCGTAGTAAATCTTGCCGCTGCACAACAGCAAGCGCGTGACTTTCTCGGGCCACGTCCGGTCGCGATCCCAAAGCACACTCCTGAACTGCCCCAATACGAGATCGTTGAGCTGGGAGGAGGCGGCCGGCAAGCGCAGCAAACTCTTGGGCGTCATCAGCACGAGCGGCCGGATTTCCGTGTGCCGCGCCTGTCGCCGCAGCAGATGGAAGTATTGCGCCGGCGTGGTACAGTTCGCGACGCGAATGTTTCCTTCCGCCCCCAGCGCGAGAAACCGCTCGACGCGCGCGCTCGAGTGCTCCGGGCCCTGGCCCTCGTAGCCGTGCGGCAGTAGCAGCGACAGCCGCGACGTCTCGCCCCATTTCGCAAGCCCCGCGATCAGGAACTGATCGATCACCACTTCGGCGCCGTTCGCGAAGTCGCCAAATTGTGCCTCCCACAGTACCAGCGCATCCTGCGCTTCGACGGCATAGCCATACTCGAAGCCGAGACAGGCGTATTCCGAGAGCGGGCTGTTGTGCAGCTCGAACGAAGCCCGGCCGTCGGGCAGGTTCTGAATCGGCGTATGTCGCGCGCCGGTGTGTATGTCGTGGAGCACGAGATGCCGCTGACTGAAGGTGCCGCGCTCGGTGTCCTGCCCGGTCAAGCGGATCGGTGTTCCCTCGATCAGCAGCGAGGCGAACGCCAACGACTCCGCGTGTGCCCACTCGATGCCGTCTTTGGACATGAGCACGTCACGACGCCGCTCGAGCTGCTTCTGCAGCTTGGGATGCATCGCGAAGCCCTCCGGCACCGCGAGCAGCTGCTCGTTGAGCCGCTTCAGCGTCTCGGCGTCGACGGCCGTGGTGGGCTCGGGCGTGTTCTGGCGCTGGATGCGCTGCGGCTCATCGGCGCGTTGTCCTGACTTCACCGCCTGCTGCACGGCCGCGAGCCTCTGGTAGGCGGCCTCCGCGTCCGCATCCGCTTGAGCGGCAGCGACGACGCCTTCTTGCGCGAGCTGCGCCGCGTACTTCTGACGGACGGATGGAGTCTGCTTGATCCGTTCGTACATCATCGGCTGCGTGTAGGCCGGCTCGTCGGCCTCGTTGTGACCGTAGCGGCGATATCCCACCAGATCGATCACGACGTCGCCATGGAAGTTGTCGCGGTACATCATCGCGAGCCGCACAGCCGCGAGACACGCCTCCGGATCATCGGCGTTCACGTGCACGATCGGCGCATCGAAGCCTTTGGCGAGATCGCTCGAGTAGTCGGTGGAGCGGCCTTCGCGCGGATCCGTGGTGAAGCCGATCTGATTGTTGAGGATCAGATGGAACGTGCCGCCGGTCGTATAGCCGGGGAGTCGCGCGAGATTGAAGGTCTCCGCGACGACGCCCTGGCCCGCGAACGCGGCGTCGCCGTGCAGCAAGACCGGGAGCGCGACGTTCACGTCGAGTTGCACCGCCGCACCGCTCCGATTCGTTTGGTTCGCGCGGGCACGACCCTCGACGACCGGATTCACCGATTCCAGATGGCTGGGATTGGGCGAAACCATCACGGCGATGTCCTTGCCGCTCGCCGTGCGGTACACCCCCTCAGCGCCGTGGTGATACTTCACGTCACCGGTACCGGCGTTCCACCCTTCCGATTCAGCCGTCTCCTCGCGGCGGCCGCCCTCGAACTCCGCGAGGATCGTTTCGTACGGAACGTTCACGACGTGCGCGAGCACGTTGAGTCGTCCACGGTGCGCCATGCCGATGGTCGCCTGGCGCGTGCCGTGGGCCGCGGCGAGCTCCAGCGTGAAATCGAGCATCGGCACGGTCATGTCGAGGCCTTCGATCGAGAATCGCTTCTGGCCGAGGTATGCCTTGTGCAGGAAGCGCTCGAGCGTGTCGACCGCCGTCAGCCGCGCCAGCAGCTGCCTCTTTCCATCCGCGGAGAGCGGCCGCCGATGCTGGCCCGATTCGATCACTTGCCTGAGCCACAGGCGCTCTTCGTGACTCCCGATGTGTTCGACCTCATAGGCGATCGTGCCGCAGTAGGTCGCCTGGAGATACGGCAGCGCGTCCGCGAGTGTCTTGCCTGGCACATAGATGCGGAGCACTTCGGCGGGGATTCGCGCCATGATCTCCGGCGTGAGTCCCAACCGGCCGATGTCGAGGGAAGGATCGCCGGGCGGCTCGCTGCCGAGGGGATCGAGATGGGCGGCGAGGTGGCCGAAATTCCTATGCGCCCGGACCAGCGCGTAGGCCGCAGCTACATGTTTAAGATCCTCGACACCCACGGCCTCCGGTTGGGGAAGGGGGACGGGGGAAGAGGGAAGGGTACTGCGGGGAGCCGCAGGAGTCGGAGGGGCCGCCGTGTACCCTTCCCCCTTCCCGCTTCCCCCTTCCCCTTTTGCCAGGCTCTCCGTCACCAGGTCGTAGAACCGTTCCTCTCCCTGCAACAGGGAATCCAGGTACCGCAGAAACATTCCCGACTCCGCGCCCTGAATGATCCGGTGATCGTACGTGCTCGTGATCGTGATGATCTTCGTGCCCCCCCCGGTGATCTCGCGGATGGTGCCGGTCGCGATGATCGAGCCCTGGCCCTTCATGAGACGCGGGACCGACGCCACGGTACCCAGCGTGCCGGGGTTTGTGAGCTGGATCGTGCCGCCGGCGAAATCGTCCGGCAGGAGCCGGTTGATGCGCGCCTTCTCGACGAGCGTTTCGTACGCCGCGTGGAACGCCGCGAAGTCCATCGACTCGGCGTGCTTGATCACCGGTACGACGAGCGCCCGGCTGCCGTCCTTCTTCTCGACGTCGACTGCTAGGCCCAGGCCGATGGCGCCTGGGTCGACGCGATGGGGCTTGCCGTCGATTTCCTGGAACGCGTGCGTCATGACCGGGAACCGCTTGGCCGCCTGCACGATCGCGTAGCCGATCAGGTGTGTGAACGAGATTTTCCTACCGCTTGCCGCGAGCTGGGCATTGAGCGCCTTGCGACGCGCGTCAAGGTTCGTGGCCGGGATGTCGCGGAAGGACGTCGCCGTCGGGACCGTCAGCGACTCCGTCATGTTGGCTACTAACCGAGCAGCCGGACCCGTCATGGGCACGGCACCAGGAGCAGGGAGCATGGAGCGGGGAGCAGAAGGCGCTGGAGGAGAAGGCGCTGGAGCGAGAGGTGCGGGCGCGGTTACTGCTCCCTGCTCCTTGCTCCCTGCTCCCTGAATTATCGGCAGCTCCGCCAGCTTGCCGTTATCAAACAACTCCCGCCATTCCTGTCCTACGGAAGCCGGATCGCGGAGGTAGTCCTCGTACATCGCCTGGACGAAGGCGGCGTTGTGGGTGCCGAAGATGAATTCGCTCACGGGTTGGAATCTATAGGGTATCTTATTTCGCAAGTATGCCGCTGCTCACAATCTCACTCTTGCTGATTGCGACTCAGACATCGGATAGCACGCTGCAAACGCGCGTGGAGGCGCGGATTGCCAAGACGCCGGCGCGCGCGGTCGGCGTTTATTATCGCGACCTCGCGGACCGCGACTCGCTAACGGTCGGTGCGGCAGCGCGGTTCCACGCCGCCAGCACGATGAAACTGCCGGTCATGATCCAGCTGTTCCGCGACCGCGACGCGGGACGCCTGTCGCTCGACGACTCGCTCACCGTCACCAACACGTTTCGCTCGATCGTCGACAGCTCGCCCTATCAACTCGATCTGACGGACGACTCCGATTCCTCGCTGTACAAACGGCTAGGTCAGCGGGTTTCGATTCGCGACTTGATCGAGCTGATGGAAACGGTGTCGAGCAATCTTGCGACAAATCTTTTGATCGCGAAGGTCGGCGCGCAGCGTGCCAACGCCACGGCACACCTGCTCGGCGCAGATTCCATTCTTGTCTTGCGCGGCGTCGAGGATGGCAAGGCCTATCGCGCCGGGCTAAACAACACGACCACGGCCCGTGATCTGGGCATCCTACTCGCCGCCATCGCGAATGTTCGGGCAGCGTCAGGGGGATCGTGCCGAGATATGTTGGACATCCTCGGCCGACAGCAATTCAACGAGGGAATTCCAGCGGGACTCCCGCCAGGGACACGCGTCCACCACAAGACTGGTTGGATCGAAAAAGTCGTCTACCATGACGCGGCGCTTGTGCAACCTCCGGGCGACTCACGTGGTTATGTCCTCGTCGTGCTGACGGCCGGTATTCAGAAGAACGACGATGCCTACGCGCTGGTGCGTGATCTGTCACGCATCGTCTACGAATCGCGGACGCGTGATCAATCGACCGGAAGGACGGGAGGAAGCCAATGAAGCTGATCACCACCATCGTGCGGCCGGAGCGCCTGCCCGATGTGAAAGCGGCACTGTTTCGCGCCGGGATCACGGGAGTCACATTGAGTCGCGTGAGCGGGCACGGCGGCGAGCACGAGATCGTGAGCCAATATCGCGGCACGACGCTCGTCATGGAGTTCCACGAGAAGGTCAAGATCGAAATGGTCTGCTCCGAGCCCTTTGTGCAGCCCTGCATCGATGCGATTCTCTCGTCCGCGCGCACGGGTGAAGTGGGCGACGGCAAGATCTTCGTGCAGCCGATCGAGCGGGTGATTCGCATTCGGACCGGCGAGCAGAACAATGAGGCGCTCACGGCCGTGAACGCCGATGAGGTGCAGCAGGCGGCATTGCGCGCCGCCGACGAAGCATGACGCAGACGGCGGCGATCTCCGCCGGCGATACCGCGTGGGTGCTCGCGTCGAGCGCCCTGGTGCTGCTGATGACGGTGGGGCTCGCGTGCTTCTACAGCGGGCTCGTTCGTTCCAAGAATTCCCTCAACACAATGATGATGAGCATCGTCGCCATGGGCGCGATCGGCGTGCAGTGGGTGCTGCTCGGCTATTCGCTCGCGTTCGCTCCGGGATCGGGATGGCTGGGCGGGCTCGCGTGGGTCGCGTTGCGCGGCGTCGGCGCCGAACCGAATCCGGCATACGCCGCCACGATTCCTCAGCAGGCACACGCGGTCTATCAGGCGATGTTCGCCGTCATCACGCCCGCGCTGATCTCCGGCGCCATCGTCGAGCGGATGCGCTTCCGCGCCTACCTCGCATTTCTCGTTCTCTGGTCGACGCTCGTGTACGCACCGTTGGCGCATTGGGTCTGGGGCGCGGGTGGCTGGCTGCAAAAGATGGGCGCGCTCGATTTCGCGGGAGGCACGGTGGTGCACGTCAGCGCTGGGGTGTCGGCGCTCGTCGCCGCCTGGTTCCTCGGACCGCGACGCGACTACCGCAGAGTTCCGATATCGCCGCACAATGTGCCGCTGGTCCTCATCGGCGCAGGACTCTTGTGGTTCGGCTGGTTCGGTTTCAACGCCGGCTCGGCGCTCGCGGCCAACGGACTCGCCGCCCAGGCATTCGTGAACACGAACGCCGCAGCGGCCGCTGCCGTGCTGACGTGGGCGGTCCTCGATTCGACCCGGACTGGGAAGATCACGGCTGTCGGCGCCGCGACGGGTGCCGTCGTGGGATTGGTCGGAATCACGCCCGCCGCCGGTTACGTCACCGCACCGGCATCGCTTGCCATCGGCGTGATCTGTGTGCTGATCAGCTATTTCGCGATGCAGCGCCGCTCGAGAAGCCGGCTCGATGACTCACTCGACGTGTTTTCGTGCCATGGTCTGGCCGGCATGGCGGGCGCTTTGCTCACCGGTGTGTTCGCGACGAAGCTCGCGAATCCGGGAGCGGCGAACGGTCTGTTCTATGGAAACCCGGGGCAGATGCTGGTGCAGCTGTATGCGGTCTTAGCGGCGGTGATCATCGCCGCGGTCGGCACGGTGGTGATTCTTGCGATCGTCCGCGCAACACTGGGTACACGCGCCAGGATCGCGGACGAGATGCTAGGGCTCGATCTCAGCGAGCATGGCGAGGAAGCGTATTTCGGCGGCGAGGCGGCGCTGGGTGGAAGCGCGTTGGCGCAGAGCGTGATCGTCGCGGAGGACCCGGGTCCCCCGGAGCCTGAACGGCGGGGGGGGGGCGCTGCAAAGAAGCGCTAGCTGACGCGCCGTGTCTTCCTTCTCATGAAGTCCATCAAAATGAACTGGCCCAGCGTCATCGTGTTCGTGAAGTAGGCCTTCCCCCGGCAGATCGCCGAGACCTTCTTTACGAACTCGACCAGGCTGCGGTCGCGCGCGAGCATGAACGTGTTGATCAGGATGCCGCTGCGGCGGCACAGCGCGACCTCGCGGTAGGTCGCCTGGAGAATGTGCGGGTCGAGGCCCATCGAGTTGACGTAGATCCGGCCGTCGGGCTGCGTCAGCGCCGATGGCTTCCCATCGGTGATCATGATGATCTGCCGCATGTCCTTGCGCTGACCCATCAGGATCCGGCGCGCCAGCTTCAGCCCTTCCGTCGTGTTCGTGTGATACGGCCCCACCTGCGCGTGCGCCAACTGGCCGATCGGAATCTCCTCGGCCGTATCGTGGAACAGCACGACCCGCAGCGTGTCGCCGGGGAACTGCGTGCGAATCAGGTGCGTGAGCGCGAGCGCGACTTTTTTCGCCGGTGTGAAGCGATCTTCGCCGTACAGAATCATCGAGTGCGAGCAGTCGAGCATCAGCACTGTCGCGGACGACGAGCGGTATTCCGCCTGATGCACCATCAAATCGTCGTACTCGAGATTGATCGGCACGCCGAGACCTTCGCGCTTCAGTGCGTGCGATAGCGTCGCGTTGACGTCGAGGTTCAGCGTGTCACCATACTCGTAACGCTTGCTCGCGGCCTCGGCCTCGACGCCCGTCGCCAGGTGCTCCGTCTCGTGCGCGCCGAAGCTCGATTTGCCGATGCTCCCCAGCAAATGCTTCAGGGTTCGATAACCGAGAAAATCGATGCCTTTGTCGGTGAGATTGAACTGCACCTGCTGCGCGGCTTCCTTGGCCATGCCGCCTGGGCCGAGCACCGGCTGCTGCGCGCCGGGCATCTTCGGGGCCTGCTGCAGATTCAGATATCCCTCCTCGATCAGCTTCTGCACGATCTGATCGAGCAGCTCGGCAAGCTGGCGCTGCAGCTCCGCGTCCTTTTGCGCGTCGCCGGTCGAGTCGCCCCGCAGGACGTTGAGCATGTCCTGTGTGAGCTGGCCCGAGTCCATCAGCGCCTGGAGAATCGCCTGGCGGAGCGCGTCCAGTGAGCGGTCGGGATCTTCCTCGCCGAACTCGCCCCAGAACGGATGCGAGTACGGACCGCCGGCGAACCCGGATTGCAACAGGAAGTCCGCGAGCTGATCGAGCAGCGCCTGGAGATTGAGCGTCTCGAGCAGACCGGGGACGTAGCGGCTGTAAGTCGTGTGTCGCATCGCCCTCTAATCTAGCACCGATACATCAGCCGATCGTAACGACGAAAGCATCAGGCTCCCGATGCACGTGCATCGCAGTGAAATCGGGGATCGTGGCGTCGGCGTCCGTGAGCTCCTCTGCCGCGAGCATCGTGGTGAGCGCAATCACACGAGCGCCGGCGTTACGCGCTGCGGTGATGCCGGCTGGCGCGTCTTCGAACACGATACATGCTGCGGCGTCTTGTCCGAGGCGCTTCGCGCCCAGCCGATACCCATCCGGCGCCGGCTTCCCGTGTGCGACGTCCTCGCTGGTCACCACGATCCTCGGGATCGGCAGCCCGACAGACGTCAATCGCAGTTCCGCCAGCGCACGTCCGCAGGACGTCACGACGGCCCAGCTCGTTGGCGGGAGGGCGGCCAGGAGCTCTGGGGACCCCGGCACCGCGCTGAGGCCATCGATGTCGGCAAGCTCCACGGCGTCAATCCACGCCGCTTCCCGATCGGTCTCGAGATGGGGCGCTGCGGCCTTTACCGTGTCGCGCGTGCGACGCCCATGCGCGATGCGAAGGACTTCATCAGGGTCGAGTTGATGGCGTAGGGCCCAGCGGCGACAGGTCCGCTCGACGACCGCCCGTGAATCGACGAGCACGCCGTCCAGGTCAAAAAGCAACGCCGAGCAGCGGAATTGCATAGTGCCTTAATTTGCTGCCATGACGGAAGCCGCGCGACGCTACGGGTTCGGGGCTCTCGCCCACCGCAACTTCCGTCTCTTCTTCATCGGTCAGGGCATCTCCCTCGTCGGCACGTGGATGCAGAACGTCGGCGAGGGATGGTTGATCCTCACGCTGACCAACTCGCCGTTCTACGTTGGTCTCACCGCTGCCCTCAGCTCACTCGGCGTGCTGCTGTTCAGCCTCTACGCCGGCGTGGTCGCGGATCGCGTCGACAAGCGTCGTGTCATCATCTTCATGCAGCTCGCCTTCATGATCGAGGCGTTCACCGTCGCCATCCTCGTCTGGACCGGCGTCATCGCGGTCTGGCAGGTGCTGGTCCTGGCGACCGTGCTCGGCATCGCGAGCGCCTTCGATATCCCGATGCGGCAGTCGTTCATCGTCGAAATGGTCGGCAAAGACGACTTGATGAACGCGATCGCGCTGAATTCATCGCTCTTCAACGGCGCTCGCGTGATCGGGCCCGCGATCGCGGGCTTCCTGATCGGTGCATTGGGCATCGCGTGGTGTTACTTCCTGAATGGCCTGAGCTACATCGCGGTCATCGCGGGCCTGCTTTTGATGCGGCTGCCGGCGATGATCCGCCCGGCGAGGACGACGTCAACCTGGGGCGGCTTTCGCGAAGTCCTCACGTTTCTGCGCAGCGATCGGCGCA
The DNA here is from genome assembly GCA_001915025.1 of Gemmatimonadetes bacterium 13_2_20CM_2_65_7. Taxonomy (GTDB): domain Bacteria; phylum Gemmatimonadota; class Gemmatimonadetes; order Gemmatimonadales; family GWC2-71-9; genus 20CM-2-65-7. The sequence continues at coordinate 23,725 of MNDR01000039.1, forward strand.
TCCGATCGCTGATGATACAGACAGCGATTTTGAGCGTCTTTGGTTTTCCTTACATAGCAATGATGCCGGTCTTTGCACGCGATGTGTTGCATCGCGGCGCAGCGGGCTACGGCGCGCTCACGTCGTCGATCGGCATTGGTGCCGTCATTGGTGCACTCGGCATCGCATTGAGTGCGACGCGCCTGCGCGCGCGGGGGCGGCTGATGCTGGTTGGCGGGACCGCGTTCGGCATTCTCCTGATTCTGTTTTCCGCGTCGCGCGTGCTGGCGCTGTCGGTGGTGCTGCTCGCGCTCGCGGGATGCGCCATGATCGTGAACAACTCGATCACCAATACGCTGCTCCAGACCGCCGCGCCCGATCATCTGCGCGGCCGGATCATGGGGTTCTATTCGTTCGTGTTCGTGGGAATGGCGCCCTTCGGTGCGTTCCTATTCGGGCTCGTGGCCGAGCACGTGGGAGTCCCGCACACCCTCGCGGCGGGGGGCGCGATTGTCGCGCTGGCCGTCGTCATTACTGCGATCCGCGTCCCGGAGCTACGCCAAGCCTAACTCCAGCCGCGCCGTCTTACGTCGGCGACAATGAGTTCGGCTGCACCGTCGAACCGCAGCCGCTCTGCGTTCAACACGATGTCATACTGTGTAAGGTCCTGCCGATCGCGACCGTAACGGGTCTTGACGTACTCATCGCGCTGCCGATCGGTCTCTTCCATCACTTTCTCGGCATTCGCGGGGTCGACGCCCAGTCTCTCGACGGCGATCTTCTTCCGGAACGCTTTCGATGCGATAACGTAGACGTGCAGCGCGTTCGGTCGCATCGCCAGGATTGCCTGCGCACCGCGTCCCACCAGCACCACTCGTCCCTCGTTCGCCGCCTCCGTGATGACGCGCTCGGTCATCTTGACGATCGTTTCCTCCTCGGTCTCGACGAGGGGCGGTGACCCGCCGGTGCTGACGAACATCTCCGGCGACGCGACAGCCAGCGTGCGTGCCAGCCGCTCCAGCAGACCCGGCGCGCGCTCTTCGCGACGCGCGACTTCATCCGGCGACAGCCCGGCGAGGCGCGCCACTTGATCGACGAACTCGTTGTCGATCAGCGTCCACCCCAGGCGCTGGACGACCAGCCGGGCGATCTCCGAGCCGCCGGACGCGTACTGCCGCGTGATGGTGACGAGCGGCTTTACGGCTGACGAAGATTGCGTCGGAGATCTCCGATATTGAGCATCGGAATGCCGCCCTGGGTCGGCACGAGAATCACGAGGTTGTTCGAAGACTTGAGCTCCCGCAGCACATCGAAGTACTGCCGCGTCAGCGCTTCCGGCGTGAGCGTCGTGTTGAGGAGCCGCTGTTGCTCGGCCTGCAGCCGGGCCACCTCGACGCGGTGACGTTCCGTCTCCACCTGCTGCTCCTGCGCGATCTTGTTGTTGATCGCCTGGACGACCTGCGCGGGTGGCTGCAGGTCGCGCAAGAAGAACGCCGTGACCTGCGCGATCCGGAATGGCGGGCCGCCGGCGCGCGGTTGGGTGACGAGCGCGGAATCGACGAGCGCTTCCATGGTCTGCGCGATCTTGGTGCGCTTGGAGATGTCGTTGATCGAGTACTGCACCATGCCGTCGCGCACGCCCTTGCGGATGGCATTGCGGACCGCGCTGTGGATCTGGTTCTCGTCTCCGATCTCCGTGTAGATGCGCGCTGCCTGCTGCGGATCGATCTGCCAGCGGATGCCGACGTCCACGGTCATCCCCATCTGTTCGCTGGAAAGGGCCGCAATCTCCTCCACCTGATCGCCGGTGAATGGGTACTGCTCTTCGCGCGTCGTGAAGTGCTCGACCGATGACCAGGGTGTGACCACGCGGATGCCCGGCAGCAGCGGTTTCGGATCCACGAAGCCGAACGCATGGCGCACGCCGACTTGGCCCGCGTTGATCACCACCAACGTCGATCCGAGGACGACCACCACGCCGACAAACAGCGCGACGTAGCTGAGAATGCGCAGCGTGCTGCCGATGGGGCGACCGGCGCTGCCCTCGGTGCGCACGGTGGCGGCGCCGAGGCGCAGGAAGAACGCTAGCGCGAGGAGTGCAAACCCAAAGACGAGCTGTCCCATGGCGACTCCTGGATGTGAAAGGGATTACGTGAAGAGGTTTGGTCCGGGGCTCGGCCCTTTGAATGGCGGCTTCGGTTCACTGCGCGCCCGGACATAGCCGAGCTCCTCGCTGCGCGCGATGCGTTTTTCAGCGACCAGCCCTTCGAGCACCAATTCGCACGCCGAAACCATCGTGGCGGGATCCTTCTTGCCGGCGAGACCGACCTGATCCACCAGGTCGAGCAAGCCGGGAACGACGCTGAACCCCTTGAGCAGCGCCTCGGAGCGGTCGTCGGGCGTAATCTTCAACGCGCCGCCTTCGTCGAACCAGTGAACGATGTCGTCCACGTTGGCGCCACCGACGCGGCCTTCGAAGGTTCGACCCGCCGCGCGTCGAATCAAGTCTTTGGCGATCGTCTCCGCTCCCTGCAGCTCGCCTTCGTACTCGAGCTCGAGCTTGCCGGTGATGGCGGGAAGCGCTGCATACACGTCGGAGATTCGCGGCACGACGGTCTTCTCTTTCGTCACAATCGTGCGGCGCTCGGCATTCGACAGCACGTTATCGAGCACGCTGATCGGCAGCCGCTGCGAGACGCCGCTGCGGCGATCTACGCGCTTGTCGTCGCGCGCTTCGAACGCGATTCGCTCGATCAGCTCCGCCATGAAGTCGGGAACGCGAATCGAGCGACCGCCGCCGTTGCGCTCGACCCACGCCTCCTGTTGCGTGATCGTGGAGCCGAGCTCGACCGTGAGGGGGTAGTGGGTCGTGATCTCTGAACCGATCCGGTCCTTGAGCGGCGTGATGATCTTCCCGCGGGCCGTGTAATCCTCGGGGTTGGCGGTGAACACGAGCGCCACATCGAGGTTGAGGCGAACGGGATAGCCTTTGATCTGGACGTCGCCTTCCTGCATGATGTTGAACAAGCCCACCTGAATCTTGCCCGCGAGATCGGGAAGCTCGTTGATCGCGAAGATCGCGCGGTTCGCGCGGGGCAAGAGCCCGAAATGCATCGTGAGCTCGTCGGACAGCAGGTGGCCGCCGCGCGCGGCCTTGATCGGATCGACGTCCCCGATGATGTCGGCGATGGTGACGTCCGGCGTCGCCAGCTTTTCGACGAAGCGCAGCTCGCGCGCCAGCCAGGCGATCGGCGTCTTGTCGCCACGCTCGGCGATCAGCTCGCGGCCGTACTTGGAGATCGGCTCGAATGGATCGTCGTTGACCTCGCTGCCCGCGAGAATCGGAATCTCTTCGTCGAGCAGCGTGATGAGCTGGCGCAGGATGCGGCTCTTCGCCTGACCGCGCAGGCCCAGCAGAATGAAGTTGTGGCGAGACAGAATCGCGTTGACGAGCTGCGGAATGACGGTTTCCTCATAGCCCACGATGCCGGGAAACAGCGTCGCGCCGTTCTCGAGCAGGCAGATGAGATTCTCGCGCATCTCGTCCTTGACGGTGCGCTGGCGGCGAGCGGGACTGGCCCACTCCGTTTGTTTCAGCTCAGCAAGAGTCGTTGCCTGTGTCATGGCTCGACGTTAATCCCTTCAACCCGTGCTCTGCAACCCTTGCGCTATCCCCCGCACACTTGCCAACAGCGCCCGAAACAGGTCGTTGTCGGGCCGGCCGCCGGCGCGCCACCGCTCCAACAGATCGATCTGGAGCAGACTCATCGGGTCCACGTAAGGATTGCGGAGTAGAATCGAGCGCTGCAGCGCCGGATCGGAGTCGAGCAGCGCGTTCTCCCGCTTCAACGCGAGCACGTTGGCCACGGTGCGATCGAACTCCGCCCGAATCAGCGGGAAGTAGCGTTCCCCCAACTCACCTGCGAGGCACGCGTAGCGCGCCGCGATGGAGAGATCCGCGGTGCCGAGCACTATCTCGACGTCGTCGATGAGCGCTCGCAGAAACGGCCACTCGCGGAGCATGTCACCAAGCGTTGCCGTGCCGTTGCGCTCTGCTGCACGGTCCAGCGCCGTGCCCAGACCATACCAGCCGGGCAGCAGGTGGCGGCTCTGAGTCCAGGCGAACACCCACGGGATCGCGCGCAGCCGCTCGATCTCACCGCTCTGTTGCTCCTCGCTCTGGCGTGACGCGGGGCGACTGCCGATTTCCATGCGCTGGATGACGTCGATCGGCGTTGCCAGCCGGAAGTACTCCACGAAGCGCGGGTCGTCGTACACAAGAGCGCGGTACGCCGCGCGGCTGTCGCGAGCGATGTCGTCCATGATGCTGCTCCAACCGGTCTCGCGAGCATCAGGCGCTCGGGGAGGGGGCTGAGCGGTCGCGAGCGTCACGGCGCTCACGGTCTGCTCGAGCGTGCGCATCGCGATGCCGCGCAGACCGTACTTCGCGTTGATGACCTCGCCCTGTTCCGTGACGCGCAGTCGTCCCCGGACCGATCCCACGGGTGCGCTCAGAATCGCGCTCGCGATCTTGCCGCCCCCGCGGCTCACCGTTCCGCCGCGACCATGAAAGAATGTCAGGTCGACGCCAGACCGGTCCAACGTCTCGACGAGCGCCGCCTGCGCCCGCTGTAGCGCCCAGCGCGCCGCGCCGATCCCCGCGTCCTTGTTGCTGTCGGAGTATCCGATCATCACCACCTGGTGCATACCGCGTTCGGCGAGGTGGGCACGGTAATAGGGGTCGTCCAGTAGTGCACGCATGACGTGCGGCGCGTCTTCGAGGTCGGCCACCGTCTCGAAAAGGGGCGCGACGTCCAGTGCGATGTGCTTCGTTCCCGGCTGCGCGAGCCCACCCCAACGGCCGAGGAGAAGGACCGCGAGGACGTCGTCTGCTCCTTGCGTCATGCTGATGATGTACGGCCCCACGGCGTCCGGCCCAAAGCGCGCGCGGCACTCGGCGATCGCCTTGAATACCTCCAGCGTGCGCGTGGCCGGCGTGTCAGGGGATGCCCCCCCCGGGGGCTTCTCTCCTTGCTCGAGCGCGCGGCGCAGCCGCGCGAGACGGTCAGCCGGAGCTCGGGTACTCCAATCGGGGTCGCCCAACAGGGTCGCGAGCACGTCGCGATGGACATGCGCGTGTTGTCGCACGTCGATCGTGGCGAGGTGAAAGCCGAACGTCTCGACGCGGCGCAGCAGCCGCTGCACAGCGAACAGTCCCGCGTGCTCGCCGCGGTGTGCGCGCAGACTCGCGATGACAACGCCCAGATCACGCTCGAGCTCGGCCGCGGTGGGGTAGCCGTTCGACGGGGACTCATCGCGTCGCGTCGCATCGAGGCGCGCCGCCATCAGACTGAGCAGCAGGCGGTATGGCATATCGTGATAGCGCGTCGGAATCGCGGCCAGCGTCTTGGGGAATTGGGCGCCGTACGTCGCGACGCGCTCGCGCACGGCGTCGCTCACGCCGGTGCGCGCTCCCGACTGCGACAGACGGCGCGCCAGCGCTGCTGCCTCGCGGCGGTACAGCTCGACTACCAACTCACGTTGGCGCGCCAGGGCGGAGCGCAGCGTCTCAGCGCCGGCGTTGGGATTGCCGTCCATGTCCCCGCCAACCCACGAGCCGAAGCGGAGGACCGGCCGTGCCGGTACCTGGATGTCGTACACGTTGCGGACGGCCTGCTCCAACTCTTCGTAGAACGGCGGGACGATGCGGTAGACGACGTCCGTCAGATAGAAGAGCACGTTCTCGAGCTCGTCCATCACGGTGGGACGCGCCGAGGGCTGCGGATCGGTCTGCCACGTAATGGTGACTTCTTCGCGAATCCGCGCCAGCGCGGCGCGCTCTTCGTCGGGCGTGCGCGACGGATCGAGCCGCTCCACGAGCAGCCGGCCGATCACCTGTTCCTTCTCGAGCAGCGTGCGCCGGGTCGCTTCGGTCGGATGTGCGGTGAATACCGGCTCGATCCGCAGCCGTTGGAGCAGAGCCGCGATCTGAGGCGGCGGGATGCTCGCGGCCGCCAGCCGCCCGACCGTGGCCTTGAGACTGCCCTCCTGCGGATCGCTCGCGCTGCGCAGATAATCGCGGCGGCGCCGGATGCGGTGAATCCGCTCGGCGAGGTTGACGACTTCGAAGTAGGTCGCGAACGCGCGGACCAGTGTTTCGGCATCGCGCGGTGGCAAGCCACCCACCAGCGCATGTAGCTCCTGATCCGCTGAGGCGATCGCGGCGCGGCGGGCGCGCTCGACGAGCTGGAAGAACGTGTCGCCACACTGTTCGCGCAAAACGTCTCCGACGAGTGCGCCGAGCGTGCGGACGTCGTCGCGCAGCTGCGCGTCCTTGGGAGCAAACTTGACTTCGCGGCTCAGGGAGCCTCGGCAGGGATGAAGAGCCGGGCCGCGGCGACTCCCCACGCGGCGAGATCGAGCGAGGCCCGTCCGTCATTAGTCACTGGGATCGCCTCACCATTCTGTTCGACGAGATTGGCGCGCCGCGCGAGCTTGAAGGCGTACGCGGCGGGCCACACGCCAACGGCGCGGGCCTGCCCGGCGACGTCGAGCAGCTTGACGATCACGCCCTCACCATCGTCCGCTCGTTTTGCGCCGACGATCATCACGCTCTTATCGGCATAGAACAGCGCGCGATCCTTGGCGATCAAGGGTCCCGGAGTGTCGTTTGTGTACGACGGGCTCACGTAGAGTGGATCGCACGCCGCCCAGCCGCGCCGCACCGGTTCGGTTAGATCACCGGGCGCGAGCAGCGACAGCCTGAACCGAAACGTCACGGGGCCCCCCCCGCCTTGTGATGCGGCGTAGTTCGTATGCCAGTAGTTGTTCATCGCGTAGGCGAACAGCGTCCCGTCGGGGACGATGCTCCGGCGCCACGCGCCCCGCACGAGATCGTTCAACGTGAACAGAGGAGTATCGGGTGCGCTCCACAACACCCCGTCCGCACCTTCGCGCAGCCAGACCCAGTGAGTGTGACAGTACCAGTCACGACAGCTGCCCGGCTGCTGGTCGCGATCGACGGTCATGCGCCCCAGCGGTACTTCAAGCTCTACGGTCGGATTCGTAAACGAGAACGGGAAAGCGAGGTACAGCGCTTCTTTCGAGAGCGTCGGCAGCTTCACGATCCGATTCTGTATGTCGATCCACGGCAGCTCGTCGTACAGTGTCACGGTCGATGTGATCGAGGGAAACCCGTCGAGCGACCGGTCGACGACGAGCCGTACACCGATTCCGGGGAGCCGCTCGCGCCGGCATTTGCCCAGCTTCGCCTGCGTGATGGAAAGTTGGGGCGGGTTCTTGAGATCGTTGCGGTCACCGGAGGTCCACAACGCGCTGTGCTCACCACCGCGTGCGTAGACCAGCTGATTCAATCCCGACCACTCTGAGGGTCTCACGCGCTCCTTGCCGTCGGGTCCTGAGAACGACCGAATGGCGCCACTTGCGGGATCGATGCGGACGCTGAAGCCACCGGCCGTGGCATCGAGCGCGTCCCCATCACCCGTTGCTGTGCGGGCTTCGCGATCGGCTTCAGTCATGGCCAGGTAGCCAACCGGCGGGACTTCGCGGAACAGCACCAGCGCGTCGCCATCCTCGAGATCCACGGACGGGAACTCGCGGCCTTCGTGCGTGAACGATTTGCCCGCGCCGCCCGGGATCCGCGCGACATCGCTGCGTTCCCAGGTGCCCGCGTTGAATACCAGGCGGCCTCGACCGGCCCGCGTCGCGCGGCCCAGTCTGGTGAGTCCATCGCGGAGATCGTCGTGGGCGGCGGCGGCGCCGGCATCGATGAATCGCTTCTTGTATGCCCACTGCGCGACGGTTTGACGAGACGTAGGATCGGAGACGCTGACGTCGGCGCCCCAGGTGTGCTCGCCAAAGAGCAACAGGTCGCGCCACAGCGTCGCCCGATCGGTGGCGCGGTCGCGCCGCTTCTGGACCGCATCCTCGTCGTGCGGCTCGATGCGATCGTCCCAAAGCGCCACGATCTCGGCGGCACGAGCGGCCAGTTGCGCAGAGCGAAATGCCGCGAGCTCCGCCGCCGTCGAGGCTGCGCCGTCTTCCCAGTACGTCCCGGTATCACCGCGACGCACGGGGATGCGCGGTCCGTAGCGGCGTTCCACATCGCGGAAGAATTCATCAGGGCGGCCGGTGACGATGCGCGGGAAGACATAACGGCGGCCGAATTCCTCCACATTCGCGACCATCGCTTCTTTCATAGGCGCGTTGTCCTGCCAATCGGCGCCGTACAGCAAGGCGGTGTCGTAGGGCCAATCCTGCGCCAGCAATGCCGGTTGATTAAGGAGCCACTCGGAAAGACGATGGGCCATTTCATCGGGGCCGGCGTCGAACCCGAAGCGCGCGCCATCGCCATAGTGATGCGCGCGCCAATGCAGCACCCGGCTGGCGTCCGGTCCCTCCCAGTAGTAGAGCTGCGGGTAGACGGTCCCCCCCCCCTCGCCGCGAGCACTTGGCGGCAGCAACGGCGCGGCGCGTTCGGGATTGGCGCCGCTGGCCAGGTACTTCACGCCGCTCGCGGCGAGCAGCATTGGAAAGGTCAGCGTTTGGCCGGGAACGTCGGTAATCTGCGCCGTTGCGAACGTGAGACCGCGCTCTCTCGCGAGTTTTCCCGCCGGCCACACGAGCCGCGCGAACGTCTCGTGATCGAGAAGGCCCGTGAGCATGTTCGCGAACAGCGCTTGCCATCCGACTTTGCCGTCACGGATGGCCTGCAGGAGTGCGTCACCTGCGTCGCTCGATCGATTCTCCAAATAGGAGAGAACCTGCAGCGCGCACTCGGCGGTGAATCGAAAATCGCGATGGCTCGAGAGCCGCGCGACCGCCGCATCCAGGTTGCGGCGATGGATCTCGAGCGCGCGTTCCTGGAGATCGGTATAGCCAACGTCGGTGTGAATCGAGGCGAGCCAGTACAGCGTCCACCGTTTCGGCGGCGTGACGCGCACGCGCCGCCGTGCCGCGCGGTCGCGTCCGATTTCGACGTCGACTTGATATTCCGATGGCTCGGAGAGCGGCACCCAGAGTTCGCCGCTCAACGTCGCTCCTTCCGGCGAGGGGAGTAGCCCGGCGGTGCCGACGAGCGCACCGTGCCGATCCGTGACGCGGGCGCGTGCCGCCGGTGCGCTCAATCCCGCGACGGTGATGCGCGCCAGGTTCTTGCGGCCATCAGGTTGTTGAAACAGCGCGGTGGGACGGACTTCGATGACCGGTTGTTGCGACGGCGTTCCAAAAATGGAACGGCGCAGCGCCGGCATTATCGCGGCCAATGCAAGGAACGAGCGCCGATCAAAATTGGGCATAATTGCTATAATTTAGCGATGCTTGACTGTGCGAATCCTCCGTGTACGTTTCGCCGTCCCCCAGCCCTCACAGGAGCTCGCATGAAGCGCATCGCATTGGTCGTGGCGCTCGTCGTCATGGCCGCAGGCGCGTGTAAGAAGGCGCAACAGGGCGGCAGCATGGCTGCCGACAGCGCGCGAATGGCCGACTCGATGAAAATGGCCGATTCGATGAAGATGACCGCGACGGACACGACGCATCACAAGGCCGACACGTCGAAGGCTCGCATGGATACCTCGCATGCGCGTCGTCCAGCTCGTCGTCCGACGACCACACGGCGTCCGTAATCCGCTTGTCGTCTCGAAGGGAATCAAGCCCGGGTGCTCCCCGGGCTTTTGATTTTCTTAGACGTGTGTCGGCTGTATCGCCCGCGCAATCGCGACGCGGGCGTCAAACGGCGGCTCCCATCCCAGCTCATTCCGAATCCGATCCGTCGCGTACGGATTCTCACCCACAATGAATGAGACCGCCGCCGCGGCGAGGCCGGTGTAGCGCTGGGGCTGGAGCAGTCGCTGCAGCGTACTCCAGATCGCGACCCCGACGGCGGCGATGGTGATGGGAACGGGAACGAAACGGACTCGGATCCCCAGTTCCCGCGCGAACTGCCCGAAGAACTCACGCTGCGTCAGCAACGGCGGCCTGTCACGCGTGACGTTGTACGCGCGGAAACCCGTCGACGGCCGTGCATCGAGAGCAGCCAAAATCGCCGACGCGACGTTGCCTGCGTACACGCACGACAAGTGGTTCGTGCCCGGGCCGAAGCGCGGCAGCACGCGGCGCCGCATCGTGGCAATGACGCGCGCCGTGAACAGGTTGTCGCGCTCTCCGTAGATCACGTTAGGCCTGACGGCTATGACGGACAGGCCGTCGCGCTCGGCTGCTGCGCGGATGATCTCCTCGGCTGCCCGCTTGCTGCGCGCGTAATAATCGTGCTCGGAAAGCGGTTGAAACGGGAAATCCTCGCCGCAGCCGCGCCCGCCGGCCGGCGGTTCGACAGAGCGCCCATAGACCGCGACCGTCGACACGTGGACGAGCGGGACGCGCAGCCGCCGCGCCGTCTCGACCGCGAGCCTGGTGCCGCCGACGTTGACGTGCATGAACTCATCGAGCGAGACGCGCGCAACGACGATCGCGGCGGCATGCACGATCGCTGTGACTTCACCTCCAGCGGCGGCGCGCTCCCACGCCCTGGGGTCTGTCACATCTCCGGTCACAGGCTCGGCACCAAAGCCCGCGACAATTGCCTGCGAATCGGGGCGCACGAGCGCCCGGACGCGTTCGCCACGGGCACGCAGGGCGTCGAGAAGATGAGTCCCCACGAGCCCACTGCCGCCCGAGATGAGGACGGTCACGCCGGCCGGACGCTGGGAACCGCGAACGGAAGATCGACGACGCGAGCCTCTCTGCCCGAGGCGCGCACGACGGCGCCTACCGGCACCTCGCGGCGGAGCACCGCCAAACCAATCCAGCGTCCCAGGAGCGAGCCGCCGCCGTCCGGCAACCAGGCGATGCTGGTGACGCGGCCGACCTCGCGTTCGTCATCCGTGACGGCACTCCAGCCGATCGCCGGAGCGGCCGGCGGATCCGTCTCGAAGAGCAGCCCACGCAGATGTCGGTTCGCGTGACCGCGGAAGTGCAGCCGGCTGACGGTTTCCTGGCCGGTGTAGCAGCCCTTCGTGTACGAGACACCGCCGATCTCATCGAAGCGCAGCTCCTGCGGGATCGTCTTCTCGTCGACTTCCGAGGCGAGTCGCGGCCACCCCGCGAGGATCCGCGCCAGCTCCAGTGCGGCCGGCTGGCCTGGATGCGCACCACCGCGCACCAGCCGCTCTACCACGGCATCGCGATATTGCGAAGCGACCGTGATCTGAAGCAGGAAGGGCGCCGACTCGGGCGCGCGGGCGACTTCAAGCGGTATCTCGCCGACGGTCGTTTCGAGGACGCGATTCGGACCATGCGGCATCGGCAGGCCGGCGGCTCCCATCACTGCCGCGGCGTGTGCGCCGGTGATTCGCAGGACCGTCATGTCTTCGGTGCGATCCGCCGAGCGCGCGAGTCGCGGCGGCACCGACCGTTGCAGGATCGTCAGCGCGCGGTCGCGCCCTTCCGTCGGCACGGTGAAGCGGACCCGCGACCCAAGGCGCGCGGCCCAGCCGTCCACGACGATCATCCCTTTCGGTGTGAGCAGCGCGCCGTACACGAACGCCCCGTCGCCCGGCTTTTCAATGTCACTCGTGAGCAATCCCTGAAAACAGGAGACCGCTCCCTCTCGGGAGCCCGCGCCGGTGAGATCGATGACGCCGACGTCGGCCGGCGCGACCACGGCGCCGGCGCGCAGCTGATCGACGATCTCGACCGGCACGTCGTCGCGATCGAGGCGCACGACGGTGGGAGCAGACGCGGCGGGAAAGGTGTCGCTCATAAGTCTGCGAGCTCGGCCGCGGTGTGTCCGGAAAATGAATCCCACACCAGCGCGGCGCCCCGGCCGCCGAATGTGCTCGCGGGGTAGTTCGTCGTCAGCATCACGCATGACATTCCTGCCGCGCGCGCCGCCTCGAGGCCCGGGCGGGAATCCTCGATCGCGACGCATGCATTTGCCGCAACCGGTCGTCTCTTGTTGAAAGCGGCCTGGGCGGCGAGGTAGGCGGCAGGATCGGGTTTGCAATGCCGCACATCATCCGCGGCGATGATGATCTCGAATCGATCCCCCAGCCCCGACTTGCGCAACACGACGTCAATCTCGCGGCGCAGTGCACCGGAAACGATTCCCAACCGGTAGCGCCCGCCGGCATCGCGCACGAATTCGGTAGCACCCGGGACGAGCCGCAACGACTTCGCAACGAGCGCGAGATAGACGCGCGATTTGGCCTCGACGAGCCGATTCAAGATCTCGGTTGTCAGCGTGCGATTCGCGCGCCGAAACGCCTGAACGAATCCAGTGCGGTCGTCCAAGCCCAGATAGGCGGCGTAGTATTGCTCGCGTGACAGCGTGATGGCTTCGTCACGCAGGACGGCCTGGAGCGCCTCACAATGCTCCGCCTCATCGTCGACCAACACGCCGTTGAAATCGAACAACACGGCTTCGGTCACAGCGTCTCCTTCAGCCACGCGACCACGTTCGGCCAGCAGGACTGGCGCGCGCGGTCGGATAGCACCAGGCCACGATGCGTCAATCCCGGCTCGACCGCGAGCAGCTTGCGACGCGATCCGACGCGGTCGACGACCTGCCGGCACGCCGCTGGCGGCGCGAAGATCCGATCGGCGGTCCCCGCCACGCCAAGGTACGGGACGCTCACTGCCGCCAGGCCGCCAAAGTAGTCGAATCCATCCATCCCGAGCCACGCGCCGCGCACGTTCCACTCCATCCATTCGGCGATGATTTCCGCCGCCTCGTCTTCGTTGCCGAAGCGCAGCGCCCGCGCCGGGAAGCGACCCAACGCGCGCGACAGCGCAATCGTGGAGGCGGCGAGCGTCCTCCGTACGGGTCCGAGCCGGCGCGGGCCCGGCGTCCCGAGCGTGACGACCGCGGCAAGCGGAGCCGCCGCCGCAACGCGCGCCAGCCAGCACAGACCCGCGGCGCCGCCTGCCGAGTGTCCGATCCACGCGAGTGGCGCGCCGTCGGTCTCTTCGCGCACGCGAGCAACCAATGTGGGCGTATCGTTCAGGACCCAATCCTCGAACGTCCAGGCACCGCGTCGCGGTTCGCGCGCGCTTTCGCCATGATGTCGGAGATCGGCGAGCCAGACGTCCAGGCCCGCGGCGCCGAGGAAATGGGCCATCCCCCCCATCCCCCCCATCCCCCCCATCCCCCCCATCCCTCCCGTGCCGTCTTCGGAGTGCAGCCAGAAGCGATGATTCGTGAAGGCGCCGTGGACCAGCAACACGGCGGGGCGGCCGTCTCGATAGGCGCGCATGCGATGCAGCGCCAGTTCCACGCCGTCGGGCGTGGAGATGAGGCGCGCCGTCATTCGTAGCGTCCCGCCGCGCGATAGGAGTCATCGAGCAGCTCGACCGGGTGACGCACGCGCGCCGGAACCCTGGCGGCCGCCAACCCAGCGCCGATTTGCATCACGCAGCCGGGATTGCCGGTCGCGACGACCTGCGGCGCCGCGACTCGCAGCCGCTCGATCTTTGCCGCCAACACCGCGCGCGACATCTCCGGTTCGAGCAGTGTGAACAGCCCCGCGCTCCCGCAACACTCGGCGGCGCCGGGCACGTGCACGAGCTCGAGCAGCGGGATCGCCGCGAAGAGCTTCAGCGGCGGAACGGCGACGCCTTGCGCGTGCAGGAGATGACACGGTGGATCGTACGCGACGTGCAGGTCGAGCGGGGCTCCCGGCACCGGTCCCTTGATCGCATCGCCGGCGAGGAGCTCGGTCACGTCGCGAACGCGCGCAGCGAGACGCTCGCATCGCTCGTCACCGAGGAGACGCCCGTACTCTTTCATCATGGCCCCACATCCGGCGCTGTTCACGACGATGGGTTCCTCGCCATCGCCGAATGCATCGACATTCTTGCGCGCCAGCTCGCGTGCCTCGTCGATCAATCCCGCGTGTGCATGCAGCGCACCACAGCACCCCTGGCCCGAGACTTCGCGGACGTCGTAGCCGTTGATACCTAAGGTGCGCACGGTGGCATCGTGGACGTGGGAGAAGAGACCGTCTTGGACGCAGCCCCGGAATAACTGGACGGTAAGGGACGGTAAGGGACGGTAAGGGACGGTAGGAGTTATGCGCCTACCCTCACCGTCTCTTACCGTCCCATACCGTCTCTTACCGTCAGGTTTTGTCGCCGCCAGCATCCCCATGGCAAATCGGAATCTTCCCCAGCCAGCGAACAGTCGCGGGAGTCCGGTCGCTCTCAGCACGCGAGCGAACCAGTACACGACCGCACTCACTCCCGGCGTCGTCAGCGCCCAGAGCGCCATTCTCGCAAGGCGCGGAACGCCGCGAGCGGTGGTGAGTCGTGCGCGAGCCGCCTCGAGGCCATGGCCATACTGCACACCCGAAGGGCAGACGGGCTCGCAGCCGCGGCAGCCGAGACAGCGATCGAGGTGGTAGGCGAGCGCGGCATCGTCGGCGGTCAGGTCGCCGCGCTCGAGGGCCCGCATCAGCTCGATGCGGCCGCGTGGTGAATCGGATTCATCTCCGGTGGCGAGGAACGTCGGGCAAGCTTGAAGACAGAAACCGCAATGCACGCATGCGTCCAGCCCTTCGAAGCCTCCTCGCGTCATGAGCCTTCTGTGGCAACCACGAGCGCGCTGCCGGGATCGAACGTGCGGCGCAGTCCGGCTACGAGCGGGCCCACGCCTTCGCGATACGCGCCAAAGTGGCCGACGGCGCCGCGCAGCGGCCACGGCGCGCGCTCGAGCGTGAGCGGCACCTCGAGTCCCGCGAGCGTGCGGCGCAACCGCTGCAGCCGATCGATGGTGGCGTCGCCCGTCCACCGGATCGCGCCCGCCGCCGGCGACGCGGAGATCCATTCGTCGCCAAGCTGGTGTTGGAGCAGGTCGAGCAGCTCGTCGCTCGCCGACGGCACGCCGCCGATGCGGAACGTGACCGGCCGGACCGCAAATCCCTCGGCGAGACGCATCCAGAATGCGTGTGCCTCTTCAGCGCGCAGCGGCATGAACCGAGCGCCGCCACTCGCCGCTCTCAGCCCGGCCTCGTCGGCGGCAACCAGGGCCGGTGACCCGGCGAGTCGCACGCCGAGCACCCAGCGCTCGCGGCGGGCGAGCGCGGGTGAGACGAGCTCGAGGGCGGCCGGCGTGAGTCCGGCGGCCGCGATGTCTTCGCCAACCTGCGTGAGATCCTCGCGCGCACCCTCGAGCAGATAGGTGACGTCGGCGCGCGGCAGCGTGCGCAGTCGCAGGTGCACGAGGACGATGACGCCGAACGCGCCGAACCCGCCGGCCTGCAATCGTGTGAGATCGTAGCCCGCGACATTCTTCATCACTCGGCCGCCGCTCTGTACCATGCGGCCATCGCCGGTCACGAACGTCACGCCCAGGAGATGATCTTTGATCGGACCGAAGCCATGTCGCAGCGGGCCGGCAGTCGCGGTGGCGACGATGGAGCCAAGTGTGCGGCCCGCGAGGCCCGGCGGATCAATGCTCAGCCAGGCGCCGCGATCGGCGAGCTGTTGGCGCAGCTGGTCCAATCCGATTCCCGCTTCCGCCGTGGCGGTCAGATCCGCCGGTTCGACAGCGGGAATGCGGTCGAGCCGACGGGTGGTGAGTGCGAGGTCGGCGGGCGCGTCGCTCTGCAGCCACGTGCCCGCCCCTTCGATGCGCACCCGCCAGCCTTCCTGATGGGCCGTGCCGAGCAGGAGTGCGACGGCGTCCGGAGATCCGGGAGCGATGCGGGGGACGCGGTCGGTGCTGGGCTCGAGGACGGCGCCTTCGCCCAACAAGGCGGTGACTTTCTCGAGGATGGTCATGGAACAGGCTCTAATGTGGAATGCGAAATGGGAAATGCGGAATTGAACTGTCGATCGTCATTTCGCATTCCGAATTTCGCACTTCGAATTGATGTCCACTCCCGGCACGCGTGCACCGGTACCACCTTGCCGGGGTTCACCCGTTCTTTCGGATCGAACACCCGCCGCACCGCCTGCATTGCACCCAGAGACTCCGGATCGAAGATGAGCGGCATGTAGCGCAGCTTGTCGATGCCCACGCCATGCTCGCCCGTGATCGTACCACCGGCGGCGATGCATGTCGACATGATCTCCGCGCTCGCGGCTTCGACGCGTTGTTTGAGCGCCGGATCGGTGGCATCGAACGAAATATTGGGATGCAGATTGCCGTCACCCGCGTGAAAGACGTTGCTGACGACGAGGTCATACCGTTTCGCGATTGTGCAAATCGTTTCGAGAACCTGCGGGAGCGCGGAGCGCGGCACCACGGCGTCCTGCACGACCAGGTCGCGCGACAGTCGTCCCATGGCGCCGAACGCCTTCTTGCGTCCCTGCCACAGTCGCTCGCGCTCCGCTTCGCTCGCGGCAATGCGCACCGAGCGCGCGCCCGATTTCCGCAGCAGCTCGGCAACCGCCTCGGTCTCCGCGATGACGCCGGCCTCGTTGCGGCCGTCCAGCTCCACGAGCAGGACGGCGGCGGCATCGCGCGGATACCCCGCCGCATACACAGAATCCTCGACGGCGGCGATGCAGGATTGATCCATCATCTCGAGGGCCGCCGGCACGATGCCGGCGGCGATGATCGCGGAGACTGCTTCACCTGCCGTCCGCAGTCCATTGAAGTCCGCGAGCATCGTTCGCACCGCGCGTGGCAGCGGCGTCAGACGCACGGTGATTTTCGTGGCGATGCCGAAGTTTCCCTCGGAACCCACGAACAGCCCGACGAGATCGGGACCCCACGGCTCGCCGCCGGGGCTCCCGCTTTCCACCATCGTGCCGTCGGCGAGCAATAGCTCGAGCGCGAGCACGTGATTCGCGGTGACGCCGTACTTGAGACAGTGTGGCCCGCCGGCGTTCTCGGCCACGTTCCCGCCGATCGTGCAGGCGCTCTGGCTCGAGGGATCGGGCGCGTACTGCAATCCGTGTGGCTGTGCCGCTGCGCTCAGCTTCGCGTTCACGACGCCGGGCTCCACGATCGCTGCACGGTTGCCAGCATCCATCTTGAGAATCCGATTCAACCGTGTCAGCACGATCAGAACGGAGCCTTCATCTGCTAGCGCGCCGCCCGAGAGACCAGTCCCCGCGCCGCGCGGCACGAACGGAACGTCGTGCGCAGCGAGCAGACGCACGACCGCGATCAATTCTTCGCGAGTACCCGGAAGAACTACGAGATCGGGAAGGCGGCGATGAGTGGGAAGCCCGTCCATCGAGTATGTGACGCGCTCCGCGCGAGCTTCGCGAACGTGCCGAGCTCCAACAATAGAAGCGAGGTCCGGAGCCAGGTGAGAAAGCGAGGACATGCTATATACTAGATGTACAGGCACACCGCGGTAAACAGTCAAAAGGGGCCGGGACAATCCTGCATGTCCCGACCCCTCAAGCCCTGTCTAGCCTTTGCCTGTCCTAGGCCGCTCGCCAGAATCCCTTTAGGGCCTTCCCGTCAGGCGATTCGCGGAGCTTCTCGAAAGCGCGCTCGCGAATCTGTCTGATGCGCTCACGAGTGACGCCCATCAGTGCGCCGATCTTTTCGAGCGTCATCGCCTCGCTGCCTTCTTCGAGTCCGTAGTAGAGATAGAGAATCTTGCGCTCGCGTGGCGTGAGGTACTTCTGGAAAATCCGGTCGATGAATTCGCGCATCAACTTGCCGTCGGTGCGCTCTTCGATCTCGCCGCCTTCCTGTCCCGCGAAGCGCTCGCCGAGCGTCGCCGCGTCCTTGTCGGTGCGATCGACGGGCGCGTCGAGCGACAACTCCGCGGCCGTCATGCGGCGCGCGGTGCGGACATTCTCGACGCTGTCTTCGAGTGCCTGGGCGATTTCGTTGTCGGTGGGTTCCCGGCCGA
This sequence comes from Gemmatimonadetes bacterium 13_2_20CM_2_65_7, assembly GCA_001915025.1. GTDB lineage: Bacteria > Gemmatimonadota > Gemmatimonadetes > Gemmatimonadales > GWC2-71-9 > 20CM-2-65-7. Next base: position 41,538 of record MNDR01000039.1, read on the forward strand.
GCTCCTGTGAGAGATACGTCTCCGTTCGGCTCATGCGAATGAGCTGGGAATTCTGATTCAGCGGAATGCGAACGCTGCGCGTCTGCTCCGCCAACGCTTTCAGAACCGCTTGCCGCACCCACCACACGGCGTACGAAATGAATTTGACGCCTTGATCGGGATCGAACTTCTTGACGGCCTTGAGGAGTCCTTCGTTGCCGATGGCGACCAACTCGGAGAGATCGAGTCCGTGGCCTTGGTATTTCTTTACGTACGAGATGACGAAACGAAGGTTGGCCGTTACCAAACGCTCGGCGGCTTTTTCATCGCCGCGTTGCACGCGGCGAGCGAGACGCCGTTCTTCCGCAGGGTCTTTGATGAGGGGGAGTTTTTGTATGTCTTGCAGGTACTGGTCGAATGCTCCGGAGGGGGTGGTGCGGAAAAACGCTTTCGCCTTGCCGCCATTCGACCGAGCCATGCGGGTTCTCCCAGACTGCCGTGTTGTGATCGGAACGGACGGCGCTGCCGCCATTTAGGCCAACGGGAACCGCGGCAATATAGGTTTTCCTGCCAATAGGTGCAAATCTCCACGGTTATCCACATCACAAATTAATGGATATGTGAGCATTCCGTGGTTTGTCCACTATCCACATGCGCTGTGGAAACAGCTTTCCCACCCAGTGATTCCCCTCGGAACGGAGTCAATCCGAAGGATGAGAAAAAGCTGTGGAGAGGTGGACAGGAATGTGGGCTATGTGTTGACCAGAATCTGACGCATCAAATCCTCGTCAACGGCTACAGTCCAGCCGTCCTGGTCGTTGCCGTAGGGCGTACCAATGGCGCGCGGGATCGCAACCCGAAGCTCCCCCGCGCGCACCTTCTTGTCCGATCGCATCGCCTCGATCAGATCGTCCACCCGACTCGCATCCGGCCGCTCGATGGGCAAGTTGAGCCGCTCCAGGACCGCGGCGATACGCGACGCCGTACCGGCCGCTGCGATCCCGAGCGACTCGGCGAGCCGCGCTTCGTAGACCATCCCGATCGCGACCGCCTCACCGTGCAATGCCTCGTACTTCGACGTCGCTTCAATGGCGTGGCCGACGGTATGACCGAAATTCAAGATCGCGCGCCGGCCGGCCTCGCGCTCGTCGAGCGCGACAATCGCCGCCTTGATCTCGACCGACCCGCGCACCAGCCGTTCCAGGGCGGGCGCGTGCTTTCCGAAGATTTCCGCGTATTGCCGTTCCAGAAAGCCGAAGTATTCCGCGTCGGCGATCGCGCCGTGCTTTACCGCCTCGGCGAGACCGGCGGACAGCTGCACGCTCGACAACGATCCCAGCGCATCGAGATCGGCGATGACGAGGCACGGTTGGTGAAATGCGCCCAACAGATTCTTCCCCGCCGCTACGTCGACGCCGGTCTTCCCACCGATCGATGAATCGATCATCGCGAGCAGCGATGTCGGCGCTTGGACCAGTGGCACGCCCCGCAGGTATGTCGCTGCCACGAAGCCACCGACGTCGCTCACGACCCCGCCGCCCAACGCGATGACCGCGCAATCGCGGCCGAGCTGCGCGGCGAGCATGCGATCGCTCAACGATGCCCAGGTGTCGCGTGTCTTGTTCCATTCCCCTGCGGGAAACGTCAAAAGTCTCACCGTGACGCCGGCCTGCTCGAGCTGTGCCGCCAGAGGCTCCCCGTACAACTTTCCGACGTGCGAATCGGAGATCAGCGCATACGCCGCCGCTGGACAGTGGCGCTTCAGGAGCTCGTCCAGCTGCTGGAAGAGTCCGGGGGCGATGAGGATGTCGTAAGAAGCGTCCCGCTGTTCCTGGAGCGAGACGCGAATCGTCACCACGTGACGTCGGCGTGCCCCGTCTGCGCGTTGACGGCGCGCGCCAGCACGAACAGCAGATCGGAAAGCCGGTTCAGATAGTGGATGACGGTCTGGTTGGTCGGCTGCTCGCGGTTCAAGCTCACCACCGCCCGCTCGGCCCGCCTACAGACCGTGCGCGCGACGTGCAACGCTGCCGCCTTGGGCGAACCGCCCGGGAGAATGAAGTTCTTCAGTGGCGTGAGGCCGGCCTCGTAACGGTCGATGACCTTCTCGAGCGCGTCGACGTCCGCGGCGTCAAGCACTTCGCGCAGTTTACCAGGATCTTTACTCGCGAGTTCGGCGCCCATCGTGAAGAGGTCTCGCTGGATCGCCTGCAGCAGGCTGGACTCGAAAGGAACGGGCTCCAGCGTCGCGGCAAATCCGAGCGCCGCGTTGAGCTCGTCGACTTCGCCATACGCGCGCACACGCAGATGGTCTTTGGGGACGCGGCCGCCGCCGAAGAGTCCCGTCTCACCAGAGTCGCCAGTCTTCGTGTAGATCTTCACGAGTCGGGAACGTACCGTCAGGGGCAACGGAGCGCGAGCGGTTGCTCCGCGATGACGGTGCGCGTGGCGGCATCCAGCGCCACGGCGCGGGAATCGCTGATGCTCACGTCCGCGATCTCGTCGACCAAGAGCAGCGTCCCGCCGCCCTCGCCGGCCACCGCTCCTCGCAGCGAGTAGCGCCGCGCACCGGCCGAAATCATCCCACCGACGAGCCGAGTGCGCTGTGGACGGAGGACCCACCGCAGGGCGCGCAACGCGGTGTCTGTGACGGCCACTCCCGTGATCAGCAACGTGTCCGCTGCGCGAACGAATCGTCCTCGGAAACCCACCGCGTAGGATGAACTGCTGCGGAACAGCGGCACGACCTCGCCGGCGTCCGACGCCTGGTCCGCATCGAGCACGAGCGGACGCAGCAATGCAGCAGGGCTCCCGCTCATACTGTCGGCGCGTTGAGCGACGCGGGTGACGAGATGAATCGCGGCCTGTCGAGAGAGTGACGACGACGGCGTGCCGGCGCCACCCGCGAACGGCTGCGCATTGAGAAGCGCGACGACGGGGACGTGAGACGGTGGCGTACTGTGACCCGCGGCACCTCCCGGCGGAAACGCGAATACGAGCTCCGTGACCGATTCGGCATATCCGCAGGTCTCGGGCGCATGAAAACGGGCGAGCACCAGCCGCGCCGGGGCCGCGCCGCTCGCCGACAGTACCGTCGCGTTACGTCGACTGTCGGGATCAACGGTGATGAGCGGTCTGATGCGCAACGAGTCGGCGAGATCGCCCCCCCCGCCCCCGCCGTTGCCTGTGAGCTGGTGGTACAGATCCCGCGCCAATCGGTCGCCGGCGATGAAGACGTGGGCTTCGCCGCCGAGGCTCCAGCCGAGCGCGGCAGGCCGCCCGGTACCGGCGCATCCCACTAGGACCAGGACAAGAAGCAGGTTAGCGTTGGCCCGATGCAAGACGCGAAAGATATCACCATCATCGGCGCCGGCCCGACGGGTCTGTTCGCGGCGTTTTATGCCGGCATGCGTGGCGCGTCCCACCGGCTGATCGATAACCTGGATCAAGTCGGCGGCCAGCTGACCGCGCTCTACCCCGAGAAATACGTCTTCGACGTTGCCGGCTTCCCGAAGATTCTCGCCAAAGACTTGGTGAAGGGGATGGCGGAGCAGGGACTGCAGTGGAAGCCGCCGGTGCATCTTGCGCAGAAGGTGATCGGCCTCAAGCGCACACAGGAGAATGGCCAACCGCTGTTCACGATCGTCACCGACAAGGATGAATATCCGGGCCGCACCGTCTTGATCGCCGGCGGGATCGGCGCCTTCACGCCGCGCAAACTGCCACTCAAAGACGTGGATCAGTGGAACGACAAGGGACTCCACGATCGCGTGCTCAATCTGCAAACCTTTGCGGGCAAGCGAATTCTCATCGTCGGCGGCGGTGACTCGGCGTTCGACTGGGCGGTGAACCTTCAGGGCGTCGCCAAATCGATCGTGATGATCCACCGGCGCGACGGCTTCCGCGCCCACCAGGCGACCGTCGACCAGGTGCAGGCGCTCGCCGCGGCTGGGAAGATGGAGCTGCGCACGTTCTGGGAGCTGAAGGCGATTAGTGGAGCCGACCGCATCGAGCGCGTGACCATCATCAACAACAAGACGAAACAGGAAGAGACGCTGCCGATGGACTGCGTGATCCCGCAGCTCGGCTTCGTTTCGTCACTGGGCGCGATCGCGGAGTGGGGGCTCGACATCGAGAAGGGTGACATCAAGGTGTCGCAGACGATGGAAACCAATATCCCGGGCATCTACGCGGCGGGAGACATCACGACCTATCCGGGGAAGCTGAAACTAATCGCGACGGGGGTGGCCGAGGCGTGTATCGCCGTCAACCACGCCGTGCACTTTCTCAATCCATCCGCCAAGTTCGAGCCGGGACATAGCTCCAACATGGCGATTTTTGGACAGAAAGAAGATTAGCGCGCGAGTTGAACGACCACTGAGTCTATCTGCGCGAGCATCTGTCTGTTCGGCACATCATGTGCGTTGGCTTGAATCGAAAACGTGATCACCCGCCCGTCCGCGCGCTCGATGTAGCCCGACAATGTGTTCACCCGGAAAATCGATCCCGTTTTCGCGAGCACGCGACCTTCCAGTGGCGTCGCGCCGAAGCGTTTCTGCAGCGAGCCGCGCTGCTCGGCGCGCGGCAACGCCGCAAGAAATGGCCGCCGCTTGGGATGGCGATACATGTAGGCGAGGAGCTGCACGAACGTGTGCGGTGTCACGAGATTGCCCGCCGATAATCCCGAGCCGTCATCGAGCGCGAACGCCGTCGAGTCGACCTTCACCGAATCCATCAGGAATCGCTTCTCGACGTCTAGTCCCTTCGCCCAACTTCCCGTGTCACCGACCTCGCGCCCGAGAATCTTGAGCAGCATTTCGGCAAACCAGTTCTGACTGGTATTCAGGATCGGGAAAATGATGTCGGACAGCGGTCGGCCGCGATATTCGACGATGGGGTTCACGCGTACGGCACGGTAGACCATCGAGTCGGTCGTGCTGGCTGCGCCCCCTTCCACCGACACACCCTTGCGCTGTAGAGACAGCTCGAGCGCGCGAGCGGCATAGAGACTCGGATCCGGTAGCGCGAAGCTCTCGATCCACGGCGTGCGGCTCAGCGACACCGTCCCTTCGGCCCAAATGTCGAGTGTCCCCGGCTTGCGAAAGAAGTTGTCGCCGATCGTCGTGCTGGAATCCGGCGGCACCGTCCGCGCGCGGTTCTCGAACGTGAAAAGATGGAGGTCGGGATTCCAGGTGATGGATGGCGGCTGATCCACCGCGCCGCCGGGCGTGATTTGGAAGTCGACGCTGTTGTCGTGAAACCCGAGCCCCGAGACGGGCGCCGCGTACCACCAGTTGAGGTCGAACGAGCCCCAGTTCCAGTGCGTCAGTGTCGGCTCGAAATACGATCCGTCCCCGACGATTCGGCCGGTGACGCGGCGCAGCCCGTGCGCCTTGAACGAATCGGCGATGGCGTCGACGGCGGTCCACGTCGAGTCACAAGCGCCCGGCGCCAACGTATCCACCGCGTAGCAGCGCTCGGACCACGTTGGATCGCCGCGCCCGTAGAGAATCAAATCGCCCTTCAGCACGCCGTCCGTCACCGTGCCGTTCGCATACACGCTCGTTCGCACGCGATAATCGGCGGGGAGCAAGACTGTCGCGGCGGCGGCAACGACGAGCTTGGTGTTGCTCGCCGGTACGGAGAAGTGATCGCCGTTGCGGTTGAACAGGACGTGCCCGCGATCGTCCTGGGCGTACACATTCCAGGTGGCGCGATCGAACGGCGGCTGATCGAGCAGCCGCGTGATGCGCTGCTGCAATGAGCCGCGGCTTTGCGCCTGGAGAGAAGCCGCGGCGCTAATCGTAAGCGACGCGAGGATCAGCTTTCGCATAGAGCACGTCAGTGAGAAGGTTGACCAGCACGAAAATCACGGACAGGAACAGGATGCTGCCCTGGATCGCCGGTAGATCGCGCTTTTGAATCGCCAGCAACACGTATCGGCCCACGCCCGGCCAGGAAAATATCGTCTCGGTGAGAATACTTCCGGTGAGATAATTGCCAACGTCGAGTCCGAGCACGGTGATAATCGGGAGCAGCGCGTTCCGAAACGCGTGGCGGCCGATGACGCGCCGTTCCGGAAGACCTTTCGCCCGCGCCGTCCGCACAAAATCGGCAGGCAGCACGTCGAGCATCGCGCCGCGTGTCATGCGCGCGAGAAACGCGATCGAACGCGTGCCGAGCGTTAGCGCGGGAAGCACCAGAAACGCGATCCCGCCGTACCCCGACGGCGGCAGCCACTGCAACGCGACGGCGAACAACAGGATCAGGAGCAAACCGACCCAGTAGACGGGGAAGGATACGCCGACGTAGGCGATGAACATGCTGAATCGGTCGACCGCACCGCCTGGCCTGATCGCCGCGAGCACGCCGAGCGCGATACCACACGTCGCCGCGAGCAACATCGCGGCTCCCGCGAGTTGCAGTGTCTTGGGAAATCGCTCGGCCAGGTCGCCGAGGACGGGACGCTGGGTGATGTAGGACCGGCCCAAATCGCCCCGTACGACGCCCCAGAGATAGTGGCCGAACTGCACGGGCACCGGCTCGTCCAGATGCAGCTCGGCGCGCAACCGGACGATCGTGGCTGAGTCGGCCCGCTCCCCAACCATTTCGGCGACCGGGTCTCCGGGGATGACGTTGAGCAGCAGGAAGGCGACGACGAGCACGCCGAACAGGGTCGGAACGATCGCCAGCAGTCGGCCGACGACGAGCCGGATCACTTGGGGTGCGCTTTGATCCAGCGCTGGCCGTTGAAGATCACCGGCACGTCCCACCCGTCGAGGGAGGGCTGGGCCGCCCAGAGATCGATCGGAAACCACAGGTAGATCCACGGCGCCGCGCGAAAGACTCGGGTCTCGATGCGGCGGTAGAGCGCCTCGCGCGCCTGCTGATCGACGGTGCGGCGCGCCGTGAGAATCAGCGAATCGGTGACCGGATCGCTATAGAAGGAAACGTTGCCGCCGGGCCCGAAGCTGGTGCTGTGAAAGAGCGGATAGAGGAAGTTGTCCGCATCGGGATAATCGGCCCACCAGTCCAGCAGCGCGATGTCGGTCTCACCCTTCCGCGCCGCTTCGCGCATGCTGGACGCATCGCGGGACACGATCTCGACTCGGATCCCGACGGCCGAGAGCTGCGCCTGCAGCGCCTGCGCAACGCGACCCAGCTCCACGTTCGTGCCCGACCGCCAGAGCTGCACGGCGAACCCGTCCGGGTACCCGGCGGCGCGCAGCAGCCGTCGCGCCTCGGTGGTGTCGTAGGCGTAGGGCCGGCGCGTCGGGTCGCTGCCGCCCAGCGCGGGCGGAATCGATCCCGCGGCCGCGATGCCGCGGCTGTTCCAGACGGTGCTGAGGATCTGAGGGATATTCACGGCGTGATTGATCGCGCGGCGCACGTTCGGATCGCGCAGCGGACCACGGCGATTGTTGAGCGCCACGTACACGACGCGCAGCGCGGCTTTGCGGTGCAGCCAGTCGGCGTGCTCGTGCTCCCACTTCATCGTCTCACCGAACGGGATTTCAGCAACCGAAAGGCGGCCCGCGAGAAATTCTGCCGCGCGTGTCAGCGGCTCGGGCACGATGCGAACGGTGAGCGATTCGGCGCGTGGCGCGCCGCCCCAGTACGACGGATTGCGCGCGAACCGGAGGTAGTCGTCATGCTCCCACGCGACGAATCGCCACGGACCCGTGCCAATGGGCCGCTGGCCGAAGTCGGGCGCTAGGGAAGACGGCACGATCGCGGCGACCGGCATGGCAAGGAATTTCGGAAAGACGGCGAGCGGCTGCGTCAGCGTGAAGACCACCGCACTGTCGCCGAGGAGCTCGATGCCGCGCACGCCGAGGGCGCGGCCGTCGGCATAGTCCTGAGCGCCGGCGATCGGCAGCAGCGGCCAGACTCGTCCGCCGTGCGTTGCGGGATTCAGAACACGCAGGAATGAGCGTTTGACGTCTGCCGCGACGAACGGATGGCCGTCGTGAAACGTGACTCCCGAACGCACATGAAAGACATAACGCTGCGCCCTCTTGTCGGCGGTCCAGCGATCGGAAAGGCCGGGCAGCAGTTTACCGTCGGGATCGAACTGCGTCAGACCATCGAACAACAGCGAGACCATCTCGCCCGTAGGCACATCAGTGGACAGCGCAGGATCGAGCGAGCGTGGATCGTTGCTTTCGTAGTAGACGAGTCCCCGTAGCTCGTTCCCGCCGCCTGACCTCGCGTGGCAGGCGGCGAGAAAACAGAGGAACAGGGCGCTCGTCGCGGTGTCGAAAAGGTTGACAGTGCGGAGCAAGTGTCGCAACATAGCCAAGACTGGCAAATCCCGTCAATTGCGCGTCGCATCCCTCCTGCTGCTCGCCGCGCTCGCGGCGTCGACCGTTCTTTCCGCTCAGGAGCAGGAGCGGGTCGTGCGGGAGCTGTCGTTCGTCGGTAACCGCGCGCTCGACGATCTGACGCTCGAGAGCGCGATCGCGACGACCAAATCGAGCTGGTGGGCCCGGAGCCCGTTGGTGCGGTGGCTCGGGCTCGGCGAAAAGCGCTACTTCAGCGAAGTCGAGTTTCGGCGCGACGTCGTGCGCCTGATCCTGCTGTATCGTCAGAGCGGATTCATGAATGCGGTCGTCGACACCTTGGTGCGCCGTACACCTCGGGATGTCTACGTCACGTTTCGCATTCATGAGGGCGACCCTGTGCGGGTCGCCCGGCTCGATGTGAAGGGCGTCGCAGGAATCTTCAACATCGACAAATTGAAACACGACCTCCCGCTGCAGGTTGGCGATCCCTTCAACCGCTTTCTGATGCAGGCGTCGGCCGATACCATCGTTGCTCGGCTCCGCAATAACGGTTTTCCGTACGCTGAAGTGCTCCGAAACTTCGACTCGGAAGCTGGAGTGTTACGGGCCGAAGTGGAGCTGGATGCGCAGCCCGGCCCGCACACGCGGATCGGCGAGGTGGAGATCCGCGGCTTGCGGGACGTGGATACCGGCACCGTCCGGCGCGTCACGTCGGTACGACCCGGTCAGCCCTTCAAGCAGGACGCGCTCTATCAGACGCAGCGCGACCTTTATGGCATGGGCATCTTCAGCTCGGTCAATGTGGTGCTGATCGATTCGGTTGCGCCGCAAGAAACCACACCCCGTGACTCGACAGCTCGCGTTTTGGTGCAGCTGCTGGAGGGCCCGCGGCATCAGCTGCGCTTCGGGGGCGGATACGGCAGCGTGGAATGTTTCCGCGTGCAGAGCGGATGGACCGCACACGATTTCTTGGGCGGCGCCCGAACGCTCGATCTCTCCGCGCGCGTCTCGAAGCTGGGCGGCACGCCCAAGGGATCGACGGGATTCGATCAATTTTGTAATCCCTTCGCGGGCAAGTGGACATTCGATACGCTCAATTACAGTCTCGGCATGACCCTGCGGCAGCCGGCGTTTCTATCCCGCTCGCACACTGGAACACTGGGCTTTCTGCTCGAGCGGCATTCGGAATTCAACATCTACACGCGCGAAGCGGTCGGCGGGAACGCCGAGATGACTTTGAACACACGTGGCCGGCTCCCGGTGACGCTGGGCTACAGTTATTCGTTTGGGCGTACGAAGGCGAGCGCAGGCGTGTACTGCAGCCTGTTCCGCGTCTGCGTCGCGCAGAGCCAGGAGTTTCTGCGCAAGAAGCGGGGCTTTGGCGCGGCGACGATCACAATCGTTCGCGACCGTGTGAACAATGTCCTGGATCCCACCGAAGGGAGCGTCTCGACCATCAACCTGCTGCATGCTTCCCGACTCATCGGCTCGGACAGCACCTACGAGTTCAATCGCGGCGAGGTCGAGGTCGCCAAGTACTATCCCATCGGTCGCCGCACGGTGTTCGCCTGGCGGGTGCGCGGCGGGACGATTCTTCCGCGCAACATCAAGATCGGCGCTCAGAAGGTGGGGTATGTGCCGCCGGATCAGCGGTTCTACGGGGGCGGCCCCAACTCAGTCCGCGGCTACGGACGTAACGAACTGGGACCGCGGGTTTACGTGCTCGTCAGCCCTGATACGACCTCTCCCGCCGCAGTCGACACGGCCGCGTCGCGCCGCGCCGGTGAAACGGTGTTCCGCAACGTGCAGACCCGGCCGACCGGCGGCAATACGGCGATCATCGCCAACGCGGAGCTGCGCCTGCCGTCGCCGATTCTGTCGTCGCGTATGCGCCTCGGAATTTTTGTGGACGCGGGCCAGGTCTGGGAGCGCGGCGAAGAAATAATCACGATCCGCGGACTGCGGGTGACACCGGGCGCGGGTGTCCGTTTCACGACGCCGCTCGGGCCGGTACGCATCGACGCGGCCTACAATGGGTATGCGACCGAGCGTGGCCCGCTGCTGTACCAAACCAGCGATACGGCCAGCACGATTACCCAGATCCGCCAGTCGTATCCGCCGGTCCGAGCGAACAAGTCATTCTGGCAAAAAGTTGTGGTGCAGTTTGCCGTGGGACAGGCGTTCTAGCATGCGCCGCTCTTTGGGCGTCGCCCTCTGGTCGCTGGTCGGACTGCTCGCCTGCTTCCTCGGCGCCCTCAACGCCCTGGTCGGCACGGAGGCGGGCCGGACGCTGCTCGCCCGCATCGCGAGCGCGGCGGTGCAAAATGCCGTGTCCGGCACGATTCAGGTCGGCGAAGTGCGCGGCTCGCTGCTGACCGGCGTTGTGCTCAGCGACGTCCGCATGTGGGATCCTGATTCGACCCTCGTGGCCTGGCTGCCGCATGCCGAGCTCGGTTATAACCTCATCGATTTCGCGGCCGGCCGCATTGTCTTCATGGAAGTGCGGCTCGACCGGCCGGTGATCAACATCGTCCAGCACGCCAACGGCAAGACCAACTTCGCCGAGCTGCTTCGCCTCGACGTGAAGGACACCGTCACGGTGGCGCGGCTCGGACCAGCGGGACCCCGGTCACTGATCCTGTTACGCAACGTGCAGATCGACGACGGTTCGCTCACGCTGCGGCTGCAGAAACACGGCCACGCAAGCGCGAACGAAGAAGTCGAATCGTCGGGTGAGGACGGCCGCTACCGCATTCGCCGCTTCGAGCATCTCAATGCACGGCTCGCGGCGCTGCGCATCCAGGCGCCGCGCGAGCGGGGGATTCGCATCGACTTCCTGCGGCTCGCCACGGAGAGCAGCGACCCGCGGCTCTCGATCGCGGATCTCGAGGGCCGGATCACGATCGACGGCCACAATCTCGACGTCGATCTGGCGCGCGTGCGCTTCCCCGGAACGCAGTTCAGCGCGCGTGGCACGGTGAAGTGGCCGCGCGACACGGTGCTCTGGAACCTCGCGATGCGCGCCGATTCAGCAACGCTGACCGACATCCGCTTCATCGACCCACGCTTTCCCGAGCACGCGGTGCTGCACGGGGGCGTGACGTTGTCGTCTCACGGCGGACGCGTGCTCGAAATCGAGCTGCGTCCGCTCGACCTCGCATTGGGCAAAGGCCGTCTTACGGGTCACGTCACCGCCTACAGCGCCGCCGACTCGGGATTGGTCGCGCTGAGACAGGGGGATCTGCAGGCCCGCGATCTGTCGCTCGAGCTCGTCCGCCCGTACCTGGATACGCTGCCGTTCGCAGGCCGTCTCACCGGGCAGACGATCGTCGACGGGCCGATGCGAGCGCTGAAGATCGAAACAGGATGGTCGTTCCGGGATTCTATGCTCTCCGGGTGGCCCGAGACACAGATCCAGGGCAAAGGCGAGATCAACCTGTCGGGGCACGAGCTGGCCTTCCAGCCGTTTGCGGTCGAAGCCGGGCGCATCGATCTCGGCACGGTGCGGCGGCTCGTACCTTCCTTCGATCTCCAGGGCGAGCTCGATGCCACTGGCACGCTGACCGGTACGCTCAAGAACGCGAGCTTCAGCGGGACGCTGCGTCACCACGACGGCAACCGGCCCGTGAGTGTCATCCGTGGCGTCGTTGCGCTCGACTCGCGCACGCCGATCCTCGGCGTCTTCGCCGATGTGCATGCTGACTCGCTGGCGCTCGACGGCTTGAGCGGCAGGGCGCGCAACTTTCCTCTGCGTGGTTCGCTCGCCGGCACGATCCGCCTCGACGGCTCTCTCGCCGGTCTCGAAACCCATGCCGATCTCGCGATGCTCGGCGGCGGCGGCGCGATCCGCGGCGACGGGACCTTGCTACTCGGCGAGCCCACCACTCATCCCGTCTACGGCGTTCGCGGGTTTACCTTGCGCGCCACCGACGTGAGCGTGCAGCGCTGGCTGGCGCACAATAAGAACATTCCACCGACGCGTCTCACATTCACGGCAAGCGGCAGCGTGGCAGGCGACACGCTGACGCCACCCACCGGCAGAGTGTCCGTGAATGTCGCGCCATCGCTGTTCGCGGGAACGGTGGTCGACAGCGGTGGCGGCATGGTTCACTTCGCCGACAACCGTGTGTACGTCGACTCGATGCGGCTGCAGCAGCCGGGACTGCTCACGCAAGGCCGGGGTTCCATCGGCTGGAAACGCCCCAACCGCGGCACGCTGGTGTTCGACTTCGACGCCGATAGCCTCAGCGTCCTCGATTCGCTGGCAACCTGGCTCGCGGGGAGAACGCTGACCGGTGGGCCCACGCCGGATGAGGCACTCAAGGGATCGGCGAAAGTTCGGCTGACGCTCGAAGGAGCCTTGGATTCGATAGCGTTGGGCGCCGAGGCACAGGTCGCCGATCTGCGGTGGCGCGGCTGGCACATGCCGAAGGGTGAGGGCTCGATTCTTTTTCAGCCGGGTCCGGTGCCGAGTTTCGAGCTGGACGCGAATCTCGACTCCCTCGGTTACGGCACCTTGGGCTTTGGCGCCGCCGCCGCCCAGGCCAAGGGCACGCGAGACTCACTCACCTGGTTTGCGCGCTCTCGCGTCGGCGACTTGGGCGCGTTCCTGGCCGGCGGTCGCTACGAGCGCCCGGCGGGCCGGTCTCTACAACACGTCGCCATTGATTCGCTCGCGGTCTTGTTACCGAGCGGTGTCTGGTTCCTCGAGCATCCCACGGCGCTCACACTGAGCGATTCGATGCTGCGCGTGGACTCGGCATCGTTGGCCAACGCCGCCGGCTCGAGTCGCGGACGTTTGTCGATCGCCGGAGATCTGCCGCGCCACGGACGCATCAACGCGCGCGTATCGCTGGACAGTTTCCCGCTGACCGGCGTCTATGCGCTACTGCAACAGGACACCGTGGGTGTTCGAGGCGCGCTGACCGCATCGGTCGCGGCCACGGGCACGCGGGACAACCCTGCCTATACCGGCTCATTTGCATTCTCAAATGCATCGTTCGGTTCGTTCAGCGCGCCGTTCATGGACGGAAATCTCGACTACGGGAACCGGCGGCTGAACGGCGAGGTGCACCTGTGGCGGTCGGGGCAGCAGGTGCTCAACGTGACCGCCCACCTGCCGTTGGATCTGGCGCTCGTTCCTGTCGCTGACCGTCAGCTTCCCGATACGCTTTCCGTGCAAGCGCGCGCCGACAGCGTGGACCTCGGCGTGCTCGCTGCCGTCACGACGACGGTCCGGCAGGTCGAAGGCGTGTTTACCGCAGACCTCGGGATCGGTGGCACCTGGGCGGCGCCGCAGCTGCGTGGCAGCCTCGAAATCGGCCAGGCCGCGGCGTCCATCCCCGCGCTCAACGTGCGGTACACGAATATCAACGGCCGCCTCTCCCTGCACGGGGACACGATCCGCGTGGATACGATTCGCGCGGTGTCGGATCGCGGGCGCGCCGAGTTGAGCGGGTACATGCGGCTCGAGCGGCTGACGAAGCCGGTGCTCGCGCTGAATATCGCGACGGCGGAGTTCAAGGCGCTGGACTTGAGAGGCTATCTCGCGCTCACCGCGAGTGGCCGCGTGTCGCTCACCGGTCCGGTGTTCGGCGCAACGCTGACGGGTCGCGGCACCGTTACCTCCGGCGTGTTGCACTTCGCCGATCTCGTGAACAAGCGCGTCGTGAACCTCGACGAGCCGTGGGTGCAGGACTTGATCGACACGTCGCTGATTCGGACGCAGCGACTGGGCCCCGAATTCCAGAGCCTCTTCTTCGACAGCCTGCAGGTGCAAAATCTGCAGCTCACGATGGGCGAGGACGTGTGGCTGCGCTCCAACGAAGCGAACATCCAGCTCTCCGGCTCGGTGGCGGTGAACAAGGTGCGCAGCAACTACATCCTCAGCGGCACGCTCCAGGCGCCTCGGGGCACGTATCGCTTGATCATCGGCCCGGTGACCCGGGAATTCACCGTCGATCAGGGGACCGTCCGCTACTTCGGCACTCCCGACCTCGACGCGGAGCTCGACATCGCGGCGCGGCACGTCGTGCATCCGTTGCCGGGGGCGAGTCCCGACAACAGGGACATCACTGTCATCGCGCACATCCAGGGGACGTTGCGCGTGCCGAAGTTGACGCTCGAAGCGGAGAACCAGGATCTGTCCCAAACCGAGCTGATCTCATATCTGATGTTCGGGAAGCCCACGTTCGAGCTCGGTGGCGGTGAAGGGCCATTCGTCCGCAGCGCGGCGGCGTCGCTGGTCGCGGGCGAGCTCGAACGGACGGCTGTCTCCGATCTCGGGTTGCCCCTCGATTATTTCGAGATTCGGCCGGGCGATCCCAACAATCCCTTCGCCGGGGCGCAGGTCGCCGCGGGCTGGGCAATCGGCGCCAAGACATTCCTCGTGCTGAACGCGGGCTTCTGCCAGCAGAACCAGGGCCAGAGCCAGAGCCGCCTGACGAACACCCTGGGCGCCAGTCTGCAATTTCGATTCAGTCCCGAGTGGCGCACGGAAGCCAGCTTCGAGCCGGTGCGCAGCTGCGGACTCGCCAGCGACATCCGCGGGCCCGTGTCGCGCCAAGTCGGATTCGACGTCTTCTGGGAGCGACGGTACTAGAGTGACGCGCGCGCTGCTGATCACCAACCCCTTCGCGGCGCGCGCAGACGCGCGGGCCGTCACAGCGATCCTGCGCATCCTGGGTCGCGGCGGTTGGAATGTCGACCTGCGAACCACCACCGGTCCGGGCGACGCGCGCCGCATCGCCGAGCAAGCACGGGACGAGGGTTTTGATGTGCTGGTGAGCCACGGCGGGGATGGCACGGCGATGCAAGTCGCGGCCGGTCTCGCGGGCACAGGGATCGCGCTGGGCTTGATCCCGGGCGGCACAGGCAACGTGCTGGCGGGCAATCTCCGGTTGCCCCGAACCACCGCGCGCGCCGCACGCGCGTTGCTCACGGCTCGGCCACATCCGATCGATCTCGGCGTCGTCGAGCGAGCAGATGGCCCTCATTACTTCGCGGTCGCCGCGGGAACTGGTTTTGACGCGCAGCTGATGGCGGACACCGACCTCCAGTCGAAGCGCCGCTGGAAGCTCGGCGCCTACCTCGCGCGTGCCGCGCTCACGCTGACGAACGTGCGCAGCGCGACCCACCGCGTGACGGTCGACGGCACGCTCCACGAGATTCGCGCGGCCATGCTGCTGATTCTGAATTGTGGGCAGCTGCCGCCGGGATTCCTGCGACTCCGAGCCGACCTGGCGCCTGACGATGGTTGGCTGGACATCGTGGCACTCGATGCGAACGGTGCGCTCCAGAGCGTCAGCGCGATCGTGCAATTGCTGTTTGGGACGGGCCATAACGGTTCGACGCGCGTGGGGAAGGCATCGCAACGCATCTGGTGGGCGCGCGGGCGAACCGTTCGTGTCGAAGTCGCGGAGGGGGAGCCGCGTCGCCTGGTGCAGCTCGATGGCGAAGTCACGGGCGCGACACCGTTCGAGGCTCGTCTCTTACCGGGCGCGCTTACGGTCTTGGTCGGATCGGCGTTTCGAGCGACCGAGGCACGCCATGGCTGATACGTTGCTGCTCGTCGACGACGACGCGAGCGTGTTGCGCGCGATCGGCGAGTATTTCGAGCGCATCGGCTACGAGGTGTGGCGCGAGAGTACCGGTGCGCAGGCGGTCGACACGTTCCAGCGCGTCCGGCCCGACGTCGTTCTGCTCGACTTGCATCTTCCCGATTCGAACGGCCTGGTCGTACTCGAGCGGCTGCGTCGCGACGGCGCCGCGGTCGTACTGTTGACCGGGCAGGGCGACATCGAGACCGCCGTCCGCGCCATGCAGCTCGGCGCCGAGAATTTTCTCACCAAGCCGGTCGACATGAGTCACCTCGCCGCCGCGATCGCGCGGCTCACGGAGAAGGTGCGCCTCACCCGGCAAAACGCCCGGCTGCGTGCGTTGGACCATGAGGGCGAGAGCGCCGGATCTCTGGGTGTGTCGCCGGCGATGCACGAGCTGGCGCGTCAGGTCGAGCTGCTCGCGGCGAGCGAGCGGTCTACGGTGCTACTTCAAGGAGAAAGCGGGACCGGCAAGGGGTGGGTGGCTCGCGTCCTTCATAATCTCTCGCCGCGCTCTGCTGGCCCGTTCGTCGAAGTCAACTGCGCCGGCTTGTCAGCGACGTTTCTCGATTCCGAGCTGTTCGGTCACGAGAAAGGCGCGTTCACGGACGCGAAGGAACGCAGGGCCGGTCTGTTTGAGTTGGCCGATCGTGGCACGATTTTCCTGGACGAGATCGGAGAGCTGGCGCTCGAGCTGCAGCCCAAGCTCCTCAAGGTCCTGGAGACGAAGACATTCCGGCGCTTGGGCGGGACGCGCGAGCTCACGGTCGACGTGCGACTCGTCACCGCCACGAACCGCGATCTGGTGCACGAGGTGGAGGAAGGGCGCTTCCGCGAAGATCTCTACTACCGGCTCAACGTGATGCCACTCGTGCTGCCGCCGGTGCGCGAGCGCTCGCGCGAGGATCGGCTCGACCTGATCACGCGCATCCTATTCGATCTCAAGACGCAGTTGCCCGGCTGTCCTGCCGAATGCAGCAGCGACGTGCTCGATCGGCTGTTGTCCGCGGCATGGCCCGGCAACGTGCGCGAGATGCGCAATGTGCTCGAGCGGTCGATGATCCTCGCGCGCGGCCAGCCGACGATCGGAATCGAGCATCTGCCGCCCGATCTCCGGCAGCGCTCACCTACGGATCGGCGCTACCAAGCCCAGTCGCTGTCCGAAGTGGAGCGCCAGCACATCGAGCGCACGCTGCGTCATCACGGCGGTAATCGCACGCGTGCCGCCGTCGAGCTGGGAATCTCACGCGCCACCCTGATCAACAAGATCAAGGCGTACAGCCTGAAGATCTAAGCCACAAAGATTGCGATCCCCGTCAGAATCGCGATCAGTCCAAATACCACGCCTGCCCGAGGACCGAAGTACTTGAATCCGAGCAGAGAAGTGAGCGCGAGGCTGGCGAACGCGCCCCACGCAAGCGGGAGCAGCGCTGTTCTCTGAGTTGAGTCCAGGCCACCAAGTACCCAGAGCGCGATGATCGTGGTGACCATAAACGCGCTGACGCACAGTCCATTGCCGAGCCAGAAATCGAACCACGTCGTGTCTGCGCCCTGCCATTTGAAGTGCACAGACTTCATCAGTGAAAAAACGTGCTCGGCCTCTGGTCCCGCCTTAGGTCCCCGCCGTGCTGTTCCCAGCATGCCGCCGAGCGTGTGGCCAACCGCCGCCAACAACAAGAGACCGGCGCAGATGCGGTAGAGCATCGGAAGCTCCCTTTGACAAGTGCTATCTTACGGCTATGGAAAAGCCCAAGCTCAAAGAACACGACGGCATGGTGTGCCGGTCCTGCGGGAATGAGGAGCGAGCGTCGGAGGGCTACCCGTGTGCGGACTGCGGGACGTTCATTTGCCTGATTTGCACGTTCCGTGGCGTTACCCGCTGCAAGGCCTGCGAGCAGAAGGCTCAGTCCAACAAGGCCTAACCGCGCCGTCGCTTCAACTCGGCCGCCAGTTCCTCGCGCGGCGCTCCCAACTCCTCGGCCAGCTTACTGAGCGCCGCCTCTGTGCCGCTCCAGTCGCGCGCGGCCGCGAGCGCGTCCAGAGCGATCTCCTCGATCGCGGTCGTGCGCTCCTCGAGATCGCGGGTGCGCACTGCCACTTCCCGCGCCAGCCATTGCTCCAGCTCCCGGCGGTCGACCTCCAATTGCCGCTGTCGCAGGGCGTGTAAGAGCGACACCTCCAGCTCATCGAGATCCACCGGCTTGATGAGATAGTCGTACGCGCCGAGCTTGAGACATTCGATCGCGGTACGCGGCTCGTCGATGGCCGTCAGCATGATGACGGCGAGATCGGGGTCCTGAGCGAGCACCTTCGGCAGTAGCTCGACGCCGCTGGTTTCTGGCATCCGGATGTCGCACAGCATCGCCTGCGGGTGATCGGCGCCCACGTACTTTAACGCTTCCGTGGCGTTCGCCGCCGCCAGTACCTGATAGCCGAGGCGCGTAAGAAAGCGGGTGAGCGCCTGGCGAATGCCGTCCTCATCATCCACCACAAGTACGGTGGTCCGGTCAGGCGGAGGGGTCATGGGCGTCAACGTTGCCGATGTTATCTTGGCGCGTCAATGAGCGTGCGACAGAATATCGCAGCCGTTCCCGGCATCACGGTCGGGCACGCGACACTCGAAGGGCATGGCACCGGCTGCACGGTGATTCTGGGTCCGGAATCCGGTATGCGCGCCGCCGCCTGTGTGCGCGGCCGCGCGACGGGCACGCGCGAGATCGACGCGCTCGATCCTCGGCATCTCGTCGAGCGCATCGACGCGGTTTTGATCACGGGCGGATCGGCCCACGGTCTCGGCGCGGCAGACGGCGTGATGCGCTGGCTGCGCGAGCGGGGCCGTGGTCTTCCGGTGGGACCGGTCACCGTCCCGATCGTCCCCGCCGCGGTCATCTTCGACCTCGGCAACGCCGGCAAACCGGTCGGCTGGCCTGGGCCCGAGGACGCTTATCGCGCATGCGAGCAAGCGAATGCGGATGTGGCTGAAGGAAGGATCGGCGCTGGTACCGGCGCGACCTGCGGCAAAGCGGCGGGTCTCGACAAGATGATGCCCGCCGGCCTGGGTACCTCGGCCACGCGCTCCGGAAGTGGCGATGTCATCGTTGGTGCTCTGGTCGTCGTCAACGCCGTCGGCGATGTGCGAAACGCGCGGGGTGAGATCATCGCCGGGGCGCGCAATCCCGACGGCTCATTCGTCGACTGCCAGCGGTATCTCGCGGAAGGCGGAGCGCCGTTCGCAGATCCGAGTCGCCTGACGCGCAACACGACAATCGCGGTGATCGCGACGAACGCAACGCTCGACCGAGTTCAGCTCCAGGCGCTCGCGTATTCGGCAAGCGACGCACTCGCCCGCCGCATCACGCCATACGGCACGCTGTACGACGGCGATGTGGTCTTCGCCGTGAGCACAGCGACAGTGTCTCCCCGATCGCCCCTGCAAGTCGAAGCCCTCGCCGCGATGGCTGTGCCGGAAGCAGTCGAGCGGGCAGTACAGCATGGATAAGGTCGAACGCGCGGTCGACGACATTCGCCGCAGATGGGTGCCGGACGGCCGGCTCGGCGTCTTCGAGGTCTCCCTCCTGCCGAAGGGTGTCACAGGCGTGACCTCGAGTCGCGACGCGCGCGATGCGCTGCGGCGACTTGCCGGTGAACAGGAGCTGGTCGAGCAGGTGCGTCTGCTGCCGGACGAGACCGTCACCGACGCCGCCGCCATCGTCACCGCAGCACTGGCGCCGCTGCTCGACGCTCCGCAGCTGTCCGCGCCGCGCGTCAACGAAGCGCTGCACGGCGAATCACTCGATGTCCTGGAGCGCCGCGACGACTGGCTGCGCGTGCGCGCGCCCGACGGCTACGTCGCGTGGACCCACGCCGGCTATGTAGCGACGGGCGCGACGGATTGGGCGGACGATTGGCGCGAGCGCGCAACCGCGCGATCGCTGAGCGCCGACATTGTAACGACCTACAGCCGGCGTCGCCTTCCCACTGGCGCGCGCGTCGCGTTGCGGCGTGGGGTGGTAGAGCTTGCCGATGGGCTGGAGGGCGCCGTGGCCGGCGGCTACGTCCGCCGGGAGCAGGAGCTGCGCGCGGAAGCGCGGCACCTCGCGTTGCCCGAGCTCGCGCTCAAGTGGTTTTCCGGCGCGCCATATCTGTGGGGTGGCCGCACGGAGTGGGGCATCGATTGCTCGGGACTCGCGCAGGCGGTGTACGCGGCACGCGGCATTCGGCTGCCGCGCGACAGCGATCAGCAATTCGTTGAGGGAAAGGAGCTCGCGATCGCCGCGGACGGGAAAGGCTACGAAGCGGGCGATCTGCTCTTCTTTGCTGAACGCGGTCGAGTCTCTCACGTCGCGTTGTGGTCCGGGGCTGGGCACGTCGTGCATGCCGCGCTCTCGCGTGGCGGCGTCGCCTCCGACCATTTGTTCGGTGATGAACCGCGCATGAGACGGCTGCGGGAAATTCTGGTGGGTGTGAGGCGGTTCGGCGGTTAAGCGGTTAGGCGGTTCGAGATGCCGCCCGCCTAACCGCCCAACCGCTTAACCGCCTATTTTAGTCCATGCGCCTCATCCTCTTCGACATCGACGGAACCTTGCTGTGGACCAACGGCGCCGGGCGGCGCGCGATCCATCGCGCCCTGCTCGACGAGATGGGCACCGCCGGCCCGATCGATGGCTACCGATTCGATGGCAAGACCGATCCCCAGATCGTGCGGGAATTGCTGGAGCTGGCCGGTCACCCCGACGCGCGGTCGGAGACGTGTGTCACCGCTGTGTGCCGCCGCTATGTCGACCTGCTGACCGCCGAGCTCGCCCAGCCGACACAAGTCACGAAGCTCTATCCGGGGATCAGCGAGCTGCTCACGGCGCTCGAGCCGCATGAAGCCGCCGGGCGTGCTGTCGTCGGATTGCTCACGGGCAACGTCGAGCATGGCGCGACGCTGAAGTTGCGCTCGGCAGGCCTCGATCCGGCACGATTCGTCGTGGGGGCGTTCGGCTCCGACTCGGGTCGCCGGTCGGACTTGCCGGCGATCGCCGCCGAGCGGGCGGGCCGGAAGACGGGGCACCGGTTTATAGGCGCTGACCTGGTCATTGTCGGCGATACGCCGGACGACGTCGCCTGTGGGCGGCCGATAGGTGCCCGCACGGTGGCCGTCGCGACCGGATTCTACGACGTCGCCGCGCTGCGGGCGGCCGGCGCTACGCACGTCTTCCAGGATCTGGTCGATACGCCCGCCGTGCTCGAGGCGCTGTTTTCGTGACGGTCGTCCGCGACGAGTTGGAGCTCAAGGCGCGCATCGAAGATCCGGACGCGCTGCGGCAGGCATTGCTCACCGCCGGCGCGGAGCTGGTGTTCCGCGGCGCGATGTTTGATCGCCGATTCGACCGCAAGGAACGGCTGCAGCGCCGCGACGAAGTGGTCCGGTTGCGCGTGTTCCATCCAGCCGAGGGCTCGGCGGGGTGGGGCGTCTTGGGATGGAAGGGGCCGGTGGGAAAACGCGACGGGTACCGCCACCGCGAGGAGTGGGAGTCCCGCGTGGACGATCCGCGCGCGGTGCTCGTCGTGCTCCGGCGTCTGGGCTACAAGATCGTGCTGCGCGTCGACCGCGCGGTCGAGCAGTATCGTCTCGGGGACGCGACCTTGCGGCTCGAATGGTATCCCGCGATGGATGTGCTGCTCGAAGTCGAAGGCGCCCCCGAGGAGATCGAGCGCGCGATTGCCGCGACGGGGATCGCGCGCGAATCGTTCCTCCCCGAGTCGCTTCCATACTTCACCGCGGCGTACGAGGAGCGGACCGGACGTATGGCCCGCGTCGCGCGGATACGCGAGTGAACGCTCCGCTCAAACTGTTGATGCCGCTCCGCGTCCCCGAGCTGGCGCCTTCGCTCGGTCGCATCATCGTACCGCGCCGGCTCCTGCCGCCGTGGGTGCCACTGGACGATATCCGTGAAGAGCTGGCGACCCGCGTGTTGGAGCTGGGGGCGGAGGGACGCGCGGCGCCGGTGCGCCGATCCATTCTCGAGACGACGGGCCGCGGCGCCTGGGCGGTCGCCTGGGACAACGCCGTTCGCCGCGCGGCGCTTCGCGTGGCCGACGCACTCGACGCTGAGATCATGCGCGCGGCGCGACGAGTGCGCCTGCCGCGCCGGCGCCTGCGCCGCCACTTGCTGAACAATGCGGAGAAGCGCGCGATTGTGGCGCGACTGGGGACGGGTGCGGGGGCGTTCGTTGCGGCGCTCGATGAGCTGGAGGCCGCCGCCGGTCGCGTGGCCGATGCGACCGTGCTGGACAAAGACGCCTACGCCGCCTGGCAGGAAGCGCTGCGTACGGTCGCGCGACGGCTCGAGGCAGCCTGGCTTGCGCTCGAGAACGAAGTCGAAGCCGAGCAGCGACGGTGGGCTCCCGAAATCGACGCGATAGCCGCGTGGCGGCCGCCACTGTGGCCCGTTTTCGTCGTCTGGATTCCACTCGCGGTGCTACTCGTGTGGCTTGGCCTCATCGTCGGCGGGTACGTGGCCGCCCCTCCGTGGCTCGCGGCACAGCTGGGCTTCTAGCTCTCCTGATCAGCGTGACCTTCGCGGCCGGGGCTCCAGCGCAGCTGCGTCTGGTCGAGGTCCCGATCTCCGGCCGGGGCAGTCTGGACTCGCTCGCGCGTCTCGGCTTCGAGGTGGCGGACGTGCGTTCAGTCGCTGGAGCGTTGCGCGCACTGATTGTCGTCTCGCCCGAGACGGAATCGCGGCTGACCTTGCGGGGATTTCGAGTCGCGACGCCCACGTTCGCCCGCGTGTCCGCGGGCGCGGTCGAGGACACCTTCCACACGTTCCATTCATTCGACAATCCGGCTAACGGAATTCGCGCGACCCTGAATGCATGGGCGGCTGCGGATTCCGTTATCCACGTCGATTCCGTCGGTGCCTCCTATGAAGGGCGTCCGATTTTGGCCGTAAAGGTCGGCGCAGCCGCGGATGATCCCGCGCGGCCGAACGTGCTCTTCATGGCGACGCATCACGCGCGCGAGTGGATCTCGACGGCCGTCGCGATGAAGCTGATTCGCTGGCTCGCTGACTCCGGGGGGGGCGCCGCGCTCGCAACGCACGACGTGTGGGTGATTCCCGTCGAAAACCCGGACGGCTACCAGTACAGCTTCACCACCGAGCGCTACTGGCGGAAGAATCGGCGGTCCAACGACAACGGCAGCTACGGCGTTGACCCCAACCGCAATTATCCAGCCTTTTGGGGCATCGACGAGCTTGGGTCGAGCAGCTCACAGGATGCGGAGACCTATCGCGGAACGGCCCCGGCCTCTGAGCCTGAGACGCAGGCGATCATGGCGTTTCACGCGGCGCACCCGCCGGTGGTCGCCGTGTCGTATCACAGCTACAGTGGGCTGGTGCTGTATCCGTGGGGATTTCGCTCGGGCCAGCTGGCGCCCGACCTGCAGCGCTACCAGGCGCTCGCCGGCACCGATCTCGTGCCCGCGGTGCTCGACAGCGTGCCCGGATCGCCGATCGACCACTATCACCCCGGCCCCGGTTGGAATCTCTATCCGACCAACGGCGAGTACACCGACTGGGCATATCGCACCTACGGAACGATCGCGTTTACAACGGAGCTGACGAGCGGCTGCTGCGTCGCTGGTCTGTATTACGGGTTCGAGTTTCCGGACGACAGCGCATTGGTCGAACGCGTCTTCCGCGACAACCTCCCATTTGCTCGCGCGCTGATCGCGGCCTCGGGGGATCTCGCCAGCGCCCCCGGTGCTTCCGGCCTCGTACCCGGGACGCCGCGCTTCACGACTTTGTGGCCGGATGCGTGGCTGACGTTAGAGGCGAGGTCATCGCGCCCGTCGCTGACGCTCAGGGCGGCGGATGGCTCGCTCGTCTTTCGCAGCGCACAAACCGACTCGCTGCGACGCGGTACGCTGCGCACGGTCTGGCGCTCGGACTTGCGACTGGATGGTGTCCGCGCGCTACGAGCGGACGGGTTCGGCGTATCGGCTGAGCT
>MNDR01000043.1 GCA_001915025.1 Gemmatimonadetes bacterium 13_2_20CM_2_65_7
AGCATGGTCTCTTGAACGAGATCGTCCGCGTCCGACGGGTTCCCCGTGAGTCGCAAGGCGACGCGGTAGAGCACATCGAGGTGGACCAGCGCCTCGCGCTCGAAGCCGGCGCGCTTCTCGTCGACGGGAGACGGGACGGGTGCGGGGGGCGGGGGGAGCGGGGGGGGCGTCTTGGCCATGGCTGTCCCAGAAGGCTCGTGCGCCGAAACGAGTTCCGCAATGGGGACCCCAATGCTACGTTTCGCGCTCAGTGGTGCACAGCATCGTCCCGCTCGCCGTCCTCGAGGCGGTCAAGAATCTCGATACCCCCGTCGAAGATGGGCTCACCGAGTTTGCCGACGAACTACTGGTGAAGCGCCTGGGCCTCTCGCCGACCGTCGCAATGCAACTCGCTGAGTTCGAACAGCTGGTACGGAAAGACGCGCGTGTCGAGCCTGCGCACGTCGAGGCGCTGCTGCGTCTCGTCGGCCGCCGGCCCGATGCCGACCTCGTGTTCGCCGACGCGGGCCGGCGCGCCGCGCGCCGCGCGGTGCGCCGTCTTTCCGGCGTCTCGCGCTTCGCCGCGCACAGCGCGCCACGCGTCTTCGGCCACATCGCCGCGCGGCGCGCGGCGCGCGCGGTGCTCGGCGCGGAGCTTGCGCGCGAGCAGCGTGTGCCCGTCGCCCGCGTCAGCGATCCGATTGCGATTCAGGCGACGCCCGACGGCGCGGCGTGCGCATTTTATGGAGCCGGACTGGTCGAGCTGCTACGACTGCTCGTCGGCTACGAGGGCGCGATGCTGCACGTCGCCTGTCGCGCGCGCGGCGGCGCGCGCTGCGAATGGCGCGCCGAAAGCCCGGACCCGCGACATCGATGACCATCCTCGACGGTTTTGATTTTGCCGCGTTGCGCGATCTGCTCGGCAAAGTCGGCGCCGATGGCTGGCTGCTCTACGACTTCCGCGGCATCAACCCCACGGCGACGCGCGTGCTGGGAATCCATGGCATGGGCACGCGGCGCTTCTTCGTGCTGTTGCCGCGCAGCGGCAAACCGGTCGCCATCGCGCATCGCATCGAGATCACCTCGTTCGCGGGCTTCCCCGGCGACGTGCGACCCTACGCGTCGTGGCGCGATCTGCACGAGCAGCTACGCGCGCTCGTCGGCGGGAAAACGGTGGCGATGGAAGTCTCGCCTGGCGACGCGGTGCCGTATCTCGATCGCGTGCCGCACGGCGTGATCGAGCTGGTCGAGAGCGTGGGCGCGCGTGTCGTGTCGTCCGGCGCGCTCGTGACGCAGTTCGCGGCGCGGTGGTCCGCGTCCGAGCTCGCGGGCCATCGCCGCGCCGCCGAAACGATCGCCGACATCGCCGTCGAGTCGCTGCGCTGGGCCGGCGTCGAGCTGGCGCGCGGCGTGGAAGTGCGGGAGACGACCGTGCAGCGCCGGGTCATGGACGCGTTCAAGCGCGCATCGCTCTTCACGGATCATCCGCCGATCGTGGGCTTCCAGCCGAACTCGGCGGATCCGCATTACGAGCCATATGCGGGGAGAGACCGGCGCCTCGAGGCCGGGAACGTCTTGCTGCTCGATCTCTGGGCGGGCGTCGCGGAAGGATCGGTGTTTGCGGACCAGACCTGGATGGCGTTCGCGGGCAGGGAGGCCGACGCGGAAGTCCGCACCATCTGGAACAGCGTGCGGGGAGCCCGCGATGCCGCGATCAATGCGCTGACGGACCGCTGGAACAGGCACGAGGCGGTCACCGGCGCCGCGCTCGACGATGTGGCGCGCGGCGTCATCCGCGCGGCGGGGTACGGCGACTACTTCGTCCACCGGACCGGACACTCGATTGACCGGGATCTCCACGGATCCGGGCCGCATCTCGACAATTTCGAGACGGCCGATGAGCGGGACCTCATCCCGGGCGTGGGGTTTTCGGTCGAGCCGGGCGTCTATCTCCCCGGGCGCTTCGGCGTGCGGAGCGAGGTCAACGTGTTTCTGGCCGAGGCGGGGCCGGAAGTGACGCCCCGGCGCCCTCAGCAGGACCTGATTCTCGTCTAGCGCGGCCTCTTGCGAAGCGGCGCGAGACGGTCCATTTTCGCCCCCCCGTGGACTGCGCCCGGCTCCTAGACGTTGACGTGGCATTGTCTTGACGACGTTGTGATGCCCGGCCAGCTTACCCAAGAGTTTTAGTTCCCGAAGCCGTCCGTAGGTCTAGACCGAAGGGAGGGTGTTGGTGCCGACCACACACATTCTGTCCGGCAGGTCACGCGCATTCTCGTTCTTGGAGGACGCATCCATGATGCATCGTGTGAGAAGCGCTGTTGCTCGCTTCGCGGTGCTCTGCTCCGCCTGCGCGCTCGCGATCGGCATTGCGACATCGCCGCTCGCCGCGCAAGAGGTGACCGGAAAAGTCGAAGGCTCGGTCACGGATCAGGCAGGCGCACCCGTTGCCAACGCGCAAGTCTTCGTCGTGGGCACGTCGTTTGGCGCAGTCACCAACGACAAGGGCTATTACTTCATCAATAACGTGCCGGTCGGCACGTACTCGCTGCGCGCGCAGTTCATCGGCTACGCGCCCTCGGAAGTGCGCGCGGTGCGCGTGCTCGGCGGGCAGACGCTGACGGTGCCGATCAAGATGCAGTCGTCGGCCGTCGTGCTGACGGGCATCACGGTCACCGCGGCCGCGAACCCGATCGTGCCGCGCGACCAGGTGACGTCGAAGTCGATCGTCTCCGGCGATCTCGTCGACCACCTCCCGGTGGACGACGTGCGCTCGGTGATCGCGCTCACGCCCGGCGTGGTCGAGTCGGGTTCCGGCGCGGGTGTGTCGATTCGCGGCGGCCGTCCCGGCGAAGCCAACGTCTACATCGACGGCGCGCCGGTACGCGGCGTGAACAGTGGAGCGCCGCGCGTCAATCTGGGCACCAACTCGATCGAGGAAGCATCCGTCACGACGGGAGCACTGGGCGTCGAGTTCTCCGACGCGCAGTCCGGCGTGATTTCGTACACGACGCGAGCGGGCGGCAGCAAAACCGAGGGCTCGTTCTCGTACGAGACCGACGAGCCCTTCGGCAATTCGATCAGTGTAGGGCTCAACCGCTTCGAGGGATCGCTGGGCGGTACAGTGCCCAGCATTCAAAACCTGCGGTGGTTCGGCTCCGCGGTAGTGCAGGGCCAGCTCTCGCAGCTCGGTGGCGTAGGCGCAGAGCAACAGCCGTACTTCTCGCGCGCCGGCGTTGATACCGTCGTGCAGCAACTGGATCCCAAGACAGGCAGCATCAAGACGGTCGCCTTGCCCCGGTATGCGCAGTTCAGCGGTACGTGCGGCAACTTCGGCTCTTCGGCCGATCCGGTCGCGCAGGCGATCAAGAGCAACTACGGCTTCGAGTGCCAGGGCATGCGGCGGCCGATGGATTGGTCAACCAGCCTCGCGACTCAGGCGAAGCTGCTGTACACCTATGGCAGCGGTTCGAGCGTTTCGTTGACCGGCCTCGCGAATGGCGATCAGAGCCGTGGGACGCCGGGGCGCAACCTGAACGATCCCTCGATTTACCGCGGCACGCACACCTGGCAGCGGGTGGGGATCCTGAACCTGAACCACCAGGTCAGCCGCAGTGCCGAGCGCTCACTCGCGATCAACGCAAACCTGTCATGGGCACGCGATCGTTCGATCGATGCACCGCTGGATCCGAACTCCGAGCAGGATACCCGTAATCCGGGGCTGGGCGTGGAGCTCAGCTCGCTGAAGTTCGCGGGCCTGGACAACTTCCCGTTCCCGATCACCGACAAGATCATTCGCGATCTACGCACAAACTCCGGCACACGCGGTGTGCCGCTGTATCAAGCCGTGCCGGATGTCGCGCAAAGCGGACGACTCAATCCGTACGCGATGTCGACGCAGCAACTCTGGCCGACGGACGGCTTTGCGGTAGGAGCGACCACGCTACAGGAAACGCGGGTCACGGGTCGGGTCGTGGTCGACTGGCAGGCAAATCGCTATCACCGGTTTACGCTGGGCGGCGACTACAAGCACACCGACCTCGCGTACTGGAGCAGCAACGTGGCGCGTCAGATCTTCATGGACGCGTACGTCGTGCATCCGATCCAGTCGGGCTTCTTCGCGGCTGACCGGCTCGACCTGGGTGACGTCGTGCTCGAGGTCGGCGCGCGGTATGACTACTACAACAGTCACGCGCTGTTCTCGAATACGCCGCTCTACATTTCGTCCGCGTACGATCCAAAGCCCGGCGGCATCAAGTCGTGGAATCCGTTGAGCGCGACGAGCGATACGGCATATGCGAACTCGATTGCGCGGACGTTCACGCCGGCGGTCGGGCATCATGCGATTTCGCCGCGGCTGCGCGTGTCATTCCCGATTACGGAACAAACCGCGTTCCGCCTCTCGTACTCGCATCAAGTGCAGTCGCCCGAGTTCACGACCCTGATGACGGGCATCAACAACGACCTGTCGTTCACGAACACGAACGACATCGCCGGCCGGGATCTGAACTTCGGCAAGTCGATTCTATTTGAGTTCGGGGTGCGCCATTCGTTCAGCCAGGATCTCGTGCTGGACGTGTCGGCGTACAACAAGGACAAGGTGTCCGACTTCGCCGCCCGCATCCTGCCGTACCCGGATCCGCGCGATACCACGAAGATCGGCAGCATCAACGTCCTGACGAACCGCGACTTCGGCAACGCGCGCGGCATCGACACGAAATTCGACTGGCGCGCGGGTCAGTACCTCAGCACGTCCATCGCCTACACCTTCCAGGTGTCGAAGAACACGGGCTCCGATCCGTTCTCCTACCTGAACACGTTCGCGCGTCAGGTCTCGGGGCAGGGCGATCGGACGCCGCCGCCGGAGGCGGCGCAGCGGACCAATGACGACCGCACGCACAACCTGGTCGGCTCGGTGGCGCTCCAGCTCCCAAACGACTTCCGCAAGGGCACGACGGTCGGCTCGATTTTCCGCGACCTCGGCGTCTTTGCAACGTTCCGCGTGCAGAGCGGGCTGCCCTACACCAGGCTGGTCAACAACGGCGACGGGCAGACTGCGTCGCACCTGAGTTTCGGGCTGGGTGGGCGCACGCAGCCGGGCGAGACGCTGAACTCCTTCGAGATGCCGTGGACGAAGAATGTCGATATGCGGTTCAACAAGGGCCTGCGTCTGGGCCGGCTTGACGCCACCGTTTTCGCGGACGTGCGAAATCTGTTCAACTTCCGCAACGTGGTGAATCTGTTCGCCGAAACGGGTGATGTCCGCAACGACAGGAACAGGGAAAAGACGATCGGCGACCCGACGGTGGCCAGCGGCGAATACGGGTCCCTCTGGAACGAAGCGGAAACGGCGGGCGCGCTCGGCGCTGACAAGACCGTTGATTTGACGAGCTGCGCCGCGTGGGGCAGCCAATTGAGCTGCGTGGCGCTACGGCGGGCCGAAGCACGCTTCGGCAACGGCGACAAGATGTACACGTTGGCCGAGCAGGAGCGGGCGTATAATACGTTCTACGACTCGTTCTTTGGCTCGTGGCGCTTCTTCGCGCCCGCGCGCCAAGTCCGTCTCGGCATCGATGTGAAGTTTTAGCGATCTCGGGCGGTGTCGGCGTAGTGAGCCGGCACCGCCTGATAGTCTCTGACTTGCGGACTAAGGGGTGATCATGAGTTCAACTCTGTGGAATCGCTTCGTGCGCACCAGCGCGCTGCTGTCGCTGGCAGCCTTTGCGCTGACTTCGGTCGCAACCGCGAAGCCTGCGCCCAGGCCGCGGCGGCCGCGCGCCCTCAATCTCTTCGCGACCTCCGGACTCCTGCTCCAAGCCAATCGCCAGGCGTGCGGCATGGACAACATCGGGCAGGTCTGCGTCGCGTTCTCGGGCTCGCCCGTCGGCGGCGGCGGCTTCTGGCCCAAGGGCACGCCGGATCAATACATCTTCAACTCCGGCCTCCAGCTGGCCGGGATCGTCGATCCGGCGGCGGGGTTCACGTGGGCCGGTGATACCGCGGGCGCGTTCTTCTTCGATCCGCGCGGTGACCAGATCGCCGGCGATCCGCTCGGCCAAATTTACAGCTCGCTCGATCCGTCCGATCTCGCCAACTGGCCGACCGGCGCCATCATCCGGGATCCGAAGATCTATAATCCCGTGCTGCTCGGACAAAAGCGCATCTCGGATGGAGACTCGTGGGTGCGATACTGGGAGGGCAATCCGGTCAACCTCGGCGGCCGTACGCACCCGATGGGAATCATGGTCGAGCAGCGGTCGATGGCGTGGAACTTCCCGGCCGGCAACGAAGACATTCTGTATTTCGTTTTCACATTTTACAATGTGACGGCGCGCAACGCGTCCGCGTACACGGGCCTCGATCCGTCGATCCAGGCGGAGGTGGCCGCGGTCGGCGCGCAGTTCCAGGATCAGAACGAGACGAAGTTCGGGATTCAGATTCCCGACGGTGGCTACACGATCAAGAACCTGTACGCCGCTTTCGGCATGGACGCCGACGTCGCCGTGTTCTCCACCAACTACGCGACCGCGTTCCTCCCCTTCAACATCGGGTCTGAGTACGCCGGAGATTTCCTCCCGGAAGTCGGCTGGCGCTTCCCGAGCGACATTTTCGGCTCGCCGTTCTTTGCGGGCCCGGGCTTTATCGGCGTCAAGTATCTGAAGTCGCCCGAGTCGTCGCCCGGCGTCCAGGTCGGGTTGACGCTGTTTTCGAATACGACCAACGGCGGCACATTCCCGGACGCGGTCGGCGACCACCTGCTGTATCGGCGGTTGTCCGGCTTCCTGGGACCGGGAGACATCCAATGCACGCCGTTTACAGATCCGGCGGTCGCACGCGCCCGGCACCTCTGCGCGCTCGTGCAGACGCAGGCTGATGCCCGGTTTTATCAGGCGTCGGGTCCATTCGACCTCGCGCCGGGTGCCTCCACGACGATCGTCGTGGCCTACATCAACGCCGCGCCCGTCAAGGTGCCGGGCATCAACCCGGGCGGTGACTATCCACCGGGCATTCCGTTCACGGGCGACTCGATCTTCAAGGACACGACGAAGGTCCGGCCGATCGATCGCGTGGCTGGTTGGGTGACGCAGAGCGACGTGAACCACGATTCGATCATCGAGCAGAACGAGGTCGTGACCACGCCGCGCTCGCTGCTCAACAAGGCGTTG
Source organism: Gemmatimonadetes bacterium 13_2_20CM_2_65_7 (assembly GCA_001915025.1). Classification (GTDB taxonomy): domain Bacteria; phylum Gemmatimonadota; class Gemmatimonadetes; order Gemmatimonadales; family GWC2-71-9; genus 20CM-2-65-7. The sequence goes on from MNDR01000043.1 coordinate 7,143, forward strand.
GTGGCGCAGGCCGTGTTCGACGCGAAGTTCCTGCTGCCCAACGCGCCCACGGCGCCGCCATTCTTCCTCGTGCCGGGCAACAATCAGGTCACGGTCGTGTGGCAGAAGAGCGAGACGGAGACCGAGGGGGATTTGTACTTCAACATCGCGAGCCAGCCGTTCGATTCCATCGGCAACCGGAACGCGCTCTACGATCCGAACTTCCGACAGTTCGACGTCGAGGGTTACCGCATCTATCGTGGGCGGACCGCCAGTGAACTGACGTTGCTGGCGCAATTCGATTACACGGGCACGCAGTTTGTGGATTACACCGGGGCGATCCAGTATGGAGACCTGAACGGCGACGGAATTGTTCAGTGCGCTCCAGAGCTCGGGCTGCAGGCGGACTGCCCCGTGACGTTCGACACCGCGTGGGTGAAGACCGCGAACTCCCGGACGGAGCTCGTCGGCCAGATCATCCAGGTGAAGCCTGGTGAGCGCACTGAACTGCGTGGACTCGCCGACAGTGTCGTCACCGATTCGACGGGCAAACCAGTCATCGTCGACGGCGACACGCTGAAGATCCCGCGGCGCGGGAACGTCGCCCCGATCTTCGCTGACACGGCTGTCACAGGTCACGCGAGCGGATTTCCCGCGCTCGTGAACAATGGGGTGTCGTTCGCATTTACAGACAACACCGTCCGCAACGGCTTCACCTATGCCTACGCGGTCACGGCGTTCGACGTGAACTCGGTGAAGTCGGGTCCGAGCTCGCTCGAATCCACGCGCATCACGAAGAACGTGACGCCGCGCGCGCCCTCGCGCCAGGAAGTGACCGGCGTGCTCTCGCCGCAGGCGTTGCTGGCCGCGAACGGCTCGACGCTGAACACGGCCGCCCAGGAACCAAAGGTCGATGCAGCGACCGGTGAGTTTACGGCCGCGATGCCGCCCACGAACGGGATTCAGGTGGGTCTGGCGGCGTTCCTCCCCGAAGTGCTGGGGAATGGCAGTCTCACGGTCAAAATCGACTCCGAGAAGATCGGAATGGCCGAGCTCGACGTCCTCGCGGGCTCCGGTCGCGATGCGATTTACTACGTGACCGGGCAGGGAGCGGGAGCGCCGGTGCATTTCACGGTGCCCTTGATGGTCGACAAGTTCAGCGGCGACGTGACGAACTCGGTGCCGTTCGAAGCGACGGCCGTTGACTCAGCGAAGGCCGCGCGGTTTGGCGGCAACTCGTCCTTCTCTCTCTTCGGTACGGCAACATTGACCACGCCGGGAACATGGCGTCTGACGTCCTTCGGACGGGGCGAAGCGAACGGCGATCCGGCCAACTCCGCGCATAACGGGCCGCGGTGGTGGACCGGCGGCAACAATGAAAACACGCCGGACCCGAACGGCGGCACCTGCTCGCCGTCCACGGGCGCGTGCGCCAATACCGTGCAGGTGCCGAACATCGCACAAACGGCGGGGGCAATCGCCGGCGTGACGATCGCGAATATCCAGTCCTACAACACGGTGCCGAACTCGCCGGGACGCATCATTGAGGGGGCCCTGTCGAGCGTGGTACGCGCTGCGGACTTCCATATTGTCTGGGGCGCTGCAGGGGCGATCGATACCGTGTTCGATGACACGCACGGGGTCGCGGTAGCGTTCAGCCCAAGGGTCGGCCCGACCTGGGGCGTCTTGAATCAGGCCTCGTTCGCCGCTGTGCCGGCGGGTGCTCCACGCGATGGGAAACCCGGCCTGCTGACGTGGTCGGACATCTTCTGCGTCGCACCGATCCCCCGCTACGCGACGGTGGGCGCGACGGTAACATGCGGCGGGATCGCCGATAGCGTGGCCGCGCCGCTCCAGAATACGGCTGCCCTGAGCCCGATCGCTATCCGCGACATCGCGTCCAGCTACGCGGGAACCGCGGCGGCGGGGTACACCGCCACCGGCAACGGATTCATCTTCTACCTGGACGGTCACTTCTTCCTGATGCAGATGGCCGCGTTGCCGGCTGCGGGGACCGTATGGCATGCCCGCGTCTATGCCGGCACGGTAACCGGAACCACGGGAAGCTATGCCTTCTCGTCTTCGGTTCGGCCGCCCAACGTACCGGGCCTGCGCGTACAGGTGGCGTACACGGGCTCGACGCTCAATGCGGGGACCACGACCGTGGCCAATCTGGCCAGGGTCCATACCGTCCCCGATCCCTACTACGTCACCAACGCGCTCGAGACGACCGCGAACAACAAGGTTCTGAACTTCGTGAACCTGCCCGCGCAGTGCATCGTGCGGATCTACTCGGTGAGCGGCGTGCTCGTGAACGTGTTGACGCACAATGATCCGACCGGCGGAGGCTTGCTGACATGGAACCTCCGCAATCGCAACAACCAGTTCGTCGCGTCGGGCGTGTACTTCTATCACGTCGAGGCGCCGGACGGGAAGACGAAGGTCGGCCGGTTCACCGTCGTCAACTTCGCGCCTTGAGGAGATACAACATGACCAAACACTTGTGGCGGGCCTGCGGCGCGATGGTTCTCGCGGCATCATTGACGACGCCAGGCAGGGCATTTGCGCAGGGGACGCAAGACAACACGTCCTACGGTGGCGCCTCGGGAGAGTTCCTGCTCCTCGGGGCGCAGGTGACCAGCAACTCCTACATCGCCGGCACGAAATACACGTGGGCGGGCATCGCCTTCCCGATGTCGGGCGGCGTGCGTTCCATCGGGCTCAGTCTCGGCTCGTTCGGATTCGGCGATCAGCCGGTGTACACGGTCGCCGATCCTGAGGGCGACGGGCGGACCTACTCGGTTCGCCAGACGTTCATCTCAGGGACGTACGCCCAGAATTTCTCCGATCGGTTCGCTGCGGGCTTCTCGCTGAAGTTCATCGCCGATCGCCTCGGCACGGCCAAGGGGAACGCCTTCGCCGTGGACTTCGGCACGAACTTCCATGCCTCGGTCGGGCCGCGGCCCATCCGGGCGTCGTTCGTCATTCAGAACCTGGGATCGAACCTGAAGCACTCCGGACAGGACCTCATCGTCGGCGTCACGCGGCAGCCGCCCCTCGGGACGGTCGACGTGCCGCAGGAGCCGCAGTCCGCCCAGCTGTCATCGACCTCCTGGACGCTGCCGATCGTGTTCCGCGTGGGCGTGGCACTGGACCTGGTGCAGCGGGGCTCGAATCGGGTCACCGTCTTGTCGGAGTTCAATCAGCCGAACAACAGCAAGCCGAGCGCGGGCGCGGGGCTCGAGTTCGGGATGCAGAACATCGGCCAGCGAGGCTTCTCGATCGCCGGCCGGGGGAGTTACTCGATTCAGCCCGACAAGCAGACGAATGACATTGCGATCGGGATGCCGACGAAGGAGAGCAGCGGCAACTTCACCTCCGCCGGTCTGGCGCTGGGTGGCGGCGTCGAGTATGCCCGTGGCTCGACACGGCTGGGCTTTGATTACGCCTGGCGTAGCCTCGGCACGCTCGGCTCAGTGAACTATTTGAGCTTCAGCATTGGCTGGTAGCGAGACGCACGAAAATCGCCGTACATGAAGGAGATGCTGGTACAGTCGATGGGGATGGCGGCGCTGGTGACGTGTTGCGGCGCACGCGCCGCCGCCCAGACTCCGCAGCAGCCCGCCGCGTCGCTGGAGTTGGACGCGGTTCGGTTCTACCGGAGTGCGAGTACGCAGACGGTCGTCGACGGATTTGGGCGGGTGCCATTCACGCTGCTGGACCCGCTCACGCGCGGTCCGGACGGCATGGCGGCGTACCGGGTAACGATCTCCGTGCGGGACAGCGCGAATCTCGAGCTGGTCACCCAGTCGTGGACGCGCACGGTGCCAGCGCGGGTACTGTCGATGGCGCGGGGGTCGACACTCGAGCACTTCACGTTCGCCGCGAAGCCCGGCACGTACGCGGTGGAGTTGACAGTTCGGGATTCGGCGAGCGAACGGGTGGCGCGACAGCGCGTGAGCTTGACGACATACGCGGCGTCGCCGCCGGTGTCGGACTTACTGCTGGCGACGGGAATGCGAGCGGCTGGCTCGGGCTCCGACTCGGCACTTTCGAGTAATGAGTTGCGCAAAGGGGGCGTCGTCATCGAAGCGGCGGATCGCCCGCTGCTGACGCCGCAGCAAGCGCAGCTCGGATACTACGTCGAGCGGTATTCGCAGACGCCTGAGACGGCCACGGTAAGCGTGCGCATCGTGCGCGGCGATACTGCCACAGTCGTGAAGACCGCGCCCCAGCTGGTGCCGTTCGGGGCCGGAGGCGGCATCACGCGCGGCATGGTGGATTTGGCCGGACTGCCGCCCGGCGAGTATGGGTTCGAGGTGATCGTGAAGGGCCACGATACGACGGTCACGCGGCGGGCGCCGTTCCGGATGGGTGGCATGGAGACGGTGGCGATGACGGCACCCGTGGCGCCACCCGACATCTTCACGCAGCTGTCGGAGGCCCAGTTAGACACGTTGTACGGGCCGCTCGTTTATCTGATGACGTCGGACGAAATGGGGATCTACAGCACGCTGACGGTCCAGGGCAAACGCGATTTCCTGCGCCGATTCTGGGCCAAGCGCGATCCCACGCCGGGCACGGCCGTCAACGAGTTGCAGGTCGATTTCTACTCGCGGATCAAGGAAGCCAACCGGCGCTTCCGCGAGGGGGGAGCGGCGGAGATCCCCGGCTGGCGCACCGACCGCGGGCGGATCTTCATCAAGTATGGGCCGCCGCAGGAAGTGATGCAGCGGCCGCAGGCGGGCAACACGCTGCCCTATGAAGTCTGGAAGTACACGCGCAACCGGGCGCTGAAGTACGTGTTCTTGGATCAAACGCAGTTCGGCAATTACGCGTTGATCTGGACCGACGACCGCCGCGAGCCCAGCCGGCCCAACTGGCAGTCGCTGCTGGGCCCCGAAGCGGTCCAGGACGTCGAGCGGTTCTAAAGAAACCTTGGTATTCCTCAAGTGAGGTCAGCATGAATCGTCGCATTTTCGGAGCCCTCGGCGTGATCGGAGCCATCACTCTCGCGTTCGGAAGTTGCAAAAACGATCCGCTTTCGAACTTGGGTCCGCAGCCGGCGTCGTTGGTGGTCGATTTCAACCATCTCCAACTCATCGTAGGGGGTGCCTCCGGCCACCTCACCGCGAGCGTGTTGGATGCGCGCGCAACGCCGACCGAGACACCGGTGACGTTCACGGCGTGCGATAACAATCTCACTGTGGTCAAGGACACCAGCTATCATCCGGTGCCTGTCACATCGACGCGTGCCGTCGTGACTTCGACGGTTACAGCGCCCTCCTGCGTCGTGGTAAAGGGCGGTGGATTCACGGATACGGTCACCGTTTTCGGATTGCCAGGATCGTTCACGGGCCAGGTGTCGAGCGCGACGCCGAAGGGTGGTGATACGCTCACGATCGCATCGACGCCGCTATTGAAGTTCAATCCAGACTCCGTTGCGGTAACGTTCCCGGGCGGGACTGCCGCCATCGTCGTTTCCGTAACCGCTGACACGGTCAAGGTGTTGGTACCCTTCGCGGCCTCAGGTGCCACGACAATCAATGGCGTTCTGGTCACGACGTACACACCGCCAATTCTTCTGAAGCTGCCCCTCCCGGTTGCGCAAACCGGTGACCGCTGGGCTCCCGGCGATACGGGGTACGCGTCGGCGCCGACCTTCCCACTTCCCACGGCAACTGGGAACAGTGTGATGTACATAACTCAGGTGCCCTTGGTTTCGAACGACGCGAACTGCGCCGAGGGCATCGCCGGCGGTGCCACGGGGAAGTGCACGATATTTACGTACAATGCGAATGGCACCGATTCGCTGCAGTTCACGGTGAATTGGACCCCGGCGACGGTCGGCGCCACTGGCGCATCGGATATCGACATCTACAGTTGCGGCAGCGCAGGGGTGGCTGCGTGCTTCGAGGATGGCGGCGGAGGGGCCACAGCCAAGACCCCGGAATCGTTCACCTTCAAGCCGAGCGCGGGTGTGCATTACCTTGTTATCGAGCAGTTCACGACACCAGAGGACCCGAGCGTGTACGTGACGATCACCAAGAGGAACTGACCGGCTTCTCTCGCGAATCAGCATGAGGCTCCGGGGACGCCAATCCCGGGGCCTCGTTGTTTTGTGGGGCGAGAGAGAAAAGCGATGCGAGCACGACGCTCGCCCACACCGCCGCGCCGACAGCGACGTGCGCCGCCTGGAGCACGCGCGGTAACCCGTTCAGCACCATGGTCGCGCCGAGGATGATCTGCAGCACGATCATGAGGAGCACGACTGCCGGGCCGGGCCGGCGCGATCGCGCCGCCCAAATCGCTGCAACAATCGTCAATGAGTACGCGAGCAGCCGGTGCGTCCAGTGAATAACGGCGAGTGGACCGGCGCTGGCCCACACCTGCCCGTTGCACAGCGGGAAGCCGCCGCACGCGGACGTGGCGCCGAGATTCGCGGTGAGCGCGCCGAATAACACCGTTACGAAAGCGAGCGGAATCAGAACGGCCGTCCCCCCTCTCCGCAGTGCGGAGAGGGGGCCAGGGGGTGAGGACAAACGAGAGAGGAGGCCACGGGGTGAGGTCGCAATGATCAGGAGCGTCGCCAGCAACAGCATCGCGGTGCCGAGATGTAAGACCACGGTCCACGGCGGCAACGCGAGCTTCACCGTGACGGCGCCCAAAGCTATTTGAAGCGCGAGCAGACCCGTCGCGACATAGGGAAGTTTGCTCGGTACGCGATACCACCAAGTGTAGACCGCCAGGGCTACAACGAGGCCCGTTACCAATGCCGCGGCCAACCGATGACTCCATTCGATCACGGTGCCGATGTCGTCGAGTGGCGGAAAGAGATGGCCATTGC
>MNDR01000062.1 GCA_001915025.1 Gemmatimonadetes bacterium 13_2_20CM_2_65_7
TTCGACATCGACGCCGAGGCGATGGCGGCGGTGACGGGATGACGTGAGGGTCCTGGGCGTCGACCCCGGCACCGCGATCACCGGCTATGGCGTGATCGAAACGGGGAACGGCACTCCCGGGATGGGGCGACTTATCGAATGTGGCGTCTTCCGCTTTGGACGGGGTAACTCGCTGCCTCACCGTCTTGCCGAGCTGCATCACGAAATCGCCAAACTCATCAAACGTCTCCAGCCATCCGTGCTTGCCCTGGAAGACGCCTTCTATCATAAGAACGTTCGCACCACGCTCGTGCTTGGACATGCGCGCGGGGTAGTGCTCCTCGCCGCGCAACAGAAAGGGCTGGATATCGCCGAGTATCCGCCCGCGACGATCAAGAAAACGGTGGTGGGCGCGGGCGGCGCCAAGAAACATCAGGTCGGCGCGATGGTCGCGCGTTTGCTCCGGCTGAAGACCGCCCCAACGCCAGCCGACGCGGCGGACGGTGTGGCCGTGGCGCTCACTTACATTCTGCGGTCATGATCGCTGGCCTCCGCGGCCGCCTCGCCGCCAAATCCGCCGACCGCGTCGTTGTCGAAACCGCGGGAGGTGTCGCCTACGAAGTCGTCGTGCCGCTCGGCGTCATGGAACGGCTGCCCTCGGCGGGAGCGGAGGTCACGCTCGCCACGGAGCTCGTCGTCCGTGAAGACGGCTGGGCGCTCTATGGATTCCTGGACGAAACCGAGCGACGGTTCTTCCAGCGGCTGACGAGCGTCACCGGCGTCGGGCCCAAGATCGGAATCGCCCTGTTGTCGGCGCTTGGTGTCGAACGTGGCGCGCGGGCGCTGCGGGAGAAAAACATCGCGCTGCTCTCATCGGTAAACGGGATCGGCCGCAAAACCGCCGAGCGACTCGCGCTCGAGCTGGGCGAGAAGGTCGAGGAGTTCACCGAAACACCGTCCGCTGAGCCACCCGTCGGAAGTGAAGCCGCGCTCAAAGCCCTGGAGCGTCTGGGGTACGCGACCCCCGAGGCGGATCGCGCGATCCGGCAGGCGCTGGCGGGGAACGGTGGAGCAAGCGGCGAAACCGAAGCGCTGGTGCGGCGAGCGCTGCAGATTCTCACAACCCGATGACCGGACCCGCCCCGCTCGAAGTCACCGCTGAGTGGATCTGCACGCGCTGCGGCTCGACGAACCGGCGGCTCGTGCCCGCCGGCGCCACGCGCGCCGAGGATGTGTGCCTCCGCTGCCACACGCTCCACGTGATCGAGGCCGACAGCCGTCCCGTGCGCTGGCGCGCGCAGGCCAAAGGTAAACGATCGGATAAATGGCTCGCTCGGAAATAACGACCCCCGAGGCGCTCGAGAACGAGCGCCTCACCGACGCCGCGCTGCGGCCATCGCGCCTGGATGAGTTCGTCGGCCAGTCGAAGGTCAAAGAGTCGCTCCAAATCGCCATCGACGCGGCCAAACAGCGCAAGGAGCCGCTGGATCATGCGCTCTTCTTCGGCCCGCCCGGGCTTGGCAAGACCACGCTCGCCCTGCTCATGGCGAAAGAGCTGGGCGTCGACATCCGCACGACGTCGGGTCCGGTACTCGAGCGTCCGGGCGATCTCGTCGGTATGCTCACGTCGCTGAAAGCGGGCGACATCTTCTTCATCGACGAGGTGCATCGGCTGCGGCCGGCGCTGGAGGAGTTCCTCTATCCGGCGATGGAAGAATTCCGCGTCGACGTGCGCATCGCCGATGGCCCGCACGCGCAAACGCTGCCGATGCAGCTCGAGCGGTTCACGCTCATCGGTGCGACGACGCGGTTCGGTCTCTTGACACCGCCCTTGCGGGCGCGCTTCGGACTGGTGGAGCGCCTTCATTATTATCCGCCCGACGATCTGGTGCAGATTATCACCCGTTCGGCGGGAATTCTCGGTGTTGCGGCCGACGCCGCCGGCGTCGCCGAGATCGCGCGGCGCAGCCGGGGCACGCCCCGCGTCGCGAACCGGCTGCTGAAGCGCGTGCGCGACTATGCGCAGGTGCGCGCCGGTGGCAAGATCACCGCCGCAGTCGCCGGCGAGGCGTTGAAGCGGCTCGATGTCGACGAGTTCGGACTCGACGACATGGATGCGCGCATTCTCAAGGCCATCATCGAAATGTTCGAGGGCGGGCCCGTCGGCGTGCAGACCGTCGCGGCGGCGGTCGGCGAGGATCCAGGCACGCTCGAGGAAGTCTACGAGCCGTTTCTGATGCAACAGGGATTTCTGGCGCGGACGCCTCGGGGGCGTGTAGCCACACCCGCGGCGTATCGGCACTTCGGCTTTGTCCCACCAAAGTCCGCGGAGCAGGCGAGTATCTTTGACCGCTAGTGCACCGCCTCTCTGATTTCGACTACAATCTCCCCCCGGAGCAGATCGCCCAACATCCGCTGCCCGACCGAGCAGCGAGCCGGCTCTTCGTCCTCGATCGAGCCACGGGTAACACGCGACATCTTCACTTCGGCGATCTCCTCACGCTAATTCCCGCCGGCGACTTGCTGGTCCTCAATACGTCGCGCGTCATACCCGCGCGGTTGCACGGGAAACGGGACACGGGAAACGCGGAGATCCTGTTGGTCCGTGAGCTGTCTGATGGCGCGTGGCTCGCGATGGGGCATCCCGGAGGAAAACTCAAGCCCGGCCGCCGCATCACGTTTGGTGAGGACAGCGCAGTCGAGATCGTAGAGATGCTCGGCGGGGGTCTGCGAAGGATTCGTTTCGTCGGCGCGCTCGATGCGCGCGCCACGCTCGCGAAGTACGGAGAAGTGCCGCTGCCGCCGTACATCCGCCGGCCGCCGACCGCCGCCGATCGCGAGCGCTACCAGACAGTGTATGCGACGCATGACGGCTCCGTGGCCGCACCCACCGCCGGCCTGCACTTCACTACGGAGCTGCTCGCGCGCATCCACGAGGCCGGCATTGTCGTCACCGCGATCGATTTGCACGTGGGACCCGGTACGTTCAAGCCGGTCGAGACCGAAGACATCGCCGCGCACGTGATGCACGCGGAGGCGTATGAGATTTCCGATGGCGCGGCGGGCTGGATCAACAAGAAAATGGGAGTGAGGCGTGGGGTGTGGGGAGTGGGGACAACGGTCGTTCGTGCTCTCGAGTCAGCCGCACAAGCCGCTGGTCAGGTCCGGGCCGGCGCCGGTGAAACGAGTCTGTTCATTCGACCGCCGTACGATTTCAAGGTCGTGACCCGACTGATTACGAACTTCCATCTCCCCCGTTCCACGCTGCTCATGCTCGTCTGCGCGTTCGGTGGTTACGAGCACGTGATGGAGGCATATCGAGAGGCGGTCCGGGAAGGCTACCGCTTCTATTCTTATGGCGACGCGATGGCGATCATCTGATGTTCGAATTCCGGGTTGACGCGACCTCGGGCGCGGCGCGGGCGGGTACGCTCACCCTGCCGCACGGCACCGTCGCGACGCCCGTCTTCATGCCGGTCGGCACGCAGGCGACCGTCCGCACGTTGTCTCCGGCCGATCTCCAAGCTGTCGGCGCGCAAATCATCCTCGCGAACACCTATCACCTCCACGTTCGTCCCGGCGAAGACGTCATCGAGCAGCTCGGCGGCCTCCACAAGTTCATGGCATGGGATCGGCCGCTGTTGACCGACTCCGGCGGTTTCCAGGTGTTCTCACTCGAGGGCTTTCGTCGTGTCGACGAAGCGGGCGTCGAATTCCAGAGCCACGTGGACGGCAGCCGCCGCATGCTCACTCCCGAGCGCGCCATCGAAATCCAGGCGAAGCTCGGCGCCGACATCGCGATGGCGTTTGATCACGTCATCCCCGGGGGTGCAGACCAGGCCACCGCGCGCGACGCTCTCGACAGGACCCTGCGGTGGCTGGAGCGCTGTAAGAAACGCCACGATGAGTTGAAGATCAGCGGGCAGACACTCTGGCCCATTATTCAGGGGGGCACGCTGCCCGCCCTGCGCACCGAATGTCTCGATCGCGTCATGGAATTAAGTCCATGGACGGGCATCGCGATCGGCGGTCTCTCCGTCGGAGAGCCGAAGGACAAGATGTACAACACAGTGGAGGTTTTAGAGGAGCGTCTGCCGCCTGCACTCCCCCGTTATCTTATGGGCGTCGGATTTCCGGCCGATCTCGTCGCGGCAGTCGAGCGCGGCGTCGACCTGTTCGACTGTGTGGCGCCGACGCGTGGCGGCCGCAACGGCTCTGCGTTCACGCCCGAAGGCACGTTGAACATCCGCAACGCGGCTTTCCGCACTGACGAGGGGCCGCTGGATCCGAGCTGTGACTGTGAGACGTGCACGACGTACTCGCGCGGCTACTTGCGGCATCTGTTCGCCGCCGGCGAGCTGCTCGGACTCAGGCTGCTGTCGCTGCACAACGTGCGATACCTGATCCGTCTCGCTGAGGAAATACGCGCCGCCATTCAGCGAGGAGACTTTGCCGCCTGGGCCGGCGAGTGGCGCCGGCGTTATCAACACACTGGAGTCGCATGACGACCACCGCACTGCTGTCTTTGCTACTCTTTGCTCCCTCGGGCCAGGGCGGGCCGGGCATGAGCGCCTTCATCATCCAGATCGGCTTGTTCATTGCGATCTTCTATTTCCTGCTGATCCGGCCGCAGCGCCGCCAGCAGCAACAGCACAAGGAGCTGCTCTCATCGCTGCAACGCGGCGACCAGGTCGTCACGTCGAGCGGCATCGTCGGCGAGGTCGTCCACATCAAGGACGATCAGGTCACAGTGCGCAGCGGCGAATCCAAGTTCGTCATGCTGCGCAGCGGCATTTCGAGCATCACCAACCGCACCGCCCCCCCCGCGGGCGTCCCGGCAGAGACTAAGCAGGCGTGACCGTTCGCCCGCTTCACGTCCTCGGCTCACCCGTCCTCCGAGAGCACGCCAAGCCGGTCAAGACCGTGGATGACGACGTGCGCCAGCTCGTGGAGGATCTGTTCGAGACCATGCGGGCCGCGAAAGGCGTCGGTCTGGCTGCCAATCAGATCGGTGTGGCGCGTCGCGTCGCTGTCGTGGACGTCGGGGACGAAGATCCGCCGCCACTCGCCCTCATCAACCCGATGATTGTCGAGCGCAGCGAGGAGGAAGAGACGGCCGAGGAGGGCTGCCTCTCCATTCCCGACATCTTCGGTGATGTGGAGCGATCCGCACGCATCGTCGTGGAAGCGTTGGATGGGAGCGGCAAGCGGTTCCGCGTCGAAGCGAAGGGCTACAAGGCGCGCGCGATCCAGCACGAGATCGACCACCTCGACGGCATCCTCTTTCTCGATCATCTCAGCGCCGTGAAGCGCAACCTGCTCCTCTCCAAGTGGAAGAAGTCGCGCAAGGGACAGAAGGGATACCTGAAGGAGGTCACGCCGGAGCCGGCGGGTGAGCTCTAAGTGCGGGTGGTCTTCTTCGGAACGCCCGAATTCGCGGTGCCGTCGTTACGCGCACTGCTCGGCGAAGGCTTCGACGTCGTCGCCGTCGTCACACAACCCGATGCGCCGCAAGGTCGCTCGCGCTCGCAGCTGATTCCGCCGCCCGTCAAGGAAGTCGCGGAAGCCGAAGACCTCACCGTTCTCCAGCCAGACAAACCGACCGGCGCCGCGTTCCTCGATCGGCTCCGCGAATTGCGGCCGGATGTCGGGGTCGTAGTCGCGTACGGTCACATCCTCAAGCCGGAGCTGTTGTCACTGCCGCCCCACGGTCTGCTCAACGTGCATCCGTCGCTGTTGCCGGGCCTACGCGGCCCCGCTCCAGTCGAGTGGGCGATCATTCGCGGCCACGAAACAACGGGAGTGAGCATCATGCAACTCGACGCGGGGATGGACTCGGGCCCGGTCCTGCACCAAATCCCGCATCGCATCGATCAAAACGTGACGGGCGGTGAGCTGTCCGCGCATCTCGCCGAGATGGGCGCTCAGGCGTTGATCGAGACGCTGGCGATGCTCGAGCAAAGCGACCCTCCGCCGAAGCCGGTTCCGCAAAACGAGAGTCGAGCGACGTTCGCGCCGAAGCTCACGCGCGAGATCGCGCACATCGATTGGACAACAGACGCCCGCACGATTGGCCGTCTCGTGCGCGGACTCGATCCGCGACCCGGTGCTTGGACAGCGCTGCAGGATGCCGAGATAAAGCTGTTCACGCCGAAAGTGATGGAGCCGCCCTTCCCCGGCACGGGCGCGCCGGGCGAAATCCTCTCGGCCGACGGCTCACTCGTCATTGCCACAGGGCCATTGAAAGACAGCGCCGGTGGTACGGTCGAGATCTTCGAGGTCCAGCCCGCGGGGAAAGCGCGGATGCCGGCGCAAGACTGGCTGCGTGGCGCCCGTCTGACCCGGGGCGCAAAGTTTTCTTGAGACCGCCGCTGCCACGGCTGCATGCAATCACGGACGAGCGCATCGCGCGCCGCGCGGACCTCGATGCGGTGGCACGTGCCTTGGCTGATGGCGGCGGCAGCGATCTGGCGTTTCACGCGCGAGGACGGGAGCTGACGGGGCTCGAGCATTACCGCCTTTCGGTCCAACTTTCCAACCTTCCATCGTTCTTGTTCATCAATGACCGTCTCGATATCGCACTTGCGGTTCCAGCGGCCGGCGTGCAACTCGGATCGAACAGTCTGCCGGTGGCGGCCGCTCGGGCGCTCCACCCACTTTGGTGGATCGGTAAGTCGGTGCATGACTTGGCGGAGGCCGAAGCCGCAAGAGCCGAGGGAGCCGACTATCTTGTTATAGGGCCGGTGTACGCGACGGCGTCGCATCCATTGCGAAACCCGCTGGGGGTCGCACAGTTGCGGAAAATCGCGACGGCAGCCGGCGACCTGCCGGTGATTGCGATCGGCGGCATCACTGTGAATCGGGTGCGGGAAGTGAGAAACAGCGGAGCGTACGGGATCGCCGCCATCCGGGCCTTTTGGGACGATGCCGAACCGGAGTTGACCGTGCGGCGCATGCGGGAGGAGTTGGTAGCGTGAAACAGCTGGTGGACGTTGTGGTGAACGGAGAACGCAAGCGGATCGCTCAGGGTGCGACGCTGCTGGAAGTCTTGACCGAGCTGGAGCTCGATCCGCGGGCTGTGGTCGTCGAGCACAATCGCCGCATCGTGCGCCGGCCGGGACTGGGCGACGTCACAGTCGCGGCCGGTGATGCGATCGAGCTCGTGCATTTTGTCGGTGGAGGGTGATGCGATGCCAACCGCCGTGGAAACAGTACTCGACACACCCCTTACGATCGGCGGACGCACGTTCCAGTCGCGCCTCTTGGTGGGCACGGGGAAGTATCCCGACATGGATACGATGACGCGCGCGATCGAAGCGTCCGGCGCCGAAGTCGTGACGGTCGCCGTGCGCCGGGTGAACCTCGACCGCTCCAAAGAAACGAGTGTCCTGCACTTCCTCGACCCGAGGCACTTCTTTCTGCTTGCCAACACCGCCGGTTGTTACACCGCCGCCGACGCGATCCGGTATGCGCGACTGGCGCGCGAAGCGGGGTTCAACGACTTCGTGAAGCTCGAAGTCATTGGCGACGAAGAGACGCTCATGCCGGACGTTCAGGGCCTGCTCGAGGCCGCCAAGGTGCTCGTGCAGGAAGGATTCAAGGTCCTTGCCTATACGAACGAGGACCTCGTCACGGCCCTGCGCCTCGAGGATGCCGGCTGCGCCGCGGTGATGCCGCTCGCGTCGCCGATCGGCAGCGGACTCGGCCTGCTCAATCCGTTGAGCGTGCGCACGATCAAGCGGCGTCTCCACGTTCCCGTGATCGTCGATGCCGGCGTCGGGACGGCATCCGATGCGTGCGTGACGATGGAGCAGGGCGTGGACGGAATCCTGATGAATACGGCGATCGCTGCAGCGCAGGATCCCGTCGCGATGGCGCACGCGATGCGGTTGGCAACGATCGCGGGACGCGCCGCCTACCTCGCGGGCCGGATGCCGCGACGCGAGATCGCCGTGCCGTCCTCCCCCAACCGAGGCATGCTGGATTAAGGAAGCACCCGGGAGAACGGGGGGGACCGGAGGAGCCGCGCGTCGCGCGGCACTCGAAATTCTCCGCTCGGTACGCGCCGGAACACCGCTCGCCGACGCGCGCGACCGCCACCTCAGCGGGCTCGCCGAGCGCGACCGCCGGCTCGCGTATGAGCTGTCGGCCGGTGTGTTGCGCCGTCAGCGCGAGCTCGACACCGCCCTCGACCTCGGACGCGCCGATCCCCGTCTCCACGACGTTCTGCGCCTCGGCGCTTACCAGCTGCGGTGGTTGACCCGCGTGCCGTCGCATGCCGCGGTCTCGACTGCGGTCGAACTCGCCCGGGAGACCGTTGGCGAGGGAAGCACCGGTTACGTGAATCAGGCCCTGAGAAAAATCTCGGGAGCAGGGCGCACGGAGCAGGGAGCAGGAACAACTCATCCCGACTGGCTCGTGGCACGCTGGACTGCACGTTTTGGTGCAGACGAAACTCGAGAATTGCTTGCCTGGAATGATCGCCGGCCCGCGCTCACCCTTCAGCCGGCCCGCTGGTCGTTGGAGCGTCTACGCGCAGCTCTCGAGAAACAAGGGATCCACACAGTCGACGCCCCGTGCGGGGCGGGATTAGAGGTCATCACTGCTCCGTGCTCCGTGCTCCGTGCTCCCAGAGATCTTCCCGGTTTCGCTGAGGGCGGATGGATCGTCCAGGATCCCGCCCACGCGCTCGTCTGTCGCTTCGCGAGCATCCCGCGAGGGGAGTTGGTGTACGACGCGTGCGCTGCTCCCGGTGGTAAGGCCGTCTCGCTCGAAGCGGCGGGCGCGCGAGTGGTCGCCGGTGACGCGCGTCGTGACCGGTTGCAGCGGCTCGCCGATACGATTCGTCGCGCGGGAGTAGCGATTCGCGGCGTCGCCGCCAATCTTGAGGCGGCGCCGATTCGCCCCCAGAGCCTGAATACGGTGCTCGTCGATGCGCCATGCAGCGCGACCGGCACGATCCGGCGCCACCCCGATGCCCGTTGGCGCCTCAAGCCAGCGATCTTCGCGCGCGCAGCCGCGCGTCAATCGCGGCTGCTCGCGGCCGGCGCCGCCCTTGTACGACCAGGCGGATTGTTGATCTACGCTACCTGTTCACTCGAGTCGGAGGAGAATGCGGGCGTCGTGGACGACTTCTTGAGCCGGCATCCGGAATTCGCGCGGTCGCCCACACCGGCGTCGCTTCCGGCCGAGTTGATCACACCCGCGGGCGATTTCCAATCGCTGCCGCAACGCCACGGCATCGACGGCGCCTATGCGGCGCGGCTCGTCAGGGCATCGTGATGCGCATCCGGCGGCATTTCACCTCCTTGGGCGAGCGGGGGATCGCATTCGACCGGCGCCGGGCACTGACATGGCTGGGTCTCGGCGCAGGGGCGGTGTTGGCCGGTTATCTCACGGCGTATCTGATTCTCTTCCCCGCCCCGATCCTTCCCGGCCATCAGGCGGTGCCGCGAGTCTTGGGACTGACGGTCGCGGAGGCGCAGGCGGAGATCCAGAAGTCGCGGCTCCAAGTGACGGACGGCGGCGCCGAGCCCCATCCAACCGCGGCGCAGGGCGTCGTCATCTGGCAGGATCCGCCACCAGCCGTGATCGCACCCGAGGGAACGAAGGTGACCCTGGTGTCGAGCGCCGGCCCGCCCAAGATTCCGGTGCCGGACATCGGCGGCCTCGATGCGGCGCTCGCGCAGTCGCTCGTGAGCGCCGCGGGATTGATCGTCAGTCAGGTCGAGTCAGTGCAGGCGGCGGCGCCGACGGGACTCGCGATGCTGACGCGGCCACCGGCGGGCGCGCCGCCGCACGTCGGAAGCATCGCCGGGCACCGTCGTCGGCCAACGGCCGGCGGCAGGGACACTCGCTTCACCGGGGACGGTCGTCGACATCGTGGTAGCTCGGAGTCCTCAATGACGAGCGGTGGAATCCGCATCGCACCGAGCGTTCTCTCTGTCGATCTCGCGCGCCTGTCGGAGCAGGTCGCCAAGGTCCTCGAGGGAGGCGCCGATTGGCTGCATGTCGACGTCATGGACGGGCGCTTCGTCCCGAACATCACGTTCGGGGCGAACATGATCGAAACGCTCCGAAAACTCACCGACCAGCCGATCGATGCGCACCTGATGGTCGTCGAGCCGGAGCGCTATATCGAGTCGTTCGCGGCGGCAGGCGCGTCGGTGTTCACGTTTCACCCCGAGGCCACCGTTCACGTGCAGCGGCATTTGGATAGCGTCAAGCAACATGGCATGATGGCGGGTCTGGCTCTCAATCCCAGCACGCCGCTCGCCCACGCCGAGGAGGTGGTGCGCGATCTCGATCTGTTGCTCATTATGACGGTGAACCCCGGATTCGGTGGTCAGAGCTACCTTCCGGGGTCGAGTGAAAAGATCCAGCGTGCCCGCGCCCTGCTCACCGCGCACCGTGCACAATGTTTCTTGGAGGTCGATGGTGGGATCACGCGTCAGACGATCGGGTCCGCGCACCAGGCGGGGGCCGACACATTCGTCGCCGGCAACGCGATTTTTGCCGGTGGCGATCCCGCCCGTGAAGTGCAGGAGCTGCGGCGACGCTGCATGGTGACCGCATGACCAATCGGCAACAGTGGACGCTCATCGCGAGCGTCATGACGACGGCGATCTTCGGCATCGCGCTCGCGATCAAGCTGCGGCCGCAGATCAATCTGCTCGAGGTGGGCTCCACCGCGCCCGAATTCCACGCGGTGCAGCTGCCGGGTGGGGCGCCCCGAAAGATCGAGGACTATCGGGGCAAGGTGGTGCTGCTCAACATCTGGGCGACGTGGTGCCCGCCGTGCAAGGTCGAGATGCCGTCCATGGAGCAATTGCATCGCAGGCTGGCCGGCACCGATTTTCGCCTCGTGGCCGTCAGCGTCGATGAGGACGACTCCACGGTCGTCAAACAATTCGCGAAGGACCTGGGACTCACATTTGAGATCCTGCACGACCGCGACGGTTCCATTCGACGCATCTATCAGACGACCGGCGTGCCCGAGAGCTTCGTAATCGATCGTGACGGCGTGATCGTGAAAAAGGTGATCGGCGCCGCCGATTGGAGCGCCCCCGTCAACGAAAACCTGATCCGCCGGCTGCTCGATGCGCGCTAACCTGCTCCAACTGATCACGCGCAACTGGCCGATCAAAGGCGCGGCGGTGTTTCTCGCGCTGATGCTCTACGTGGCGGTGCAACTCCAGCAACCGGTGACGACGAGCTTCGACGTGGACCTGAACGTGCAGCTTCCACCCGGGCGCGCGCTGGTGCACAAGCCGCCCAAGGTGCGCGTGCAGATCTCCGGGAAAGGCAGCCAGATTCTGAAGCTGCGGTCGCTGGCGGGAGACATCACCCGCCGTGTGCCGGACACACTCACCGCCACCACCTGGCCGATTCATCTCGACCCGACTGAAGTCGAGCTCGCGCTTCCCAAAGGCGCCGACGTTCGGGTCCTGGACATCCGGCCGAGCGACATCACGATCGCCCTGGACAGCGTGTCGCGGAAAGACGTACGCATCGTGTCGCTCGTCACGGTGACGCCCGAGTCGGGGCAGATGCTTCACGGCGGACTCTCGATCAGCCCCACCACCGCCCGGCTCGTGGGTCCCGAAAAAAGTCTCGCAGGGATCGAGTCTGTCACGACGGTCCAGACCGAGATCACGAACGTCTCCGGCGCGTTCACACGCAACGTTCCGATCGACACGATGCCCCTCGGTATCGTGCGCCTGGCACCGAAGCAGGTGACCGTGACCGGTGAGATGGGCTTCATCGCCGAGCGTTCGTTCGCGGGGATTCCGGTGGAGACCGGAGCGGGCGCGATCACGAGCTTCATCGTCACTCCCGCGCGGGTCGCGGTCAACGTGCGCGGTCCCGAGGAGCGCGTGCAGGCGCTGACGCGCGATTCCTTGCGCGTGGTGGCCCACATCACCGGATCGAGCGGCGGCGTTGCCAGGATCACCGTCGTGGCGCCGCGCGGCATCACCGCGCGCGCCATTCCCGATTCCGTCACGCTGCGCCGCCGCGGGACGCCGCGCCGTGGCTGACGTCGTCCTCGGGATCGAGACTTCGTGCGACGAAACGTCGGCGGCGATCCTCGTCAAGGGTGAGCTCGCGAGTCTGGTCATTCTCTCGCAGGACATCCACAAGATCTTCGGCGGTGTCGTACCGGAGCTCGCGAGTCGCGCGCATCTCGCGGCGCTGCCGGCCGTCGTCGACCGCGCGCTCGTCGAAGCCGGACTCGGTTACACGGCCATCGATGCCGTAGCGGTCACCGCGGGCCCGGGCCTGGCGGGAGCGTTGCTGGTCGGCGTCGTGTACGCGAAGTCGCTCGCGTTCGCAGGCGATCGAGCGCTCATCGGCGTGCATCACATGGAAGGCCACCTCTTTGCGCCGGCGCTCGAGGACCGGGAGTTGTCGCCGCCCTTTGTCGCGCTGCTGGTCTCCGGCGGTCACACGTTGCTGCTGGACGTGCCCGCGTGGGGCCGCTACCGCCTGCTCGGCGAGACGCGGGACGATGCGGCCGGCGAGGCGTTCGACAAGGTGGCGACGTTGCTTGGGGGGGGGCTCGAATATCCGGGAGGGCCAGCGATCGAGCGGCTCGCGCGCGAAGGCGAGCCGGGACGCTTCACATTCCCCCGACCGATGATCGGCGACGCGGGGGGGGGGGGATTCGACTTCTCGTTCTCGGGTCTCAAGACCGCGGTACTGCATGCGGTGCGCGCGTCGGACGATCTCGACCGCGATCGCGCCCATCTGGCCCGCGGATTTCAGGACGCCGTGCTCGACGTGCTGGTCACGAAATTGGAGCGCGCGGTGCGCGCCACCGGCTACTCCGTCGCCGTCCTCGGCGGCGGCGTGGCATGCAGCCGCGCCCTCAGCGGCTTGGCGGCGCAGCGGCTAGGCGGTCGCGCCCGCGTGGCGGTCGCGAGTCCGCGCCTCAATGCCGACAACGCCGCCATGATCGCGCGCGCGGGCTGGCATCGGCTGCGGCTCGGCGAGCGCAGCGACTGGACCCTCGATGCCCGCGCCGACCTGCCGCTTCCCGGACTCGAAACTGCCGAGATTACGACATGACCGTGTACCCGTTCGTTCTGCACCTCGGGCCCGTCGAGCTGACCGGCTACGGTTTGATGATGATGGTCGCGTTCCTCATGGCCGGTTGGGCGATCCAGCTCGATCTGCGGCAGCGCGGTCTCGATGAGGACTATGCCGCCGACATCATCATCGCCGGCGTGATCGGCGGTTTGGTCGGCGCCAAGCTGTGGTATGTCTTACTGACCCGCGATCCCGACGCGCTGTTTCGCCGCGGTGGCTTCGTCTGGTACGGCGGATTTCTCGGCGCGGTGGCGGCGATCTTGTCGAACGGATGGCGGCGGCATGTCCCGGCGCGGTTTACGATGGAGATCTGCGCGGCGCCGCTCTCACTCGGCTACGCACTCGGGCGCGTCGGCTGTTTTCTGGTGAACGACGATTACGGTATCCCGTCCAGTGTGCCGTGGGCCATGAAGTTCCCCAACGGTCTGCCGCCCACCACTGTCGACAATCTTCAGCGCATGGGCGTGCACTTTCCGCTCGGCACTGACCCCGCTCAGGTGGTCGCGGTGCATCCCACCGAGATCTACGAGACGGTGGCGATGTTTCTGGTCTTCTGGTGGCTGTGGCGGAGACGCGATCACGGGCACGCCACCGGTTGGCTCTTCGCCTGTTACCTGCTCGCTGGCGGGTTGGAGCGGTTCCTGGTGGAATTCGTGCGGGCGAAGGACGACCGGCTCCTGGGATCGTTCACACTGGCGCAGGCGACGAGCGTGATGCTCATGATCGCGGGGGCGGTGCTGCTGTATGTGTGGCGCAAGCCGGCGGGACCGCAGCCGCTTCCCGAGTCACTTCGCCCGAAGGAGATCGGGCCCCTCCGCGCCCCCGCGTGATGGCTTGGGTCGCAGCGTCCACGCCGCCGCGACGATCGCCAGTGCGAGCAGCGCTCCTTGCATCAGCAGCGATTCCAGGGTCGGATAAATCCCGAACACCGGGAGCCGCGGCGCTCCTTCGATAATGGTGAGCGGAACGATCCGCGCTTCCTGCAGCTCCGCGATTCCTTTCCCCATAAACACGAACGCCATGTAGTAGAGCATTGCGCCGGTGATCGCGAAGAACGGCTTCATCGCGACCCGCAGGCCGAGCTGGTTGATCACGACATAGACGATGACCAAGCCCACCGCGCCAGCCGCGATTCCGCCGAGGACGGACACTCCCATCGAGCCGGCGGACGTGAACAGGGCCTTGTAGAACAGGATTGTCTCGAAGCCTTCGCGGTACACGGCGAGAAACGCCACCGCGCTGAGCGCGATCCCGGAGCCGGACGACAGTGCACTTTGCATCTTGCCCTTCACGAATGCCGTCCACTTCGCCGCTTCGATCTTCGACAGCAGCCAGTAGCTCACATAGAACAGGACCGCAGCCGCGAGCAGCATCGTCCCGCCCTCGATCGCCTCGCGCTGGCCGGGTGTGATCTGGAACAGCAGCTCGACGAGGGCCCAGGTGAGCAGGCTGGCGGCGACCGCCAGCCACGCGCCGCGCGCGACCTCGCGACGCCGCTCAGCCGCACCCGCTTTGGCGAGAAACGTCATCAGGGCCGCGACGATCAGAATCGCTTCGAATCCTTCGCGCAGCAGTAGGAAAAACGAGGCGATGAACAAGCTCATCGACGACGGACGGTCCGCGACGGCGCGCTCCGCCCGCTCGAGTCCGGCCAGCAGCCGCTCGCGGATCACGTGTTTCTCATTCGCGTCGGCGCGCGTCGCCCGCACGCGCAGCCACGCGAACGCCGACTCGAGATCGCTGGCGAGCCCCGCGTTCCGCGCGCGCACTTCGGTTTCCACTTGTTCGAACGTGAGATAGGCGTCGAACGCGACTTTGTCGGAGCCGGTGGCGAGTGCGGAATCGACTTGACGACGAACCGCCGCGAACGTCGCCGCCGTCGCCGACCCGCCGTACTGCATTGCGGCGACGTACGCGGAAACGGCCCACCGATCTTGCTCCGCAAGGTCCTGGCCAAACTCCGGCATCGATGTGCCGGGCACGCCGATGGAGACCCTGCGGAAGATCTCGAGCATCGTCGTCCCACTCATCACGGTGGGATCGGTGAGGTCCGCCGGTGGCGGCCCCTTCACCGACTTCGCCTTCGGACCGTTCCCCTTGCCGCTCTCTCCATGGCAGGCGGCGCACCGCTCATGGAACACCACCGCCCCGCGCGCAAGCGAGGGTGGGTTGGACGGCAATGCCTCCAGCACCTTCGGCCCGCCGGCAGCCCTCGTGATGAGGGCGACGAGTGAATCCGTTACGCGACTCACCGAATCGGGAGGCGCCAGCCGCTGCAGCATCTGTCCGAGGCGTGCGAGGCCGCGGCCCGCATCGGCGCGCGCGGTGGCCGGCAATGCTGAGATGTCGAACTGCGCCTGTTGGATGAACAGCCTGGCTTCGTCGACTTCTTCGGGGCGGGTGATCTTGCCGCCGGCTGGCGTCACGCCGAGGGCGTATTCCTTGGCCGCGAGGGACGCGGCGGCGACAATGCGGCGCGCAACTGCCAAAGAATCAGTCGCCTGCCCCGCGAGTGGCTTTGCAAGGCAGGCGGACGCGACCAGAATCGTTCTCAGCAACCCCACGGGCAACATACTAGAGTAATTTTGTCGGGAATTCAACCTGTTGACAGGATTGCGACTGCGACGGCGGCCTCGTGGGTATGGGAGAGGGAAAGCAGGACCCGGCCGACCCGCATCTCCTTCGCCCGCTTGGCGGCCAGCCCTGACAGCACGACGTCCGGCCGGCCGTCTGGCGCCCGCGTGACCTCGATGTCGCGCCAGCCGATTCCGCGCGCCGCCTCGCTACCTTGCAACGCCTTGTAGACCGCTTCCTTCGCGGCGAGCCGCACGGCCACGTGCTCCGCGGGATCCGGCCGCGAGCGGCAATACTCCGCCTCCGCCGGCGTGAGCAGCCGGTCGAACACGTGTGCACCTTTGTCGGCGAGCATCGCGCGGGCGCGCGAGACCTCCACGAGATCGACGCCTACACCGATCGCATTCCCGTTCATGGGTGCGGCCGCGCGATGAACAGCCGGTGCCGGAGGCGCCGGCCGTCCACGTCCACGACGATGATGTACGCGCCGTTCACCACGCGCCGGCCTCCCCCGACAGTCAGGTCCCACACGTACTCGTTGCTGGGCGCCGTCACGGTCGCCTGGTGCAGGCGCTCGCCGGTGAATGTGTAGATGGAAATGCGGGCGCTCGTCGTGGTTGAGGGCCACGAGATCACCACCTGATCGTCGCGCACCGGATTTTCGGAGACCTCGGCGTCAGCTGCGGCGGCGAGCTGATCGAATGCGTTCGTCACATCGGAGGCAAACCCAACCGCATCGATCCACCATGTAAGCTGATGGGAAATGAAGCGAACGCGCGCACCGCGCCTGTCTGTGGCCCGTGGTAAGTCGACGCGCATCGGGTACCAATTGGGACCGTCGCCGACGACCATAGCAACGTCACTCCACGTTCGCCCCGAGTCGCCGGAGAACTGAATCACGCCGTGCTGCTGAGGCGTGAACGTCGAGCCGATGTGTCGAGTCCAGAGATGGAGCCACACGGCGCTGCGGCCGCGGAGATCGACGACGGGAGACAACAGTGTGTCGCTGCCCCCCCCGCCCCCCCCGCCCCCCCCGTTCGTGTACCACGAGTACTTCCCCGCTTCGCGCACCGTGTCTTTCGACCATCCTGTCCATCCCTC
>MNDR01000077.1:0-9863 GCA_001915025.1 Gemmatimonadetes bacterium 13_2_20CM_2_65_7
GGGGGGGCGGGGGGGACGGCAAGAGCGGCAAGGGCGGCAAGAGCGGCGGCGGCAGCGCGCACGAGAGCTCCTTAGCAACGGGAGAAGGCGGACGGCCCAATTTGCAAGTTGGAGAACTCTTGCACAATCAGGGACTGTGATTTTACACCCCAAGGGGCCGCAGAATCTCATCCACCGCGCGCGCCAGGTCAGCGACGACCATCACACCGATCGCCCGCGCCTGTCCCTGGTGGAGGTTGCCGTTCCCCGTTGCGACCAAGATCCCGTCGCCGCCGAGGATGCGGGCGGGCTGCACGTCGGCAAGGCGGTCGCCGACCCACCAGGAGCGCGTGAAGTCGATGTCGAGCGCCTGCTGCGCCTCGCGAAAGAGCTTGGAGCCGGGCTTCCGGCAATCGCAGGGACCGGTGAACAGCGGATGATGCGGACAGAAGTAGGCGGCATCGACGTGCGCGCCTTGCTTCTGCAGCAATTCGGCCAGGCGTCGCTGCACGGCCGCGTAGTCCTCAGCTGTGTAGAGCCCGCGTGCGATACCGGATTGATTGGTGACGATAATGACCAGGAAACCGCGGTCGTTGAGCTGTTTGATGGCGCTGGCCGCGCCGGGAAGGAGTTTGACCTTGCCCGGCACATGCAGAAATCCCGGGTCTTCGACGATCGTGCCGTCGCGATCGAGAAAGACCGCTCGGCTAGCCACGCAGCGCCGCGACTACCGTGTCCACCTGTTCTGGGAAAATGGTGCGCGCGTCGAGTAGCACGCGACTGCCGGCAACGCGTGCGATGATCGGCGGATCGTTGCCGCGCAGCTTCTCCGCGAGCCGTTCGTCGGGGAATCCCGCGAGCCAGGTCTTGAGCTTTGCTCCAGGGAATGAGCCGCCGCCGACTTCGGAATCGCCCTCGATCAGCTGGCCGCCGAGAGCCTGGGCGCGTGTTTTTATCGTCGTGAGATCCTCGGTCAGCATTCGTAGGACCGGAATCTCCCGGCGTGCCCGCTCCGGTTCACGATACAGCGCCAACGTGGCCTCGAGCGCAGCCAGTGTGAGCTTGTCGGCACGCACGGTCCGCGCAATCGGATCCGCGCGGCACGCGGCGATCGCCTGCTCACTGCCGACGAGAATGCCCGCCTGCGGACCGCCCAAGAGTTTGTCGCCGCTGAACGCCACGAGATCGGCGCGGGTCGCGACCGCTTCCGGCACCGTCGGCTCGCCTGTCAGTCCCCATTGGGAGAGGTCGACGAGCAGGCCGCTGCCCAAGTCGTACAAGCAGCTCAAGCCACGCGCATGCGCCATCTCCGCCAGCTCGACGACGGCCACGTCCGCGGTGAATCCGGTGACCTGGAAATTCGAGCGGTGCACCTTGAGCAGCAGTTTACTGTTCGGCGTCAGCGCCCGGTCGTAATCGTTGGGATGGGTTCGGTTGGTGGTGCCGACTTCGACGACGCGGGCTCCGGAGCGCGCCATGATGTCGGGGATCCGGAACGACCCGCCGATTTCGACCAGCTCGCCGCGGGAGACGACCGCCTCGCCGTCGCGCGCCAGCGCGCTGAGCGCGAGCAGCACCGCGCCGGCGGCATTATTCACGACCAGCGCATCGGCCGCACCCGTCAACTCGACGAGCAGATCACGACAGTGCGCGTCACGGGAGCCACGCGTCCCGCGGCCGAGGTCGTATTCGAGCGCCGCATAGCCGCGCGCCACGCTGGTGAGCGCCGCGATCGCGGCGCCGCAGAGCGGCGCCCGACCGAGGTTCGTGTGGAGCACGACGCCCGTCGCGTTGATCACCGGCGCGAGCGACGGCACGGCCAGTCGCGCGACCGCCGCCTCCACGGCGGCGTCCCACCCTTCGGACGGTGTGACGCCCCCGTTCACCCGCGCCGCGTCCACCGTTTCACGCGCCGCTTTCACCACGAGTCCGCGCGGATGCTCGGCCAACAAGCGCGCCACGCCCGGACCCGCAAGCAGGGCGTCGATCGAGGGCAACTGCCGTCGCGGATCGGTCATGGAGGCCGCGGCTGGCGTCCGCGGCGCGTCGTGTCGACTGGTGCGGGCTTGGGAACGAGAAAGCCGACCTCACCCTCGCCCTTTTTCCCGATCAGGTTCGTCGCGTCCCGCACGCGCACGACGTAGCGCGTCTCGATCTTGAAGGGCCTCGCCATGCGCACGACGATCCGATCAGAAGGAATGGGCCGTCGAGCGAGCAAGCGGCGCACGAGCGCGGTGTCCACCGGTGGGCGCGAGGGCTTTTTCCCCTGTGCTTGAGCAGGAGGCGGCGGCGGCGGAGGTGGGGGCGGTGGCGGAGGCCGGCGCGCGGCGCCGGTGTCGCGCGCCGCCGCGGCCACGCTGTCCCGCTTCTGCCGCTCCACGGTCATCAGCGAGTCATACACGCGCGCCGTGAAAACTTGCGCAACGGGGACCGGTGTCGAGTCGGGGAGCGCAAGCACATGCACGTGTGCCGTATCGAACGACTGGGTCGGATCGAGCGACTGTGAGAAGTCGACGCGCGCCGTGACCGAGTCGACGAATGTCGCCTGGCGCAGACGCGGCGGCGTGGTATCGTGCGGAAACATGTACAGCGCCAGGTTCGTGCTCGAGTCGACCATCACCATGATCGAGTCGTACGCCTCCTTCGGGCTGCGCCGCCGGTCGCCGTTCTCGTCCTGCGTCGCGTATACGATGTACTTGCCCGGCGCGACACTCTCGAGGTTGAACTGGCCGCCGGAATCGGCCAGCGTCAAGTAGCCGACGCTGTCGGGCAGCGGCACCGCCTCGATCAGCGCGCGGGGGACGATGTGCTGATCGATCCAGTGTAATGCGATGCCACCGATGCGGGCGTGGCCGAACTCGGGGCCCGTCGAGAACAGCACAATCTTCGCGGTGTCGAGGTGGTTGTTGCGCAGATCGTGGATGCCGGGCAGCACTTCGAGCCGATACACGCGACGCTTCCATCCTTCGCGCGGCTTCACGCTGATGTTGGTCCGATGCCATCCCACACGCACGGGTCCGGCGACCGGTGACAGCATCACGAGTTTCTCGAGTCCGCTTCCGCCGGCTCCCCCCCCCCGTGGCGTGCTGTCCGGCGGCCCGCCGGGCGGGGTGCCGACACTCGCGCACGCACTCAGCACGGCGGCCGCGGCGGCGGCGGCGACGACGCTCTCCCCCCAGCGAATTACGAGCACCCGAGCGACTTGAGCTTGCCGGCCAGGACGTCGCGCTGGTCACGCCATGCTTTTTCCTTTTCGCGCTCGCGCGCCACGACGTCTTGCGGCGCGCGGGCGACGAAATTCTCGTTGGTGAGCCGCGCGGCGAGCGCTTCGAGCTGCCTCTCCAATCGATCCTTTTCCTCTGAGAGCCTTCTGCACTCGGTGCGAACGTCGACGGCCCCCTCCAGTGCGACCACGACTTCGCTGCCGTCGCCGAACACGGCATGCGCACCGACGCGATGTGCCACCCCGTCGAGGGCCAGGCTCTCGAGCTGGGCGAGCCGCACGATCGTGTCGCGCTCGCCCTCGAATGTCGCGGCTTTGTCGTGGCCGCGCGCCACAATCGTCGCCCGGAGCTTCGTCTTCGGCGACACGCGGTACTCGGCGCGGATCGAGCGGATCTGCTCGATCGCGGTCTTCACGCGCGCGAATTCCTGGTCGGCGCGCGGATCCTCGAGCTCGGGCTTTGGCGCCGGCCATTGGCTGACGGCGAGCAGCTGCTGAGCCTTTCGTCCCGGAAGCTTCTGCCACAGCTCTTCGGTAATGAAGGGTACCACCGGGTGCAGCAGCCGCAACGCGAGATCGAAGCAGTACGCGAGCACGGCCTGCGGCGTCTGCGCGTGATCGCCGGACATACGTGGCTTGACCGCCTCGACGTACCAATCCGCCAATTCGTTCCACGCGAAGGCGAAGCAGTGCTTGGCAGCTTCGTCGAGCCGGAACTGCTCCAGCGCGGCGGTCGCTTCGCGCACCGTCGCCTGCGCGCGCGACAGGATCCAGCGATCGGCGAGGGTGAGCGAGCGGCGGTCGATGGACTCGATCGCCGGCACGGTCTGGGGGAGCTGTCCAAGTACGAACTGCCCGATGTTCCAGAGCTTGTTCGCGAAGTTTCGGCCCGGCGCGAATGTCGTCTCGAGGTCGTTCGGGTCCACGATCACGTCGGCGCCGAGCGAGCCGCCGCCGATCAGCGTCCAGCGCAGCGCGTCCGTGCCGTACAGCCGCACCACGTCGCGCGGATCGATGCCGTTGCCGAGCGACTTCGACATCTTGCGGTGCTGCGTGTCGCGCACCGTCCCGGTCAGGTAGACCGTCGTGAACGGCAGCCGCCGGTCCATGAAGTGGTACCCGGACATGAGCATGCGCGAGACCCAGAGCTGCAGGATCTCGGGCGCCGTCACCAGCGTGTGGCCGGGATAGAAGCGCGCCAGGTCGGGCGTCCGCTCGGGCCAGCCGAACGTCGCGAACGGCCAGAGCCAGGACGAGAACCACGTGTCGAGCACGTCGGGATCCTGGGTCACCGGGCCACCGCACTTGGGGCACTTAGCGGGGTCGTTGCGGTCGGCCCATTGGTGCTGGCACTTGGTGCACGTGAACACCGGGATGCGGTGCCCCCACCACAGCTGGCGCGAGATGTTCCAGTCGCGGATCCCCGCCATCCAGTTCACGAACGTCGCCCGCCAGCGCTCGGGGATGATCTTGAACTCCCCGCGCTGATACGCGGCGAGCACCGGCTCGGCGAGCGACCGCATCTTCACGAACCACTGATCGGACAGCCGCGGCTCCACCACCGTGTCGCAGCGGTAGCAATGGCGCACGCCGTGCTGGTGCTGCTCGACCTTCACGAGCAACCCTTCCTTCTCGAGCAGCTTGCCGATCTTCTTGCGGGCGGCGAAGCGGTCCACCCCCTGCAGGTCCTGTGGCACGCGCGGCGAGCGCTCCATATGCGCATCTTCCGTCAGGATCAGGGGCTTCTCGGCGTCGGGCCACACGCGATTGGCGATGTCGAAGTCGTTGGCGTCGTGGGCCGGGGTCACCTTCAGCATCCCAGTCCCGAATTCCTTGTCCACGGCTTCGTCGGTGCCGATGGGGATCTTCAAACCGGAGAGCGGAATCCTGACCTGCTTGCCCTTCAGGCCCTTGTAGCGCGCGTCCTTCGGGTGGAAGACCAGGCCGATGTCGCCGAACATCGTCTCGGGACGGGTCGTGGCGACGGTGACCGAGCTGGAGCCGTCCGCCAGCGGGTACTGGATGTAATAGAGATTGCCGCTGGTCTCGTGGTGCTCCGCCTCTTCGTCCGACAACGCCGTCAGACAGTGTGGGCACCAGTGGATCACGCGATGGCCGCGGTAGATCAGCCCTTCATCCCAGAGGCGCACGAAGACTTCGCGCACCGCATGTGAGTAGGCGGGGTCGAGGGTGAAGCGCGTGCGGCTCCAGTCGCAGGAGCAGCCGATGATCTTGAGCTGCTCGAGGATCGTGTCGCCCGTCTCGCGCACGAACTTCCACACGCGCGCGACGAACGCCTCGCGGCCCAAATCGAAACGCGTCTTGCCTTCGTCGGCGAGCTGTTTTTCGACCACATTTTGCGTCGCGATGCCGGCGTGGTCGGTCCCCGGCAGCCATTCCGCCGCCCGCCCGCGCATCCGCTCGAAGCGAATGAGCACATCCTGGATGATGTTGTTCAGCGCGTGGCCCACGTGCAGCACTGCCGTGACATTCGGCGGAGGGATGACGATGACGTACGGCTCACCATCCGGTCGCGGCTGGAAGACGCCGGCGTCGAGCCAGCGCTTGTAGAGGACTGATTCGACGGGCCGCGGATCGTATGCCATTCCTTAATATAGAAGCGACAACTAGAATACCGTCCAATGACGCTCCCCAAATCCGCATCCGCCGATGATGTGATGCCGCCGAGTCGCGCCGTCCGCTGGGTGCTGCTCGCGGGCGTGATTTTGTTTTCGGTGGGACTCTATTTCCGGTTTGGCTTGCGCGTGCCGCCCATCGGGTCGGTGCCTCCCGCGTCCGCGACGTCCACGACCTCCACGCCGTAGCATGCCCTCATCCGAGATTCAGGTCGTCCTGCCGGATGGGAGCAAGAAGAGCCTTCCGGCCGGCGCGACGGGCGCCGATTTAGCCAAAGCGATCGGCCCCGGCCTGGCGAAAGCTGCGCTCGCGATTCGCGTGAACGGCGAAGTGCGCGACTTGCAGCGCGCGCTCCCCGACGGTGTGAAGGTCTCGATCCTGACGGACAAGGACCCGCAGGCGCTCGACGTGCTACGCCATTCATCGGCGCACGTGTTGGCGACTGCGGTGCGCCAGCTCTTTCCCAAGGCGCAAATCGGGTTCGGTCCGCCGATCGAGGATGGGTTCTACTACGACTTCGACATCGGGCGGCCGTTTACGCCGGAAGACCTCGAGGCCATCGAAAAGAAAATGGCCGAGGTCACGAAGCAGGATTATCTCTTCACGCGTGAAGAAGTGAGTAGAGAAGAAGCAAAACGGCGATTTGTCGACGACCCGCTGAAACTCGAACGGATCGACGATCTCGGCGCCAACGAAGTGATCTCGGTCTATACCGACGGCCCGTTCATCGATCTGTGCCGCGGCCCCCACGTGCCCAGCACCGGCCGCATCAAGTTCTTCAAGCTGCTGCACGCGGCGGGCGCGTATTGGCGCGGCGATCGACCTCTTCTCGATCCAGGAAGACGTCGGGCCGGGGCTGATTCTGTGGCACCCCAAGGGCGCGATCCTGAACTTCGAGCTGCGCCGCTTCATCGAGGATGTGATTCTGGCGCGCGGCTATCAGCTCGTGTACACGCCGCATGTGACCCGCGAGCAGCTGTTCCTGCGGTCCGGCCACCTGCCGCTCTACGCCGCGAATCAGTTTCCGCCGATGGCGGCCGGCGAGGGCGAGTCGGAGGACGTGCGCTATCGCGTGAAGCCGATGAACTGCCCCATGCACATCCTCGTCTATGCGAGCCAGCAGCGCAGCTATCGCGACCTGCCGATTCGCCTCGCCGAGATCGCGAATGTGTATCGCAACGAGCGGTCGGGGACGTTGCACGGCATGTTGCGCGTGCGCGGGCTGTCGATGGACGACGCGCATATCTTCCTGCGCGAGGATCAGATCGAGGAGGAGATCTTCAACCTGCTCGACATCGTCGAGCTGGTGATGGGCAAGACATTCGGTCTTCAGTATCGTCTCGACCTCGCCACTCGGCCCGACAAGAAACTGGGCGACGACCGCATGTGGGGCGTCGCTGAAAAGGCGCTCGAGAGCGCGCTCAAGCGGCGCGGCGTGACGTACCGGATGGACATCGGCGGTGGGGCGTTCTACGGGCCGAAGATCGACATCAAGTTCAACGACGCGATCGGCCGCGAGTGGCAGGGCGCGACGATCCAGCTCGACTACGAGCTACCGGAGCGCTTCAAGCTCGAGTACACGGGCGCCGACAATAAGCCGCATCGCACCGTGATGATCCACCGCGCCATTTTCGGCACGTTGGAGCGGTTCGTCGGATTCCTCATCGAGCACTTCGCGGGGGCGTTTCCGCTCTGGCTGTCGCCGGAGCAGGTGCGGGTGCTGCCCATTTCCGATACGCAGCTCGACGCGGCGCGGGCCGTGCATGACGCGCTTCAGAAGGCGGGACTTCGCTCGCATCTCGATGAACGGTCCGAGACGCTGAACTACAAGATTCGCGACGCCGAGACGCACAAGATTCCCTACATGGCCGTGGTGGGGCAGCGGGAAGCCGAGGCTAAGTCCGTCGCGGTGCGCGTGAGGGGATCGGGAAACAAGCAGGTGGTGATGTCGGTTCAGGAGTTTGTGGAAAGGTTGAAACAAGAGGTGCAGAGCCGCAGCCTGAAGCCGTTAATGTGAAATTTCGGGCCGCTGTTGTTGCGCTCGCACTTTTCGCCGTCGCGTCGTGTGGTGAAAACACGGCGCCCAAAGTCGCGGTTGCCCTGCGCGTGCTCAGTCCGTCAAGAATCTCCGACACGATCCAGGCGACGTTCACCGACCCGGTGACAGTTCAGGTCATGGACGCGCAGGGTCACGGTGTGGCCGGAGGAGTGGCGTTCTTTATCGTCTCACCACCAGAATCTCTCTCGCAGTACCCTATCGTCTATTTTGGCGGAAGCGCCCAAACACCGGATGCGAATCAATACCAGGCCTATGCGGACCAGCAGGGAATGGTACGAGTCTTCCTGCGCAACGGCGCAAAAGCCGGCGCTTTTCGGGTCGAAATCCGTGTGGGCCCCGCCGCTGATTCGGTTGTCGTCACAATCCGTCCCGGCGCGCCCGTCGTCGTCACGCTGGCGCCAAAGGATACCGCGGTCTATGTCGCGGCGTCGTACGAGCTGACTCCGCATCTCTATGACCGGGTGGGCAATCTGACCCCCGATCCCGTCAGCTTCACCGCCCGCCGTGCGACGGTGGCGAGCTCCGACTCCAACCTCGTGCAGGCTCATGCGACGGGGCGTGCCTATATCGTCGTCACGTCGGGCGCGGCGCGCGATAGCGCCGCGGTAAGCGTGGTCCCACAGGGTCGAATTCTTGCATTTACGCATCGAATTGGGTCCGGCGAGATCGCAAAGTTCGTCTTATTCGATTTGGACGGTTCGAACTATCGCGTTGTCGACACCACCTCGTTCGCCTTCAACAACAGAGGGCAGTACTTCTACCCGGACGGCCAGAGCGTCGTGTTTCACGACGTCTGCCGTCCCGGAGTGCTGTGCCTCTTCACAATGACCATCCTCGGAGCTGGCGTGTGAGCGGGACCGGCACCGGGGCGACGCGCATCAGTCCCGTCTCCACGACCAACGAGTGGTGGGCCAGTCCCTCACCATCCCCTGACGGCTCACAACTCGCCGTTCTGTTCGCTTCGCAGACCGGCGCCGGTCTGGGAGTGATGACTGTCGCGACCGGACAAATCCAGCCGATTGATCCAGGTGCGCGTGCTGCGCTGCGTTGGTCGCCCGTCGCAGATGAGATCGCTTACTTCGGGGACGGTGGTTTGAGGGTGATTCGCGCGGACGGGCTCTTGGTCCTGGGCCCTATTGCCACACCAGTCGATGTGGGCTGGGACGGAAGCGACGGGCAGATCGATTGGTCTGGCGACGGGAAATGGCTCATCGCGTGCATTACCGGCGCATTCTCAGGTGCCCGCCATTTGACATTGATCGATCGGCTCACCGGAGAGCTCTTGCCATTGGCATTCACGGCGCGCGATAACCTGTGCGGGGCGACGTGGCAGCCATGAGGTTCACAGAATGAGCCCGAGTCCGTTAATTTGATCCGTGGGCTGAAGCCCGGCTCGGCCAAATCGGGCGTCCTTAAGGACGCTGCGTCGTAGCCGAGCCGGCCCTTCAGGGCACGGATAAAAACCATGACCAACGATCAACTCATCCCCGTAATCCTCTCCGCCTGCCGGACTCCGATCGGCCGGTACCTGGGCGGGCTGTCGCCGTTGCCCGGGCCGAGGCTCGGCGCCCTCGTCATCCGCGAAGCGGTGAGCCGAGCCAAGATCGCCGACAACCAGGTCGACGAGGTCATCATGGGCAACGTGCTTCAGGGCGGCGAAGGCCAGGCGCCGGCGCGGCAGGCCGCGATTCATGCGGGGCTCCCCGGCCTGATTCCCGCGATGACGATCAACAAGGTCTGCGGCTCGGGACTCAAGGCGGTGATGCTTGCCGCGCAGGCGATCAAGGCGGGCGATGAGCAATGTGTGGTTGCGGGCGGCTTTGAGTCGATGTCGAACGCGCCGCATTACGTCTACGGCATGCGCAGCGGCATCAAGGCCGGCAACAGCGAGCTGGTCGATGGCATGATTCGCGACGGCCTGTGGGATTCGTTCTCGAACTCCCACATGGGCAATCTGGCCGAGTA
>MNDR01000077.1:9908-28829 GCA_001915025.1 Gemmatimonadetes bacterium 13_2_20CM_2_65_7
AAGCTTGCATCACTCAAGCCGGTGTTCGAAAAGGGTGGGACGGTAACGGCAGGTAACTCGCCCGGCTTGAACGACGGCGCCAGCGCGCTCGTCGTGACGTCGCTCGCGTTCGCGAAGGCGCACGGCCTCGCGCCAATGGCGAAGATCACCGGCTACGCCACGGGCGGCGGGGAGCCGAAGGACCTCTTCTTCGCGCCAATTGTGGCCGTGCAGAACTTGATGAAGAAAACCGGCGCGAAGATCTCCGATTACGATCTCATCGAAGCGAATGAAGCGTTCGCCGTGCAGGCGCTCGCCGACGGCAAAGCACTCGGCTGGGATTGGAGCCGCGTCAACGTGCACGGCGGCGCGGTGGCCCTCGGCCATCCGATCGGGGCGTCCGGCGCGCGCGTGCTCACGACGCTCGTGTATGCGCTCAAGCAGTACGGCAAACGCACCGGCCTCGCCACACTGTGTCTCGGTGGCGGCAACGCTGTGGCCCTTTCCGTGGAGATGATCTGAATGGAAAGAACACTCGTCATCGATCATTCTACATTGATCATTCGGCGCGCCGCCGCCGTCGTTCTCGGAGCCCTCTTGGTCGCTGCGGCAGCGCAAGTGTCCGTGCCGCTTCCCGGGACACCGGTGCCGATGACGCTCCAGCCGCTTGCCGTGCTGCTCGTTGGCGGCCTGCTCGGCGCTCCGCTGGGTGCGCTCAGCATGATCCTGTATTTGGCGATGGGTGCGGCGGGACTGCCGGTGTTCACGCCGACGGTGCCACTCATTGGCGTCGCGCGCTTGTTCGGGCCGACGGGGGGGTATTTGCTCGCGTACCCTGTGGCTGCTTGGGTTGTCGGCAGGTTTTCTGACCCCGGGCGGCAGCCCGGGGTTAACAAACCCGCGTGGGCTCGTGTGACGGTGGCAGTGGTGGCTGGACTTGTACTCATTCATTTGGGTGGTTTGGCACAGCTCGCCATTCTCACCGGCAGTCTCTCCGCCGCGGCGCGGTTCGGCACGTGGCCGTTCCTGCTGGGAGACCTGCTCAAGCTCGCAGTACTGGTGCCTGTTCTGACGAAGCTCACCCCGACGATTCGCGCGCGCCTCTGATGGCGCGCGTTTCGTCTGCGGGTCTAAAGCGCGTCGGCATCGCGCTCGGATGGGTCGTTCTCTTCGTTGCGATCGGAATCGGTGGCACGATCGGCATGGCCGAGCTCGTGCCAGGGTGGGGCGGGCCGTCGTGGTTCGTCGCACGGACCGGCAGCTACGAAGTGATCGGATTCGGATTGGCGACGTGGATCGTGGGCCGCTTACTCAACAAGTACTCCTGGGACCGCATGGGCTGGCATCGCACGGCTTGGCCGCAGCTCGGTCGCGGGGTGCTGCTCGGCGCGCTGATGGCGGCGCTGGCCATCGGCCTTGCGGTCCTGCTGGACGGTGCACGCGTTCGCATGACGGGCGACTGGAATGTGTGGCCCCGCGTCGCCCTTCCGCTCATCGTCGGTCTCATATTCGCGGCGCTCGGGGAGGAGCTGGGCTTCCGCGGCTATCCCCTGCGCCGGCTGGGCGACACGCTCGGTGTGCTGCCCGCGATGTTGCTGCTCGCGATCCTGTTCGGACTGCTCCACGCCAAGAACCCGAACGCCACGGTCTTTAGCACCATGAACGTCGCGCTCGCCGCGATCTGGCTGTCGCTCGCATTCTTCTCGTCCGGCGGCATGCCGCTCGCGTGGGGCGCGCACTTCGGCTGGAACGCCTGCCTCGCGATTCTCTTCGATGCGCCCGTCAGCGGCTACGTGTTCCAGGCGCCCGTCGTCGAATACACGCCCGGCGCGCATGCGTGGGTGGACGGCGGGGCCTTCGGACCCGAGGGCGGCATCGTCGCGACGATCGCGCTGCTTGCCGGCTCCATCTTTTTGCTGACGCGGCAAAATGCCTTCAGCCATCCGCCGTCGGCCGTCGGCGAACAGGTCGTCGCCGCATGAGTCGTGTCGCTGTCGTCGGCGCTGGAACGATGGGCAACGGCATCGCGCACGTGTTCGCGCAGGCCGGTTGGGACACGGTATTGATCGACGTCGCGGCCGACCCACTCGCCCGCGCGCTGAAGACTATACAGAAGAATCTGGAGCGGCTCGTAAAGAAGGGAGCTGTCACCGCTCAGGTTTCAGCCGACACGCTGGGAAGAATCGAGACCAGCACCTCGTTCGACGCCGTGAAAAATGCCGACTTCGTGGTCGAAGCCGCGACCGAAAACCCCGAGATCAAGTTCCAGATTTTCGAGGACCTCGATCGGCTCGCTCCGCCAGTGACGATCCTCGCGTCGAACACGTCCTCGATTTCGATCACACAGATCGCGGCGCAGACCAAGCGGCCCGCCGAGGTCATCGGTATGCACTTCATGAATCCGGTTCCGGTGATGCCGCTCGTCGAGGTCGTGCGCGGACTTCAGACATCGGATGAGACGACCTCGAAAGTGGTTGAGGTCGCGAAGCAGCTCGGCAAGACGCCAGTCGAGGTCAACGACGCGCCGGGGTTCGTGTCGAACCGAGTGCTGATGCCGATGATCAACGAGGCGATCTTTTGCGTGCAGGAAGGCGTCGGCACACCTGAAGCGATAGATCAGGTCATGAAGCTGGGTATGAACCATCCGCTCGGGCCCCTGGCGCTCGCGGACCTCATCGGTCTCGATGTCTGTCTGGCGATCATGGAAGTCCTTCAGAATGGGCTCGGTGATGACAAATACCGCCCCGCGCCATTGCTCAAGAAGATGGTCGCCGCAGGCCGGCTCGGACGGAAATCGGGGCAGGGGTTCTATGCTTACCGCGACTGAGCAGCGCGAAGTCGTCGAGCTGGCGCGCGAATTCGCCAAGGAGAAGATCGAGCCATTTGCCGCAGAGTGGGACCGCACCAGTCATTTTCCGCGCGAGGTGATCGACGAGCTCGGCAAGCTCGGCTTCCTCGGCATGACGACGCCTGAAGAGTACGACGGCATGGGGCTCGACACGGTGACGTATCTGCTGGCGCTGGAGGAGATCTCCGCCGCTGATGCCGCGATTGCCGTCTCCATCGGCATTCACAACGCGATTCCGACGACAATGCTCGTGAGGCACGGAACGCCGGCGCAAAAAGAGCGCTGGCTGCGGCCGATGGCGCGGGGGGAGCTGCTGGCGGGATTCGCGCTATCGGAAGCCGAAGCTGGGTCCGACGCGGCATCGCTGCGCGCGCAGGCGACGAGGGATGGAAAGGAGTGGGTGCTGAACGGCGCCAAAGCGTGGGCGACGAATGCGGGGACTGCGGATCTTATGATGATAATGGTCCGAACCGACCAGCCGAACGCGCGCCGCGGTCCGAAAGGCATCTCGACCTTTGTCGTGCCGACCGACACGAAGGGCTACAAGGCCGCGAAGCCCGAGGACAAGATGGGCCTGCGCGCGTCCAACACCGCCGGCATCGAGCTGAACGACGTGCGTCTTCCCGCCGATCACATGCTCGGCGACGAAGGGATGGGCTTCGTGTACGCGATGGAGGGACTCGACGCCGGCCGGCTCGGCATCGGCGCGCAGGCCGTGGGGATCGCACGCCGCGCGCTCGAGCACTCGATCAGCTACTGCGCGGAGCGCAAGCAGTTCGGCAAGGCGATCCAGGATTTCCAGGCGGTACAATTCAAGCTGGCCGACATGGCGACGCGCATCGAAGCGGCGCGCGCGCTGTCGCACCGGGTCGCCGGGCGCAAGGATGCCGGCGAAGACGTCACCATGTTCACCAGCATGGTGAAGCTGTTCGCGTCCGAGACGGCGATGTGGGTCACGACGCAGGCGATTCAGCTCTTCGGGGGCTATGGTTACATGCGAGATTTCCCCGTCGAGAAACTCTTCCGGGACGCAAAGGTCACCGAGATCTATGAAGGCACCAGCGAAATCCAGCGCGTCGTCATCGCGCGCGCCCTCCGCCACAGCTAAAAAGGAGGAAGCGACCGCGCTGTTCGCGCTGCTCGAGGAGCACGAGCACGAACAGGTGTCGCTCGTGTACGAGCCCTCCTCCGGCTACCGCGGCATCATCGCGATCCACGACACCACGCTCGGCCCCGCGCTCGGGGGCACGCGGTTCTGGAATTATTTGAACGATCGGGAAGCGTTGATCGACTGTTTGCGACTCGCGCGCGGGATGACGTACAAGGCGGCGGTGGCTGGGTTGAATTTGGGAGGCGGCAAGTCAGTCATCATCGGCGACAACAAGATCCGCAACCGCGAGCCGATCTTCCGCGCGCACGGCCGCCATGTGAAGGCGCTCGGCGGCCGCTATATCACGGCGGAAGACGTCGGCACGTCGGTCGGTGACATGGAGTTCATCAAGGCGGAGACCGATCACGTTACCGGATTAATCGGCAAGTCGGGCGATCCGTCGCCCGTCACTGCGTTCGGCGTGTATCGCGGCATCAAGGCGTGCGCGAAGCATCGCTATGGCGACGCCGAGCTGCGCGGCAAGAAGGTGGCGATCCAGGGCTGCGGGCATGTCGGTTACTACCTGGCGGAGCTCCTATATAAGGAAGGGGCCGACCTGATCGTCACAGATATCGACAGCGCCAAGGTCGAGCGGGTGGTCAAGGCCTTCGAGGCGAAGGCGGTCGCGACCGACGACATTTATGGCGTGCCCGCGAGCGTGTTCGCGCCGTGCGCGCTGGGCGGCATCATCAACGATCAGACGATCGCGCAGCTCGAGGTGGACATCGTCGCGGGCGGGGCGAACAATCAGCTCGCCGAGGAGCGGCACGGCGACATGCTGGAGGAGCGGGGCATCACGTACGCGCCCGATTACGTGATCAACGCCGGCGGGTTAGTCAACGTGAACGCCGAGCTCGAGGGCTGGACGATGGAGCGCGCGCGCAACAAGGCGGGCGAGATTTACGACACGCTGCTCATGTTGTTCGAGATCGCGGGCGAAGAGGGGATTCCGAGCTATCGCGCCGCTGATCGTTTGGCCGAGCGTCGTATCGCGGCGATCGCGAAGGTGAGGCAGAACTTTGTCTGAGAAGATTTACGTCGGAGCCGACCACGTCGGGTTCAAGCTCAAGAACCGGCTCGTCGACGAGCTGAAGAAGTTGGGGTACGAGCCGATCGACGTCGGGCCGAAGACGCTGGATCCGGCCGACGACTATCCCGACTATGCGAAGCCGGTGGCGAAGGCGGTGAGCACTGGAGCGGTGCAGCGCGGCGTGCTGACCTGTGGCACGGGATTGGGCATGTCGTATGCCGCGAACCGGTTTCCCAAGGTGCGGGCGGCGCTGGCATGGAATGAGCAGGTAGCTGAGCTGTCGCGCGAGCATGGGGACTCGAATGTGCTCGTGCTGCCGGCGCAGTTTGTGAGCGAGGAGCAGGGCGTAAACATTTTGCACAAGTGGCTCGAGACGCCGTTCGAGGGTGGGCGGCATGAACGAAGGGTGGAGAAAATTGACAAATGACCGGGACTGGGGAATGGGGAATGAGACGAGATGACTGATCGTCAGGCGCCGTTGAGCGAGGTCGATCCCAAGATTCGTGCCCTCATCAATCAAGAGGTCGCGCGGCAGGAGCACGGGCTCGAGCTCATTGCGAGCGAGAACTTCGTTTCGATCGCGGTGCTCGAGGCGATGGGGACGGCGCTGACGAACAAGTACGCCGAGGGCTTGCCCGGCAAGCGCTATTATGGCGGCTGCGAGATCGTCGATCAGGTCGAGCAGCTCGCGATCGATCGCGCGAAGCAGCTATTCGGCGCCGAGCATGCGAATGTGCAGCCGCACTCGGGGGCGCAGGCGAACATGGCGGCGTATCTCGCGGTCGCCAAGTTCGGCGACACGTTGCTCGGCCTCGCGTTGCCCCATGGTGGCCATCTCACCCATGGCTCGCCGGTCAATTTCTCGGGCACGCTGTTCAGGGCGACGGCGTACACGGTGCGCGAGGACACGGGCCGCATCGATTACGACCTCGTGCGCGACGTCGCGAAGAAGGAGAAGCCGCGCA
The DNA here is from genome assembly GCA_001915025.1 of Gemmatimonadetes bacterium 13_2_20CM_2_65_7. Taxonomy (GTDB): domain Bacteria; phylum Gemmatimonadota; class Gemmatimonadetes; order Gemmatimonadales; family GWC2-71-9; genus 20CM-2-65-7. The sequence goes on from MNDR01000077.1 coordinate 15,881, forward strand.
TCATCATCGGTGGCGGCAGCGCGTACGCTCGGATCGTCGACTTCTCGGTGCTGCGGTCGATTGCGGACGAAGTGGGCGCGATCCTCGTCGTCGACATGGCGCATTTCGCGGGGCTCGTGGCCGGGGGCGTCTATCCGTCGCCGGTGCCGCACGCGCAGATCGTCACGACGACGACGCACAAGACGCTTCGCGGTCCGCGCGGCGGGATGATACTCAGCAGGGCGGAGCACGCGAAGGCGGTGGACAAGCAGGTCTTCCCGGGGACGCAGGGCGGGCCGCTCGAGCATGTGATCGCGGCGAAGGCTGTGGCCCTCCTGGAAGCATCACAACCGGATTTTCGATCGTATGCAGCATCTGTAGTTAAAAACGCGCAGGCGCTGGCCGCGGCGCTGATCGCGCGCGGCTATGCGATCGTGTCAGGCGGGACGGACAGTCACCTGATGCTCGTCGATCTGCGTAAGAAAAACATCACGGGGAAGGATGCCGAGCAATTGCTGGACCGGGCGGCGATTACGGTGAACAAGAACACGATTCCTGGCGATCCGCAGTCGCCGTTTGTCACCAGCGGCATTCGCCTCGGCACGCCGGCGGTGACCACGCGGGGCTTCGGAGTCGAGGAGATGGAGCGGGTGGCGGAGTTGATCGACGAGGTGTTGGTGAAACGGGATGAGGCGACGGTGGTGCGAGTGAAGGGGGAGGTGCGGGCGATGGTGGAGGAGTTTCCGTTGTATGCGAAGGGGGTGGGGGTTTCTGGTTGAGCTTTCCGTCTCGTCAGCCTTTCAGGGCTCGCGTCTTCCCTGAGCCGGCGCTTCAGCGCACGGACTACAACTCGACTTCCGATCTTCGGTCTCTTCCTATAGACATCAGCCGATAGAGATCAGCCAATAGAGATCAGCCAAGGCAACCGTCGTTTATCCGTGCCCTAAAGGGCCGGCTCGGCCACTGCACGCGTCCTAAAGGACGCTCGTGCGCTCTTTTGGTTATGGCCGCGCACGCCGGACGCGCAGTCTTCCGCCATGCCCGTCCGCATCTACGCCCACCTCTCCTGGACCACTTGGGCACGATTGCCGCTCGTGGACGAATCGGTGGCAGGGTTCTTACTGCGATTCCTGCTCGCCGAAGCCAAGCGCCACGGCGCCCGCGTCATCGAGATCGGCGTCGTCCCGAATCACGTCCACCTACTCCTCCAGCTGTCACCTGCCTATGACGTCCCGCGGCTCGTGCAGGGCCTCAAGGGCGCGAGCGCGCGCCTCGCGAACCGCGACGGGTTCTCACAAAACAACTCTTTGCGTTGGGAGACGGGCTACGATCGCGGATTCCATCTCAACTCCACGATTCCAATCTTTCCTTGAGATCTGAATGCTCCCCCCCCGATCCTCGAGATCTGAGGATCCGCGCCGTCGTTGATCCGTGCCCTAAAGGGCCGGCTCGGCCACTTCACGCGTCCTGAAGGACGGGGTGAGCCTTCAGCGCTCGCGTCTTCGCCGAGCCGGGGCTTGAGCGCGGGCTATGACTTTTGGGGCGGATATCCTTGCGAGCGACACACCACTTGCTAGCGTTCGAGGCAAGGAACCCATGCGCTCCGCACCGTCCATCCTCGTAGCTGCCCTCGCCCTCGTCGCCTGCAGCGATGGCCTCGCGCCGGTCACCGTGGGTGCGCCCTACCTCCTCCGCACCGTCAACGGCCAGCCGCTCCCGTGGAGCACGCCCCCCTCGGACAGCTCATACACCCCGGCCACCATCACGGAAGGCTGGGTCACCCTGCTCGACCAGACCTGCGCCCAGCGGCACGAGCGGATCGGGCGCTGGGTCATTGCGCCGAATGGCGTCGATTCGTTGTGGATCGGCAGTGTGTGGACCGAGGCTGCGACTTATGAGCGAGGCTCGAATACGATCATCCTCACCTACGCGACCAGCGCATTCGAATGGTTTATCCCGCCTCAACCTGCTGAGACGCTCTACGTCACACATAGTGGGGGCTTGATGCTACGGCTAACGGGCCTCGTGCCGCCACTCGACAGCGTCATCAAGGTCTACTGCACGACGAGCACGTGCTGAGCGCCTGAAAGCAGTCCGAGCCGGCGCTTCCAGGAGCCACACCAGTGTTGTGTCGAAGCTCACCAGCACGAGTCGCGATCCGAGGCGATATTTCATGATGTAGCCGAACCGGTCGCCCTAGCCGACAGGGGCACCGTCATGCGCACACTGCGAATTTCCATCGCCACACTGCTGCTCGCATCATCCGCGCACGCGCAACGTGCGACACGTCCGCCGTCGACGGACCCGTGGGAAGTCACCGAACGGACCAACCGGCCGTCTCTGACGCTGGAGCTTTCCGCGCTCAACACTGTGCGGGCGGCCGTCTTCGAAGTGCGCCCCGTCCTCGTCGTGCGCTGCCAGGACAGAGAGCTCGACGTATTCGTGGCGACGGGATCCGTTCTGGATTCGGACGACAAAGTCATGACGCCGGTGCGCATTCAGTGGGGCAGCGAGGCACCGGCGGAAGGCCGGTGGAGTCGCTCGACGGATTCGACGTCGGCGTTCGCGCCCGATCCGCGGGCGCTGTTGCGGCAGCTCGCGTCCAACCCGGACCTGCGGCTCGAGATCCGTCCCTCCGGGAAATCGGCACAGCTCATCCGTTTCAACGCCCGTGGACTCGAGCGACACATGTCGGAGATTGATGCGGCTTGTCCGACTGGCGGGACCGGGGATGGGCACGGTTCTGCCGCCGATCAGGTCTACTCGGAGGCGACCGTCGATGAACCCGCGGCGATCGTGTCCGCGCCGCCGCTCGAGTACCCGCCCGCGCTGCGCCAGGCCGGACTGCAGGGGCGCGTGACGGTGCAGGCCGTCATCGACACACTCGGCCGCGCGGAGCCCGGCTCGCTGAAGGTCATCGCGCGACCCAATACCGCATTCGACAAGTCGGCGCTCGCCTACGTCCTGCATGCCGTGTTTCGGCCCGCGCGCGTCAAGGGACGCGCGGTGCGAGCTCTGATTAAAGTGCCGGTCGATTACAGGATCGAGTGAAGCCCAGTCTTAGGAGCGAGTGACGGTGTACACGCCGCAGGCGGTGAACTCGATCGTCACGGTCATGGTCTGGCTCCCCCGCACCACGACGGCCGTGATCTTACCCGCATCGAATCGCGGCGCCGCGGTGCACGTCGCAGTGTAGTGGAGCGGCGGGTTCGTCGTCACCGTGAGTGAATAGGAGCTGTGCGCTCGCGTCCACGACGATGTGCCGTTCACCGACCAGCTGCCACTCGGCAGAAGAGTGTTCGGCATGATCGACCCCGCAACGTCGGCCGTGAAGATGGACTCCCAGGTGCGCACGTGCTCCGCGGTCCCGCCGTTCGCGTATACGTAATCGGTGCGAAAGTTGGTCTCGCTGCTGTGTAGCGTCGTGCCGTCATGAGACGCCATCCGCGTGCCGTTTTCCGTTACGGATGTCTTCGCCCCCGACACCAGGTTCACCATGACGCGCTTGAAGTCTGTGAACACCCGCTCAACCGCGTGGTCAGCCGTCAGTTTCGTCGGGTCGAGGAGATCAATCGTGCCCGACAAAGAGTCGATCGCGAGGGGATAGGAGATGACGCATCCGGAGTAATCGAACCGCACAGAGTCGGGGACGCCGTCGTTGTCAGCGTCCGCGACGGGGGTGGGACTTTCCGTCGGTAGGCACTGCGACGGCGCGCTCGGGCTCACTGGCGCGGACGCATAGGATGGCGCCATCGCCGCGCCGCTCGAACCGTCCATCGTCGCCGTCGAGATCTCGCCGGCGACATCCGCGACCACGGTTTTCGCGAGGCTCTCGGCTTGGACTTGCGACAAGATGGGCGTGGCGGGTGCAGTGCCCCCGTCGTTGTTACACGCCGTAACGGCCAGGGCCGCGATGACGGCCGTGCCGAGCGCGAGTAGCGGGTGTAGGGTGCGCATGAGCTTATCCTCCTAGGTCACGCAAGCGTCAGGTGCGAATCGCTGCCTGTCTGCGGTTTGGGACGCGTGGGGTCACAGCGTTGTTAAGCCGCACCCTCCTGATGCATGCACGTTGAGCGCGTGACCAACCGCACGAAGTATCAGGTCGGGCGCCGTGGCGCACGGATACAATCCAACCGCACGATTTCAATCTCTCTTTAAGATCCGAGAGCCCGAGCGTCGGTTTGTCCGTGCCCTAAAGGGCCGGCTCGGCCACTACACGCGTCCTAAAGGACGCCTGGTGCGCTCCTTTGGTTATCGCGCGACGAAATTCGGGTGACATCGTTGGCGGATGCCAGTGCGCATCTACGCCCACCTCTCCTGGACCACTTGGGCACGGTTGCCGCTCATCGAGGAATCGGTGGCAGATTTCTTACTGCGATTCCTGCTGGCCGAAGCCAAGCGCCACGGCACCCGCGTCATCGAAATCGGTGTCGTCCCTAATCACGTCCACCTACTCCTCCAGCTGCCGCCCGCCTATGACGTGCCGCGGCTCGTGCAGGGCCTCAAGGGCGCGAGCGCGCGCCTCGCGAACCGCGACGGGTTCTCACAAAACAACTCTTTGCGTTGGGAGACGGGCTACGATCGGATAAACCCAAACGACACGATTCCAATCTCTCCTTGGCATCTAACCACACGATTCCTATCTCTCTTCGAAAGCTGAGGAGCCGAGCCGTCGGTTTATCCGTGCCCTAAAGGGCCGGCTCGGCCACTGCACGCGTCCTGAAGGACGCCACCGAGCCGGCTCCCTAGTTTTCTCTCTTCTACTGCGCCCCGCTCACCACCGTGGTCGCCAACTCTGTCACCACCGCAGCCAACTTCTGCACCTTCGCCTGATCACTCGAGGTCGAGGCATCCTGCCCCAACGCCGTCGCCAGCTGCGTCAGCGCGTCGCGGCGCGCCTGTCCCTGACTCTTCTCCGCGTGATCGAGCGCCTCCCGCACCGCCTTCACACGCACTGCCGAGAGGCCGTTCGAGCGCTCGAGCTGATCCACGTACGCGCGCGCGACGACGAAGCTCGCCGGCCAGGTAATCTTCGGTTGGTCCTGCGTGTTGAAATAATCGAGGTGCACGAGCTTGGCGGCGTCGATCTCGTTGCGCGAGATGAGCCCGCTCGGGGTCAGCTCGAACACGTCGAGCCCGCGCGCAATCTCGGAGCTGTAGATGTAGCCGTTATACCAGTACGCCGACCATGACCCGCCGCCCTGAGGCTTCGTACCGTCCACGGGGCCGCGATCGAAGAACGCGATCTCCTTCGGCTTCGCCGGGTTGGTCCAGTCGAACACCGAGATCCCGCCCTGATACCACGCCTGCACCATGACGTCGCGTCCGGGAATCGGAATGAGCGAGCCGTTGTGCGCGACGCAGTTCTCGTTCGGAGTCTGCGGCGCCAACATCTTGTAGTAACTCTGGAACGTCATCTTGCGATCGGCGATCGTGAAAATCGCGTCCGCGCCCCACTCGGGTTTGTCAATCGCGCGGCACTTCGGCTGTCCGCCGCCGCCCCACTCGTCCGAAAAGAGCAGTTTGGTGCCGTCGTTGTTGAACGTCGCCGAGTGCCAGTAGGAGAAGTTCGAATCGGCGACGGCGCCGATGCGGCGCGGATGGGCCGCGTCGTGAATATCCAGCAGCAGGCCGTATCCGCCGCATGCGCCACCCGCCAATCCGACCGCCGGATAGACCGTGATGTCGTGGCACTGGTTCGGCCCCGGCGCCGGGCCGCTGCCCTTGGACTGATTCGCCCCAATGTAGACGTCGACGATGCCCTGAATCGCGCCGCGCAGCGTCTGGCTGTCAGCGGCCGTCGGCGCGCCGGTCCCGCCGCGCGCCTTCACGATGCTGTCGAGCAGCGGGTTGATCATCCCCGGCCAGAGCACGTGCTCCATGCCGAACGCCTTGGCGGTGAATCCGCCGTGGGCCCGCGCCTCGGCGGCTTCCCGCGCGGCGTCCGCGATGTCCTGCGGCATCTCGGCGTGGGTCGGCGCCTGGGTCAGCGAATCGAAGATGCGCGGTGAGCTGACAATCGCGGCCTGCTGCGGCGCGGCGAGCGGCACCTTGATGACTTCGATCCGGAACAGCGAGCTGTTCGGGTTCGAGTCGGGCGCCTGCCGCACGCAGCCCGCGAGCTCGGTTGGCGAACGCACCGGCGCCGAGCCGGAGATGTAGACGTAGACGTTGGCCGAATCGCTGGGATCGATCACGACCGTGTGCGTGTGCGAGCCACGGCAGGTCTGCACGTTCGCGATGTACTTCGGATTGGCGACGTCGCTGATGTCGAAGATGCGGATCCCGCGCAGCCGCGCGGACGACACTGAGTCATGCACGCCCTCGGTGCCGCAGTCGATCCGTCCGCCGGACCCTTCTCCGGAAACGAAGAGCAGATTCCGGAACACCGACACGTCGCTCTGCGACGCCGGGCAGAGATACCCGACTTTGAGCGTAGGCTGCGACGGAGCCGTGATGTCCCAGACCTCGAAGCCGTTGTAGTTGCCCTGGATCACGTAGTTCTTGTAGAACGAGAGATCGGAGTTCGTCGAGCCGACGAATTTCTCCGACGGCGGCACGTTCGTGATCAGCCGCAGATTCCAGGCAGCCTGGCCGGCGTCTTTCAATCCCGGCTTGAGACCCACGCGCGGGTCCGGTGTGGGCGCGACGGTAGAATTATTCCCGGCCCCGGACGAGGCGCAGCCAGCGAGGGACACGACGGCGACAACATGGACCAGCGCACGAAACGAAGTCATTGAGGAATCCTATCTGGGTGAGGGTGGCGCGAAGACGTCAGCGGCCAGCATCCGCTGCATCCGCTCGATTTCGGTCGTCTGATCCGCGAACACGCCGGTGGCGATCTTGTAGACCGGCTCCTCTTCGCCGCCGCTGGCCGCGAACAGCTGATTCACCATCGTGATCGCGCCCTGGTGATGCTGAATCATCAGTCGCAGGAACAAGTGATCGAAGTTCGGCCCGCGTGCGCGGTCGAGCTGCTCGAGTTGCTCGCCTGTCAGCATCCCCGGCATCAGGTTTGTCGAATCCATTCCCGCCATCATCATGTGCTCGGGCTCGGGGTGCGGCACCACCTCGTGCCGGTCGGCGAGCCAGCGCGACAGGAGGGCGATCTCGTCGGTCTGACCGGCGGCGATGCGCTCGCACAGCGTACGCACCGCGGGGCTCGCGCCGTGCGTGGGCGCCCACGCCGCGATCATCACGGCCTGCGCGTGATGGTAGATCATGCCCGACATGAAGCGAACGTCCGCAGCAGTGTAGTCGCGGGCGGGAGGAGGAGCCTGGGCCGCGGCGGGCGAGGTCGCTTGGATGGAGACGGCCACGAGGAGGAAGGGGATGAAGCGCGTCATGTGTCTCGGATTCTACAGGCTGTACCGGAGACTGCAACGGGACTTGCTCTCTTCCGAACCGTCCTCTAACGTCTCGCCCTGAACCCCACCGGAGCACTCCATGCGAATCGCTGCCCAACCGCTACACCATCAAGCCATGACGACACGGCTGCCGTCTCTCGCCGCCGCTCTCCTGACACTCGGCGTTCCGCCAATCAGCAGCGCTCAGGTCCCCGCCGATCTGCGCGCCGCCGCGCGCGCGCGCAACCTCGCGGTCGCGAAAGCCGATGCGGCGACGTGGGACAAGCTCACGACCGATAGCTTCACGGTCGTCTTCCCGTCGGGACCCCTCACCAAGGCCCAGCGTCTGGCCGAGATCAAGCTGGGGAAGCCGACCGAAAACCCTCCGCTGCAAAATGAGCGCTTTCAACGCGTGGGGAACGATTTCATCCATCGCTACCAGATCGATTACGCGTCGTTCCTGGAGGTATGGACCAAAGAGCGGGGAAATTGGCGAGTCGCCACCGTTCAAGCGACCCTCCTCGATCCGGACTCAGCCGCGGTTCAACAGGCCATCACGGCCGCCAACGCCCGCTTCGTCGACGCGTTCAAACGCGGTGACGCAGCGACGCTCGCCGCTAACTATACCGACGATGCCGTCTTCATGGCGCCGAACATGACGGCATGGGAAGGCCACGCCGCAATTAGCCAGGGTTTCACCGGCTTCGTGTCGCAGTTCGGTCTTGTTGATGCTCGCGTGGCGACCAAAGACGTCATCCTCGCCGGCGATTATGCGATCGAGCGCGGCACCTACGCGTGGACGCTGCACCCCAAGACCGGCACCGGGGCCGACATCGTCGACAACGGGAAGTACTTGACCGTGTGGGGACGGCAAGCCGACGGCTCGTGGAAAATCATCCGCGACATCAACAACTCCGATCGGCCTGGGGCGATGTGAACCGAGCACTCGCAAGCGCCGCATTCCTCGCCGTCGCCATCTCCGCCTGCTACGCGCGCAACGTGGGCGGAACGTCCGCCGACAGCACAGCCATCGTTGCCGCCGCCGCACAGTACCGGCAGGGATGGCTCAACGGCGATACCGCGATGGCGCTCAGTGTGATTTCCGATGACGTGCAGCTGATGCTCCCCGGCGCGCCCGACGTCCATGGGCAAGCGGGCGCGCGAAAGGTGTTTGTCGAAGAGATGACCCAATACCACATCCCCGCCTTAACCGTTCATCGCCAGGAGTTGCTCCTGCAAGGCGATCACGCGATCGACATCGGCACGTACGAAGAGACGATGGTTCCCAGGAAGGGCGCGACGATCTACGCGACCGGCCGTTACCTCGTCGTGTGGCGCCGGGAGCCGGGGGGATGGCGAATGTGGCGGTACATGTTGAACGAGTTCGCACCCGCTGCGCCTACACGCGCGACCTCATAGGCGCCTTCGGGATGCGATTCCATCGGTTCCTTCTCGCGCTGCTGGCGGTCTCCGTGCTCGGTGCGCCAGTCGACGTGCAACGTGGTGGCCATCGGGGCGGCAGCACGCACGTGCGCGGCTACACGCGCCGCGATGGCACGCATGTCGCTCCATACACGAGATCGGCTCCCCGTAGCTACACTGCGCCACGCGCGCGATCGCCGACCGCTCGACCGTATCGCGCGCCGTCCACGCGGTCTCGCACGTATGCAACGCCGAATGGTCATGGACGGATTCACCGCAGTGTCGAAGCGAAAGAACAGTTCCTGCGCCGCACCGGCTATCCTCACGGCCGCAAGGGCTACGTCGTCGATCACATCGTGCCGCTGTGCGCGGGTGGCGCGGACGCGCCGAGCAACATGCAGTGGCAGACCGTCGAAGAAGCGAAGGTGAAGGACCGGCAGGAACGCGCGCTGTGCGCGCGTAGTCGTCGACCGTAATCCGCCGTGTTCCCCGGACACTATGGTCCCAGCTTCGCGGCGAAGCGAATCGATCCGACGATTCCGCTGTGGGTTCTTTTCGTCGCGGTGCAGTTGCTCGACATACTCTGGGCGCCTTTCGTGCTGCTCGGCATCGAGAAGGTGCGCATCGTTCCGGGGATCACCGCCACGAATTCGCTCGACCTCTACTACATGCCGTACACGCACAGCCTCGTGGGCGCGATCGTTTGGTCGCTCGCGGCCTTCGCGGTCTATCGCGTCGCCGTTCGCGGCGCGAGCACACGCGCGGCGTGGATCGTCGCCGCTGCCGTGTTTTCCCACTGGGTGCTGGACCTGTTGGTGCACCGCCCCGACCTGCCCATCTACGACAACACCGCGAAAGTCGGACTCGGCCTGTGGAATTTTCGCGTCCTTGCGCTCGGCCTCGAGGCGGCGGTGTTGTTTGGTGGCATGCTGCTGTACTTCGGGCTGCGGCCGCCGCGCCGCACCGCCGTCTTGGTGTTCGGCGTGGTCATGTTCCTCGTTCAGGTCTATCTGGCTTTCGGTCCGCCTCCCGCCTCTGACAAGTCGGCAGCCATGGCGGCGCTCTCGTCATACGTGATCTTCGCCCTGATCATCCGCGTCCTCGAATCGAAGCCGCCGTTGCCCGTAGCCAGTCCCTGACGCTGTTCCCCGATTCCTTCGTAACCGCGCGCCTGCGCGCTGAGCGGCTGCGCGCCGAGCATTTCGACGCCGTGCGCGCGATGGATACCGATCCCCAATTCATGACGCACCTCGGCGGCACGCGCGATGCCGCGCAGACCGCGGCGTATATGAGCCGCAATCTCCAGCATTGGGACGACTACGGCTTCGGACTGTGGATTTTGCGCGACGGCGGCGACCAGGTCGTCGGGCGTGCGGTGCTCCGGCATCTGTCCGTCGAAGGAACAGATGAGGTCGAGCTCGGCTACGGCTTGCATCCGCGGTTTTGGGGACGCGGTCTTGCCACCGAAGTCGCGAAGACTCTGCTGCACCTCGCTCGCGAGGAGTTGCGCATCGCGTCACCCGTCGCGATCACGCAACCGGCCAACATCGGCTCGCAGCGGGTGCTCGTCAAAACCGGGCTCATTTATGAGCGGGAGGTGATGCTCGAGGGTCTGTTACACTTGCTGTACCGCTCCACATGAGAAACGAGAAAACCCTGTAGCCAAGCCACCAAACTGGTCTCGCGCCAAACTGAAACGTCCTGTAGTGTCATACCTGGCTTTTCACTGAGGGAAATGCATCCGATCCCACACTCAAACTTGCGCCCGTCTGTCCCGACGGGGTTGTGGTGTTCACTGACTGGTCGAAGGTCGGGAGGCCGCATCGGGAAGTCGCCGTTTTGAATTCGCGCGGCGATAACAACATGACGAGCGAAAGCGGGATGATCAATTCGCAGCGGGCGCACATCCTAGCCGAGCCGGGAGCTTCAGCAACGAGATGAACGAACGCCCGCAGTCGTGACGCAGGATGCGTATGACCGCACCGTCGGACCACTACGAATTCCCCTGGACCGAAAACGCACGCAAGCTGAAAGCGTGGTTCGCGGCGTATCTCCTGACGGTCTCCGCCGGCCTGTATTGGGCGATCGATACGAGCTTCACGAGCGGGCTGGGCGTCGCCGTGATGTTTGGCTCCTTGATCCCGTATATCGTGAGCATCGTGTTCGCTTATCGTGTGCAGCGTGCGCTGAACCAGGCACAGCTCTATAAACCCGGCGCGTGGCAGATCATCGCGGGCGCACTGCTTTTCAATCCCTTCCTGCTGGGCTTCGTGATTCCCGCGTCGGTGCTCTGGGTGACGCGACGCATCGAGCGTCGCATCTGGGAGGGCAAGATCGATTATCACTCCGTCGGAGTCGCGGGTTCGTAGCCGATCTCCCTGCAAAGGGTTCGCATTGTGCACCTGCAACCTACGCGCTAACTCTTATGCCCCACACACTCGGGAGGCCGTATGGCACACCCGACTCGCGCCCTCCTCCGCTTCGCCGCGAGCCTCGCGCTGATTTGCACCGCCACTCAAGCCACCGCCCAAAAACGCGACGTCAAAGCGGTCGCGCACAATCTCGTTCAGGCAGGCCTCGTCAAAGCGGGTGACAACGTCCTCATCTCCGGGGCCGTCCGCGACTCGACCCTGATGGAAGAGATCGCTATCGAAACGATGAAAGCCGGCGGCAACCCGGTGATCACGGTCTGGAGCGAGCGGCTCGCTCGGCGCTCCTTCACCGACGTGCCGACGAGCTTCGACACGATGCCGCCCAAGCTCGACGTCGCGTTGATCGAAGCGTTCGATGTGCGGATTCCGATCGACATATTCGAGAACGAAGGGGTCCTCGCTGGGATTCCGGAGACGCGCCGGGCTGCACGCGCGAAAGCCAGCGAGCCGGCGAATCAGGCGTACTACAAACGCCATGCGCGGTTCGTGAATCTCGGCAACGGTCTCTATCCCCCCAGTGCGGCACTCGCGCGTCGGCTCGGCATCCCGCGGTCCACGGTCACGACGGTCTTTTGGAAGGCAGCCGCTGTGCCCGCGGCGACGCTGCGCGCCAAGGGCGATGCGGTCGGTGCCGCGTTCACCAACAGCAAGGAAGTGACGCTCACCCATCCCAACGGTACCAACATCACGTTCGGCATCGATGCGGCGCATGGGTTCACGTCGGACGGCACGCTCACGCCGGAGAAGGTCGCGCAGGGCTCCGTGACCGCGGCCACCTGGATCCCCGCCGGCGAGTACCTCGCACCCGCGACGGCTGGAACGGCGAACGGCACCGTGGTCTTCGACAAAGTGCTGTGGGACGGAAGAGTCATCCGCGGCTTGCGACTGACCTTCGCCAATGGCCGTCTGACCGCGATGACTGCGGCCTCACCAATGGAAGGGCTGCGCGCGGCCTACGATGCCGCCGGTGGCGCCAAGGATCAGTTCGGGTATATCGACATCGGTGTGAATCCGGAAACGAAACTGCCCGTCGGCACCGGCCGGACCGTGTGGACGGCGCCGGGCTCGATCGTCGTCGGGTTTGGCGACAACCGGGGCTGGGGCGGATCAAACGCCAGCGACTGGGGCTTCGCCGCGCAGCTCGGCGGTGCGACGCTCAAGGTCGATGGAAAGCCCGTTATCGAGAGCGGACAACTGAAGTAGATTCGCTGTCGTGGATTTTCATCTCGCGGGTGCGATCGACGTCCTTGATCGCACCCCCGCCGCCCTCGCCGCCATGCTCGAGGGACTGGGTGACTCCTGGATCCGCGCCACCGAAGGGCCGGAGACCTTCAGCCCGTTCGACGTCGTCGGTCACCTGATCGACGGCGAAGAAACCGATTGGATCCCACGCGCCCGCATCATCCTCGCGCAAGGCGAGAGTCTGCGATTTGAGCCGTACGATCGGTTTCGGCACAAGCAACGCAACGCCGGGCGCTCGCCTGCGTCGCTTCTCAAGGAATTCGCGGATCTGCGCAAGAAGAACTTGAAGCTGCTGCGTTCCTGGAAACTGACACCCAAACAGTTGGCGCTGCCCGGTGAGCATCCCAGCCTCGGCCCAGTCACCCTGGCGCAGCTGCTCGCCGCGTGGGTCGTGCACGACCTCGGCCACATCGCGCAAGTCGCGCGCGTCCTGGCGAAGCAGTACCGTGATCAAGTCGGCCCGTGGACGCCGTATTTGCCGGTGCTGACCGATCATCTGACGCCGCGTTCATAACGGCAACAAGAATG
>MNDR01000034.1 GCA_001915025.1 Gemmatimonadetes bacterium 13_2_20CM_2_65_7
GCCAACACCGACTGGTATCTGCGCCAGATTCAGCATCGCCCCATCGTGCCGTTTGACTCCACCAAAGCGCCGGCGATCTATCGCGGGCGGCAGTGGCCGATGCCCGCCGGACCGCTGATGAGCTACTCGGACCAACAGCTCGCGGCGCTCGAGCAGTACTACATCATCGACCAGAAGCGGACGGCACGACTCGGCACGATCGACGTCACGATCGATCCCCAGATGCTGGGCCGCCCCTACCTCGAGCGGGCGGACGTCGTTGTGCTCGAGGTGATCAAAGATCAGATCGGTAAGCGCCCGATCTACTTCTCACGCACCGTGGGGTTGTACGGCGATCAGTTCGGCTTCACGGGGCATCTCGAGGGACAGGGCTTCGCGCGCGCGTTACGCGAGCACGTGCTCGTGCAATCGGACAGTATCAAGGCCGTGCAGTCGCTCGGCTTCGTGAACGTGCCGCGCACGACGAAGCTCCTATTCGACGTCTATCACGCGGATGCGGCCGCGCGGCCGAGGCCGCGGGGCTGGGTGGACAAGCCGTCGGAAGGAATCCTGTCGCTGTACGCGCTGACGTACTACACGATGGCGCAGACGCTACAGACGATGCCCGCGAGTGGAGCACTCGCCGCGCGCGCGCAGGCGCTTGCCCAGTCGATCTTCCGGAACACCGAGACCACGCTACAACCGCTGCCGGAGCGGCCGGCGGCTCCGGCTCCGATCCACTAGCGCGTCTTCGGGGTCCCCCCCCGCGCCGCCCCCGTCGCCGCCGTAGACTCCGCGCCGGTCGGGGCGCCACGGTGGCGCTCGACGACCTGCGGCATCACCGGCGCGCCCGGGAACAGCCGCTCGAGCCCGCCGACGACGACCTGATCGCCCGCCTGCACGCCGCCGCCCTCGATCTCGGCCCATCCCGCCGTCCGGACGCCGATCGTCACCTGGCGGCGGTCGGCTTTTCCATCCTTGACGACCCAGACGTAGGTCGAGCCCTGAACCGGCAGGATCGCGTCCTCCGGCACGACGAGGGCGTTGGGACGGATGTCCGTCGCGAGGCGCGCCTCGATGAACATCCCCGCCTGGAGCTGGTGCTCGGGATTCGGGACCCGCGCCTTGATGAGGATGGTGCGCGCCGGCAGCTCGACCACCGGGTCCACGAACACCACCTCACCCGAGAAATTCTTGCCCGGCAGCGCCGCGACCTGGAAGCTCACCAGTTGCCCGCGGCGCAACCGGTCGGCATAGCGCTCGGGCACCTGGAAGCTGGCGTGCTGAGGATTCACCGACTGTAGCGTGATGAGCGGCGTCTGATTGCTCACGTAAGTGCCGATGCTGACGAGCCGCCGGCCCACGACGCCGGCGAATGGCGCGCGCACGACCGTCCGGTCGAGCCGCGTCTTCAGCAGATCATAGTTCGCGTCGGCGCCCTGCGACCTCGCTTGCGCCTGCTCCAAATCCGACGTCGACGATGCGTGCTGCGCCATCAGCTGTTTGGTGCGCTCCAGCGCCTGCCGCGCCAACTGGCGCTCCGCGTCGGCCTGGGCGACCTGCGCCTTCAGCTCCGCGTCGTCCACCTTGAACAGCGCGGTGCCGGCGTCGACCGGCTGCCCTTCGCGCACGAGGATATCGATGATGCGCCCCTGCACCTCGGGACGCAGCTCGATGGACTGCACGGCCTCGATCTGTCCTGTGGCGGCGATTGCGTCCACGACGGTATCGCGAATGACCGCGGAGACCTCGACCGGCATCGGCGGCATACCGCCGGCACCGCCGGGGGCTGCGGACTTGGCCTTGTTGCACGCGGCCGCGAGGACGAGCAATACAGCGAGTGAACGGTACGACATCACGGGGTTCCCTTATCGGTAAAGAGTCGTTTGCCGAGGATGCTTTCGAGTCCGGCCAGCGCGAGCCGCGTTCCGTAGCGGGCCTGCACGAGATCCGCCTCGGCCTGCGACAGGTTCACTTCGGCGTCGAGCAGATCGAGAATCGTCGTCGCGCCGCTCGAGTAGCGCGTTTGCTGGACGCGGAAGCTCTCACGCGCGACCGCGAGGCCTTGTGTCGCGAGCTCCGCGCTGGCGCGGGCCGTCACATACGCGTCGTACGCCGCGGTGACGTCATGCTGCACCGCGCGATCCATGTCCTGCCGCCGTGCGCGGGCAACCTCTTTGTTCACGCGCGCCCGCGAGAGCGCAAGCTCTCGTTGCCCGTTGTTCCATATCGGGAACGAGATGCCGAGCGTGAGATTCGTCTGCTTGAACAGGTCGTTCGGGTAAAACTTCGTGCCCAACGAGAGCTTGCTGAACGTCAGCGTCGCGTGCGGCAGGTAGTTGCCCAACTCGGCGCGATACCCGGCGCTGGCGGCGCGCTCGTTGGCCGCGGCCGCCCGATAATCGGGGCCCTGGCGAGCGGCTTCCGAGATCGCGTCGGCCAGCGTGACCGGGAGCCCCGGAGCAGCGACGGTGTCCAGCGGCGCGGCGTCGACCGGTCCAGCCGCGCCGACACGGCGACCCAGCTCGAGCCGCGCGATCCGCAACGCCGATTCCTGCTGGAGCTGAGCCACCTGGGCGCGCGTCAGCTCGAGTCGGAGGGTGAGTGAATCGGTCGAAACCGCCGCACCGGACGCGACTCGCGCCCGCGCCACGCCGAGCTGCTCGCGGGCGCGACGGAGCCGCTCACGCGCGACGCGATCCAGCTCGGCGGTCTGGAGCACCGCGTAATAGTCCGACTCGGTCAGCAGCGCGGTCGCAAAGCGCTGGCGCAGTTCGTCCGCGTGCGCTCCCTCCAGCGCGGCACCAGACCGGGCGAGTTCCGCGAACTTTTGGCCGCCGGTGAACAGGTCGTAGCGTGCGTTGAGTTGCGCCGACCACGTGGTCTTGAGCCGGAGCAGCGAATCGGTGAAAAAGAAACCCGCCGGATCCGTGTGTTGCTGATTCACGTTCATCGTAAGCGACGGCAGCACGAACACGGCAAATGCATTGCGCCGCGCCCAAACCGCGTTGTCCACCTGGCCGAGGGCCGCCACGTAGCTCGGGTCGAGCTGCGCCGCGCGTTGCAACGCCTCGCGCAGCGTGATCTGCAGCAGCGAATCCGACGTCTGAGGAGACACGGCGCCCTGCAGGGCGAGTAACAACGCCAGCATCAGTCGCCCTCCGACGGGACAGGTTCAGGCCTGCGGAGCACCTTCCGGAACAGCCACTGGAACAGGGACTTCAGCCACGCGATCACGGCCGGGATCGTGATGTACGCGACCGGCACCACGAACAGCGTGAGCGCCGTCGAGAAGAAGACGCCGCCCACGATCGCGTAGCCGAGCGGCTTGCGGGCCGCCGAGCCGGCACCCACTCCCCACGCGACCGGCACCGCACCCATGATCGTCGCGACCGACGTCATGAGAATCGGGCGCAGCCGGATGCGACCCGCCTCCAGGACCGCCGCGACGGTATCGAGTCCTTTCTCCCTGAGCTGGTTCGTGTACTCGACGAGCAGAATCGAGTTCTTACAGACCAGTCCGATCAAGAGAATCATCCCGATTTGGCTGTACAAGTTCATCGTGGCGCCCGAGCGATGGAGGATCGCCGCCAGCTTCAGGGTCCCGAGCGCACCCGTAACGGCGAGCGGCACCGCCAGGAGCACAGTCCAGGGGTGCAGCAGCGATTCGAACTGCGATGCGAGCACCATGAACACCACGATCAGCGCGATCACAAATGCGAAGTAGATGGCGCTGCCGCTCTCCTTGTACTCGCGCGATTCGCCGGCGAGCGCCGTCGTGGTGCCGGGCGGGAGCATTTGCCGCGCGACGCCGTCGATCGAATCGAGCGCCTCGCCCTGCCTGAGCCCCGGCATCAGCGAAGCCGACAACGTGAACGAAGGGATGCGGTTGAAGTGGTTGATTTGTCGCGCCCCAACTCCTTCCAGCACGTTCGCCAGCGCATCGAGCTGGACCAGCTGTCCGCTCTTGCCTCGCAGGTAGATTCCGCGCATGTCGCTCGGCGTCGCGCGATCCCTGGGATCGAGCTGCACCATCACGTAGTACAGCTTGTCGTTGCGCGTGAACGTGCTGACCCGGCGGCCGCCGAGGAACGTCTGCAGGGCACTCGCGACGTCGCGGACGGGCACGCCCAAATCCTCGGCGCGGTCCCGGTCGAACGTTACCCGCAGCTCGGGCTTGTTGACGAACAGATCGGTCTGGGCGTTCGCGAGACCCTTGATCTGTGACACGCGGCCGACGAACGGTCCCATGATCTCGGTCAGCTTCGCGAAATCGGGATTCTGCACGACGTACTGAATCGGCTGCGAGAAGCCGATCGCGCCGGGCGCGTATGGAAATGCCAGGACTCCCGATATCCCCATGAGCTGGGGAAACAGCCCGCCGATCATCTGCTGCACGCTGGTGTGGCGCTCGCCCAAATCCTTCAGAATCACGCCGATGAACGCGCTGTTGACACCACCCGCGAATCCGCCGACGATCGTGAAATATCCGTTCACGCCGGGCGTGCGCCCGATGATCTGTTCGACCTGTCGCACGTAGCCGTCGGTGTACGGCAGCGACGCGCCCTCCGGTCCGCGGACGACGACCAGGAAAAAGCCGCGATCGTCGTCCGGGATCAGCTCCTTCTGCAGCCGCGTCCGCGGGTACAGCAGAAACGCAAAGACAGAGACCGCGACGATGGCCAGCGTGCCGAGCAGGACGGCCGCGCGGTGATCGACGGCGCGCCGCAGCAGCTGCGCATACCGCTCCGCCAGCGCGTTGAAGCCATGCTCGAACATCTGGAAGACCTTGCCATGCTGGTGCTGCATCTGAAGGATCTTGGCGCACAGCATCGGCGTGAGCGTCAGCGCGACGAAGCCCGAGATCACGACCGCGCCCGCGACCGCGATGCCGAACTCGCTCAACAACCGGCCCGCGGTGCCCGTCAGGAACGCGAGCGGCGTAAACACCGCGACCAGCGCGATCGTGGTGGCGATGACCGCGAAGCCGATTTCGTTCGTCCCGCGCACGGCCGCCTCCTCCGGCGATTCGTGCAGCTCCTCCTGGTGGCGGAACGCGTTCTCCAGCACGATGATCGCGTCATCGACCACGATACCGATCGCGATCGTCAGCGCGAGCAGCGTGAAGTTGTTGATCGAGAACCCGAGGAAGTACATAATCGCGAAGGTCGCGACGATCGACGCGGGAATCGCGAGTCCGGGGATGATCGTCGCCCGGACGTTTCGCAGGAACACAAAGATGATCAAGACAACCAGGATCGCTGCGATGAGCAGCGTGAGGCGCGCATCGTTGATCGAGTGCGTGACGAACACGGATCCGTCGAACGCGATTTGCAGCTTCACGCCGAGCGGCAGCGTCTGCTGAATGGCGGGGAGCTCTTGGCGAATGCGTCGGGCGACGTCGATCAGGTTTGCCTTGGACTGCCGGACCACGCCGATGGCGACCGAGGGAATCCCGTCATAGCGGAAGATCGAGCGATTGTCTTCCGGGCCCAGCTCGACGTTCGCCACATCTTTGAGCTTGGTGAGCTGGCTCCCCTGGCTGGCCACCACCAGCTCGCGGAACTCCAGCGGGGTCTTGAGCTGGCCCAGCGAGCGCACCGAGAACTCGCGCCGGGTCGACTCGATCCGACCGGCGGGAATCTCGACGTTGCGCGCGTTGATCGCGGCCTCCACGTCCTGCACGGTGAGTGAGCGCGCCGACAATGCTTCAGGCTGCACCCACACGCGCATCGAGTAGCGCCGCTCGCCGAAGATCGCCGCGCTGCCGACGCCGGGCAGGCTTTGCAACCGCGCCTTCACCAGCCGGTCGGCCACGTCGGAGAGCTGCATCAAGTCGTAGTTGTCGCTGGAGAGCGCGAGCCAGAAGAACGGCTGTGCGTCGGCCGATTGCTTCGCGATCACCGGCTCGAGCACGTCCACCGGCAGGCGCCCGCGCACGCGCGACACCTTGTCGCGCACGTCCTGCGCGGCCACGTCGACCGGCCGGTCGAGGGTAAACTCGAGCGTGATATTGCTCGTCTGCTCCGACGACGTGCTGCTGAGGGTGCGGATGCCCTGGATCGTGGACAACTCTTCCTCGAGCACGTCGGTGACCGCGGTCTCCACCACCTGCGCGTTCGCGCCGGGGAGCACCGTCGAGACCGAAATGATCGGGGGATCGATGTCGGGCAGCTCGCGCACCGATAGCCGGGTGTAGCCGATGACTCCGAAGAGGACCAGCGCGGCGGAGATCATGCTGGCGAGGACGGGGCGTCGAATGGCGGTTTCGGAGAGTTTCATACGCGACAGTTTTCCCAGGAAAGTGAACCGGCCGGACAGACCTGAACGTAACGGGACGGGCCACGCGCGAGTTCCAAGTCTGTGCTGCTAGTACGTCGAAACAGAACGCGGGAAATCGACATTGCGAAGTCCAGTTTGCGTTCGGAATGGGGCCCGAACGTATACCGAAGCTGGCGAGTCCGCAAGAGCTGTTCAACGGCGTGAGCGGCTCACTAGGTTACGAATGCGGTTGGGAGGGCTGGCCGAATGGCTAAGGCACCGGTCTTGAAAACCGGCGGGCGCAAGCCCTTACAGGTTCGAATCCTGTGCCCTCCGTCGCTGTACGGGACTTCCCCGTCGCAGAGGTTTGCATGAGCCGTTCTTCGCGGTCTCGCCTCGCGTTTCTAATCGGCAGCCTCGCTGCTTTCCCCGCCCGCGGCCACGCGCAGACGCAATACGACTCGGTCTACGAGCAGTTCAAAGCGCTCGCTCCTACAGCTGCTCGCGCCACAGTGAAAGGACTGGTCCTGCGTCGCGATGTCATGGAGCTGCGGCTCGATTCGGGGTTCGCGTATCTGCTGACGCCCGTCGCCGGCAGAACGGTGGGCATCGCGTTCATCGGCGGCGGCTCACTCTCATTCGAGCCACCCCTCGCCGTCGAGAAATACCATCTGCAGCGAGTGTTCGGCGACTCGACCGTCAACGGTCCGATCACCGCCGCGGTATTCCTGTTCGCCGATTCCACGGGCGATGAGCTGCAACACCGCCTGGCGTTCAGCAGCGCTCCAACTGCTCGGTCGGGGGATGTGGGCGACGCCGTCGGTGACGCCCTCGATTACCTCGTGGATGGCCGGGCCCACGCCGTCGAATCCGACCTCTTCGCCACGATCCTCAATAAAACGACGACGCCGTTCTTTGCCGCGTACATCAAACGCGCGCACGGCGAAAGCGTGATGATCCAGTACGATCCCGAGCAAGCCGAAGAGGTCGCGCTCTACCGGCGTGGACACATGCTGGACCAGCGCACCGAGACCGTGTGCCAATTCCAACGCGCCCAGGATCTGACAAACAACGTTTCCATCACGAATGAGCAGCCGGAAGCGTTAGCCGTCGCGGGGTACGACATCGACGCGACGATCGATGGCAATTACAAGTTCTCCGCGCGCACGACCACGCGACTCGTCTCGCGTCGCGACGGCCAGCAGTGGGCGCCGCTCCTGTTATACAGCGAGCTGCACGTCGATTCGGCGTTCACGGGTGTCGGCGCGGTCGAGCCGCTGACGATTTATCGCCGCGATCATCAGACTCTCATGTGGGTGCGCTTTCCGAAACCGCTCATGCGCGGAGATACGGCTAGCGTACGTCTCGTCTACCACGGCAACCTGATCACGTTTGGCTCGGCAATGGATGAGTTCCTACCTCCGTGGTGGGATCAGCGGCGCCGCGAGCTCACACCGATCATGGACTCGTGGGCCTTCATCAAGGAGACCGAAACCTGGTATCCCCGCTACGGCATCTTCCAGAGCTTTCCGGTCTCGTTGACATTTCACACGCCCGCCGACCTGAAGTTCGCCAGCATCGGCCGGCTCGTGTCCGCGGACACGGTCAACAAGGTGATGACCACCCACTGGGTGAGCGAGCTCCCGACCGATCAAGTCTCCTTCAACATCGGGAAGTTCGAGGAATTCGACATCCGCGATCCGCGCATCCCTCCGGTGACCGTGCACATCAACACCGAGGCGCATCATGCGATCGCGCAGCTCCTTCCGCACATGAGCCAACCCGAGGAGCAAGTCGGCGCCGACGTCGCCAACAGCCTCGCCTTCTTCACCAAGGTGTTTGGACCTCCGCTTTTTCATCAATACTACGCCACCGAAATCCCCTACTTCCACGGACAGGCGTTCCCGGGAATGATCCATTTGTCGTGGTGGACGTTCATGGGGTTGAGTAGAGAGGGAGCCGAGGAGGTCTTCCGCGCGCATGAGATGGCGCACCAGTGGTGGGGCATCGGCGTCGAGCCGGCGAGTTATCGCGACGCCTGGTTGTCCGAAGGCTTCGCGGAGTTCGGCGGCCTCTGGTACATGCAAATGATCCTGCACGACAACGACAAATACTTGAAACGGCTAAAGCAGTCGCGCGAGGAGATCCGCCGCCAGCGCGACAAAGCCGCGCCGATCGGACTGGGCTGGAGGGCGGCGGAGAGCTGGAAGGGCAATTACTCGCTCACGACCTACCAGAAAGGCGCCTGGGTGCTGCAGATGCTACGCAACATGATGCTCGATACCCGGACGATGGGAGAAGAGCGGTTCGAGGCGATGATGCACGATTTCTACGCAACGTATCGCGGTAAACGGGCCACGACGCTCGATTTTCAGCGGGTGGTCGAGCGCCACGTGGGCCAGCCGATGGACTGGTTCTTCGACGAGTG
This sequence comes from Gemmatimonadetes bacterium 13_2_20CM_2_65_7, assembly GCA_001915025.1. GTDB lineage: Bacteria > Gemmatimonadota > Gemmatimonadetes > Gemmatimonadales > GWC2-71-9 > 20CM-2-65-7. The sequence continues at coordinate 8,669 of MNDR01000034.1, forward strand.
GGTCTACAGCACCGATGTACCCACCTACACATTTGCCTGGAAAGCGGATCACGACAGCACCGGCGGCGGCTACACAGCGCACGTGCGGGTCCGGCAAACGGATGTGCCGAGGAAGTTCGGGATGTATGTGCCGGTGCTGATCAAGTTCGACCAGGGCGAAGCGCTCATCCGCATGCTGGTGATTGGACCATCGACTGAAGCGGTGGTGCATCTTCCCGCGGAGCCGAAAAAGATGGAGCTCAATCCGCTCGAATCCGTCCTCGCGGAAGTGAAAACGGAAGGGTGGGACTAGATGACGACCGGAACGCGTGAGATGCGGTTCCTGCTCGCCGACCCTGAGGGCCGGATCCTCCGGGCCCTGGCAGCGCGGGTGCCACGCTCCATTCGCTCGAACCATCTCACGGCGATCGGCCTGATTGGCGCCGCCGGTGCCGGGACCGCGTATGCGCTGACGACCTACAAGCCCGCCTGGCTGTGGGTCGCGAGCGCGATGCTGGTCCTCAACTGGCTCGGCGACAGTCTCGACGGGACGCTGGCGCGAGTGCGCGGCACGCAACGGCCCAAGTACGGCTATTACCTCGACCACGTCGTTGACGCCTTCTCCACCTCCATGATCGGCCTCGGCATCGGACTGTCACCGTATGTGGACCTCGGACTCGCGCTCGGCCTCGTGGTCGTCTACCTCGCCCTGTCGATCAATGTGTATCTCGAGTCGACGGTGTTCGGCGTGTTCAAGATTTCTTACGGACGGATCGGGCCGACCGAGGTGCGCCTGCTGCTCATTGCGCTCAATACGCTGGTCGGTTTTTGGCCCTCGCCCACCTCGCTGGTCGCAAACTGGACCCTCGGCGTGATCCTTGCCTGCATGATCGCGCTGTTCGTCGGTCGCTTCGCCCGCAATCTGTACCGCCTCGCGAAGCTCGAGCCACAGCGGTTTCGCTGGTGGGAGCCGGAAGGAAAGCCGTAAGACCGTATGAGATTCCTGGTCGGCGTACTCACAATTGCGCTGACGAACGGACTCGAAGCACAGACTGTCCGAGGACAGGTGACTGATAGTGTGAGTCGAACGCCGCTTGCCGGAGCGTTCCTCACGCTGGTGGATTCGATTGGTAGCGAGCGTGCGCGCGCGATCACTGATGCCGCCGGCCAGTTCACCCTCACCGCGCCCGAGCCAGGCACCTACCGCCTTCGCTCCAAGCGCATCGGCTTTCGTCCCTACTTCTCACCGGCGCTCGCACTGCACAGCGGCGAAACGATGTGGTACAGCGCCGCTATCGATCCGATCCCGATCGCGTTACGAGAGGTCGTGGTGGCCGGCGAGCGCCAGTGCGACGTCGAGGCAGGCGCCTCGGTCGCGGCACTGTGGGAAGAAGTGCGGGAGGCACTCGCGGCCGTCGCCTGGACCTCGCGCTCGCCCGCGTACTGGTACCAGATCAGCCACTTCGACCGCGAGCTCGATGCCAGAGGGAAACGCCGCATACGGGATTCCACCTGGATCGAGACGGGGTTTCAGCAGATTCCGTTCCGCAGTGCCCCCGCCAGTGACCTCGTTGCGCGGGGCTACGTGGTCGTGGAAGACGACGGAACCTGGACGTACCAGGCGCCGGATGCGGACGTGCTCCTCAGCGATCCATTCCTGCGCACGCATTGCTTCGAAACGAAGGCAGGACACGGAGAAACGGCCGGGTTCGTGGGACTCGCGTTCACGCCGGCGCGCGATCGCTCGCTGCCGGACGTGGCGGGGACGCTCTGGCTCGATCAGCAAACGAGCGAGCTGCGCCACCTCGAGTTCAACTACACACGCCTGCCGCAACAGCTGAATGAGGCACGGGCAGGCGGCCGCGTCGAGTTCATGCGGGTCCCGACCGGCGCGTGGATCGTGCGTGACTGGGTCATCCGGATGCCGCTCGCGAGGATCACACGGACGCCCGTCGCACAGGATCCCGTACCGATCGTCGTCGGATTTCTGGAGCACGGCGGCAGCGCACTCGAGATCAAGACTCAGCGCGGAACGGTGGTCTATCGCGCCGATGGAAGAGCGGACACACTGGCGCTCGCGGCCGCCCAGCCCGCGCCGCTTGCCCCAGCTCCGCCGGCCGCGCCTGCGCCGCCCCCCCCGCCCCCCGTCGTCACCCTGGTTCCGGACACGGGACGGCGGCACGCGATGGTTCGCGATCACAATGTGCTGACGGCGGAGGAATTTCAGGGAACGACAGCGACTGATGCGCTCGGCCTGGTACAGCACTATCGACCAAACTGGTTACACTACCGCGGTCCCGTCAGCATCCTCAATACCGCAGCCGGAATCCTTCAAGTCTACGTGGACGGCAGCCACCTGGGCGATTGGAATCGGTTGCACGAGATTTCCGCCCGCGACGTTCAGGAGATGCGTTTTTACAGCGGGCCGGACGCCACGATGCGCCACGGCGTTGGCAACGCCGGCGGCGCGATCGAGATTCAGACGCGCTGATACTGCTCGCAGAACTTGTTCGTCAGCAGACCCGTGGGATCGTATTTCCGTTTCGCCGCAAACCAGCGATCGATCTCCGGGTAGGCGCGCCGCAGCTGCTCGGGTGAATAGAAGAGCTGATAGGGCAGATAGTACGTGCCGTTCACGCCGAGGGCGACGTCGATCAACTCGCCCGTGGTGCGCTGCAGCACCAGGCTCTCGGCCTCGGTGAATCCCTGATTGAAGTAGAGCACCAGTCCGAACATGTCCTCCTTGGCGTACGGCAAGGCGGTGACATCGTCCTTATGTACGATCCGGATCGTGACGTTGAGAAGATTGCTGCCGTTGCGCTGCACCACCGCTCTCAGCCCGTCCACGAACTCGGCCAGTCTGGCGTACGGAACGAAATACTCCTGGAGAATGTCGGTGTCCCGCAGGCGGTTCTCGAGGTACTGCATCGAGTCGTACATCTCCTGATTGCGGGATACGAGGCAGGCATCGGGCGTCATCGCCTGGTTGCGGGGAACACACGTGTGCAGCCGTGGCTCGAGCCGCTTCTCCAGCGTCCAGCGGATGCGCCGGCCGAGGCTGCCCGTCTTCGAGAAGTTGATGACGAACCGCTCGATCGCGTCGTGACTGTCGGGCAGGAGTGCCGGCAGAGGCCCGGTGTACGGGGTGGCGGGACGCTCGTACACATGAATCGCCGCTTCGCGGAGATAGCTGGACGGTGACACCGAGAGCCGGCCGTACACCAGACCGACCGCGTCATTGCCATCGACATGCTGCCGGTAGTAGTCCGTGAATGCGCGATAATCCATGTAGTGCGTGTGCCGCTCGTACAACTCGTTGTCGACAACGTCGAGGTCGACGTCGAGGATGACGCCGAACAATCCGTAGCCGCCCAGCACGTGACGAAATAGATCCGCGTTGACCGTCCGCGTCGCGGTCCTCACCTGACCGTCGCTCAACATTACGCGCAGCGCCCTGACCGTCGGCGCAACCGGGCCGGGCCGATGAGCGACGCCGTGCGCGTTGACGCTCAGCGTCCCCCCGATCGTGAAGATGTTGATCGACTGCATCGCTTTGACCGACAACCCTCGTGCGTCGAGCCGCTGTTGCACGTCCGCCCACAGCGCACCGCTCTGCACATTCACGATCTTTCGCGTCGCGTCCACAGTGATGCGGTTCAGGCCTCGCATGTTCAGCACCAGACCGTCTTTCACGAACGTCTGCCCACCCATACTGTGGCGCCGGCCGGCTGCGGTCACTTTGAGGCCGTTCGCGCGAGCAAACGCCAGCGCGTTGCCGACGTCCGCGTCATTCGTGACCTTGACGATGCCGAATACGGCGGTACGGTTGAGATGGCTGGCGTCGTTGATGAAGCCGCCGCGCTGCTCGAACGGAAGCGCTGGATTCGCGGGGCGCGTCGCGATGAGAGTCGGTTGGGTCTGCCCGGCCGAGCGCGGAAAGACGAAGTCGGAGTCTTTCTCTCCGACGGGCGCGGCGGCGAACTGCACGACTTTGCGGATGCCGACGATCAGGGAAGCGGCGATTGCCGAAGCGAGCGACACGACGAGCGTGCGTCGCTTGCGACTGAACGGGCGAGTGGAGGAGGGCTGGCTGTCGATGGCGACCAAATTAACGACTATCCAGAAGTGCGCTTGGGGATTCGCGGCGCTGTTCCTCGGCGTGTATCTGCTCGATTACGTCCCCGGCATCATGGATGCCAATGGGCTGATGTTCGGCCTGTTTCACATGACGAAGATCGTGGACATCGGCCATCTCGCCGTGGGCGCGCTCGCGGTCGTGGCCGCATTGTCGTCAGCGAGAGTCGCCCGGATTTACTTCTATCTGCTCGGCGTGTGGTACTCGATCGACGTCATCGCCTATTTCATCTCCCACCTGCACACGATTAGCCTCACGACCAACGTCCTGGTGAATTTGCCGCACATTCTGATTCTCGGTGCCGCTTTTTGGATCGCGACGAAAGTCGATCGGACGCCGGCGGCAGAAGCCGTACCCGCCTAGCACTGCTCCGCAAAAGGGTTCTTGCCGGCGCGAAAGTACTCGCGCTGGCGCTGCTCGCGTGGGTCCTGGTGTGCGTTGTGACGGTCTCCAGCATCGAGATCGGCTGCAGAAGAAAGACGTCGTCCTCCCTCCCTGCTCTACCGGATTCAGAACTCGCCCGCCTCACGGCCGATCTGCCTGAATACGGGCGCCCCGAAGAGGACACGTACCTCAGCTACCCCGAGTGGTACATCGTGTGGAGCTATCAGGAGAAGGCCGCCTTCCAGCGCTCCCACCTTCCGAGTGGATTCTCGTATTTCGGCGCCATCGGTCAGTACTGGAGCGGCTACTGCGGCGTGAACCGGCTGGTGCAGGGACGCTACGCTTTCAATGCCGGCGACCATCTGATGCTCGTGGTGATCGGCACCAGCTTCACTCTGGAATACGCGCTCAAGTCCCTGTACGAGAACACCGTCGGGCGCATCAGCGAGTGGCTAAGCGGCAATCAACCGGTCGAAGAGGACCGCTACGCCTACGCCGTGGCGCAGCGCTACGCGGACTTCGTGCTCGTCCGTCCCTTCTACGAATACTCATTCTCGAAGGAGTTGGCCGGACTGTGGAAGGAGACGCACCTCTTCGGGCCGCACCTCGCGCGCAAGTGGGAGCGGAAGCTGTTCCTGACCTACGATTATGCCGTCGAGGCGTTCTATTGCGAGCTCATCGAGATTGCGACGCGTCTCACGTTCGGCGTGGCCGGCACCGACACATATGCGCGGATAGACAATGCGTCCGACTCCGTGTTCGTGGCACATCCGCACATCCGCCGAGTGAAGCCAATCGGCAGAACTTCCTACATTGTGATCATTCCTCGTTACCAGGAATTCACACCTACGGCCATCAGTCTGGCGCACGCCGGCGTGCGGTTCCGCGACATCGCCGGCAATCGTGAGATCGTCGTCTCCGTGATCGCACCGAGGTCTTTCACGTATGATCTGAACGACGGTGAAATCTTATTCGCATCCGATGTGCCGACCAATCCCGCACTCAAGAGGTTAGTGTTGCGGACGTCCGTCCCTTCCCTGCACGCGCTGTTGGCGGCGCTGCGTCAGCGCCGTTTCGCCGTGGAACACATCTACGACTATTAGATCGCTCAACGACAAACGGCCAGCGTTTCCGCTGGCCGTTTTTTCAACTCGGGGATCTCGAATCCCTATCGTATCCGATCGACGTGCACCGTTACACCGGGAGACGACGACTCGATGATCGCCGTTCCCTTCTCGCCGACGCGGATGCCAATGTGGATCTGATCCGGCCCGTCGATCATCGCCGTCTTGGTCATCGTAACATTGACGGTTTGTGGCGTGAGTCCATTCCACGCCCCCGTTGCAGCGTCAGCGATGATCCCCACCAGACCCACAAGGATGTCCAAGAACAGAATGCCGCCACGCATGTGGTGGGTAATCTGGAAATGCGCGGGCGTGTACCCCGCCTTCTCGAACGTCAGCGAGTAGTCATTCTTCCGCTCGAGGTTGAGGGTGGCCGGCGTGGTGAACTCACTTGTCGCCGGCGTGGTCGTCACCTTGACGGCCTCGGGTGACGACTGCACTGCGATGTTCTGGTGGGTTCCGCCGAAGATCAGGCCGCAACCGGGCAGCGCTGGCAACAGGAGTACGGCCAACATCGCGACAAGACGCCTCATAGGTCCTCCAGAAGGAGACGGGGGCGACTGAGCCGAAGCGGGGTGAATATGGACTGCGAATTCGTGGTTGGTTAGGGCCAAGCTGGTAGCGCACCTGGGCATTCTCCCAGAGGCCGGGCGCAACCTCCTGTGCTACTATCGCCCGCCTCATGCGGGAAGCTCGGTGGGCGCGTCTCGTACGGGCATGGCGGTCGCTGTCGATCATCGTCGCACTGGGTGCGTGCAAGGATGCCACGGCCCCGAAACAACCGCACGTTAGTAGAGCGCTCGTCAGTCCCGCACTGACGGATGCTGAGCCGCCGCCGCCCATGGGGATTGGCGGCTCAGTTACGATCACGGCCTCTGGCAGCTTCTTGCCTGACGTCCCACTGCGCGCATCCGGGCTGACTCTTCCCCCCAACATTCCCGTGCGTGTCGCGGTCACCGGCCACGTGACGCGGACGCAAACCGACGGACTCAAATTCTTCTGCTCGTTTTTTGTGGACCTGTGCGCCGAGTTCGCATTCTTCCTCGGAGAAGATCCGGTGCCGCCGTCGGGCGTGCCGACCATCGACGCGGCGGTTGCGTTCGCCTCTTGGGATGGCGCGGAGGGCACGCGCGCGCCCGAGTCCGGGGACATCCTCACGGGGCCGAGCGGGTCGGAGTTGTGGGTAGGTCGCAGTCCATACTTCTGCGAGTACAGCTGGTTCTTCGGGACCGGCCCGTGCTTCACGTTAGGCGGCGGCTATGTCTACACGGTTCACGCAGACTCCGGTGATGCCAGCGGGTTGTTGAGGGCAACCGTCACCCAGCAGGCCCTCGGGCCGGCGGGTGGCACGGTCGACCTCGAGGCAGCGACTTCCGACGGATCGACGCCGGAGCAGGCCCGTTGGTACTTCGTGCCCGACGGTGGCGGCGTGATCGATGGCGGTGAGCCGCCCATCGTGACGGCCAACGGACTGCAGTCGCCGCAGGATTCCGAAGCGCGCCTTACAATCGCCGGCAGGGCGAGTGCTGGCACGGGAGCTTCGGCGGCCCCGCCACCCCTCTCGGCCCCCGCCCGCGCCCCAGCCCCCGCCGCTCGCGCGTCGAGCGCGGTCGCGGCGGCGTCATGGACATCGCTCGACAGCTGCAACGATGCCACCACTTGCCACGCCACGATCGGCGTGCCCACGGGCACATTCGTCGTGACCGCGTTGGTGCACGGAACGTCGCGCGCCGCGGAGCGGCGTGTGGACGGCAGCGGCGGCGGGGGCGGCGCACCGGAGCTTCAGTTGCAATGCACGCCGCAGGAAGTCGAGCGCGCGCAGGTTGTGACGTGCACCGCCGCGCCGGTGCGGCCCGGCGCCCAGATGGTTATCACGGGTTGGGAATTCCATCCCGATGATGCTCACCTTTCCACCATCCAGCGCAGCGACGTGAGCGCGGATCAGCCCACATGGTCCGGCAAGATGGTCACGAGCGGCAACGTCAAGGTGATCGGCACCGTCGACGGCCGACCCGCGGACGCCACCGCGCACGTCGGCGTGACCAATCGCGCTCCGCTGCTGGCGCGCTTCGATCCGCCGCAGGCGACCGACGATCCAGACATGTCCGAACGGCCGTACCAGGCGGCGGGCGAGCAGGGGATGTTTCACATCGGCCACATCCACACTGACGCACACACAATTCAATTCACCGGCAATCTCGAGGTCATTAACGAGGGTCCCAACAGCGCACTGGGATACTTCACAGGGAATCCTTACCAGACGCTGTGGGCTGTTCACATCAACCTGTCTCAGTTGCAGCCCAACAGTGAGCTGGCTCACCTGCAACGCGAGAGCTCACCGGCGTTTGAGGCCACCGTTAGTTGTTTGCGTTCGCAGCTGCCGAGCTTGGTCGCACCGATTGAAGAGCACGAGGGTACGACGATGCACCCTAAGTCACACGCCGGACGCTACGCCGCGAAGTTCAACGAGCTCGCCGGACCCGTGATCGAGCGCCTGGTGGTGCAGGACAACCCGCTGCAGGCGGTGGATGATGCCCTCGAGCCTGTGATCCAGGCCGCCGACGTGGAATCGGCCAAGGCCGATGTTGACTTCAGGCCGACGCTTTGCAAACTCACGCTGTTCCCGGCTCCACAATGAGGGGGATGATGCGGCTTCACCTTGCAGTGATCACTCTGGCCCTAGTCCATCAGTCCCTGCTGTCCCAGGCGAATCCGGACAGCATCAAGCTGCGGAACGACTGCCGCGCCGCGGAGCACGTGCTTACAACGGGCGAGCCGGGACCGCATCGCACTGACGCGCTGAGCATTATTGGCCTGTGCGGGCGCGAGGGAATTCCCGCACTCCAGGCGGCGTGGACCTCCGCCGGTGGGGACCGGACGGAGCTTGGGCTCCTCGTGACGTCTACGCGCGCGTTCGTCGCACCCGAGCTCGTAGAGATGCTCTTCACGAACCTGAGCCAGCCGAGCCAGCCGCTCAACGCCCGCGTCGCGTCGCTGCTCGTGCTCCTCACGTATGCGGACCCAGCGGTGGTTCCCGGGTTCGACGACTTCGTTGGCGATCAAGGACAGCTGCTCGCACGGCGGTACGGTCGCGTCGATCACTCGTCTCCCCCGGCGGGCCGTGAGCAGCTGGCGGCGGACTTCATGCAGCGGCTGCGCACGGCGCTGCAGGCGATCTCAGGCTCGGATCCCGACGCCGGAATGCGACTCGCAGTAAGGGTCGCGTTGCAGAACCCACCCCTTCGATAGTCTCGGTAGGCTAGCAGGCTGACGCGAGGTTGCCGTTGATGCCTGTTCGCGCTCCGACTAGTTTCCGGCGACGCTGGAGAGGTGGCCGAGTGGCTGAAGGCGGCGGTTTGCTAAACCGTTATAGGGCCTTAAAACCTTATCGGGGGTTCGAATCCCCCCCTCTCCGTACCGAATGGCGGAGAACTTGACAATCTCACGCCAACGAGATTACATCATGACCATGCGGATCGCGCGCCATCACCGGCACCACCACAGCCACCCGATCGGGGGGCCGCCGGAGGTGCGCGCAAGGTAGTCTCGACTTAACCGAGAACTTGAGTTCATCGCCGACGCCGGCTCCTGAGGCCGGCGTTTTTGTTTTTGGGCATCAATACCTGGAGTCGTGAAATGACTTTGCGACTGGGTCTACCAAAGGGCCGGATGGAAGCCGGCGTGTTGTCGCTGCTCGGCGACGCCGGCATTCGTGTCCGCCCCGGCGCGCGCGGCTATCGGCCCGACGTCTCGCTCCCCGAGACAGAGGCCAAGCTGCTCAAGCCACAGAACGTCGTGGAGATGTTGGCCGCGGGAAGTCGGGACGCTGGCTTCGCCGGAGCCGACTGGGTAGCCGAGCTCGAAGCCGACGTCATCGAGCTGCTCGATACGCAGCTCGACCCGGTGCAGATCGTGGCCGCCGCGCCGGGTGAACTGCCCGACCGGCGCATTGTCGTCGCGTCGGAGTACGAGCGGCTGGCGCGCGCCTGGATCGCCGAGCGCCGCCTCACCGCTGATTTCGTCCGCTCCTACGGGGCGACCGAAGTATTTCCACCCGAAGACGCCGACGTGATCATCGACAATACCGCGACCGGCTCGACACTCGAAGCCAACGGGTTGCGTGTGGTCGAGGTGTTGATGCAGTCCTCCACACGGCTCTACGCCAACCCGCGCGCCCTCGAAGACGCGACGCGCCGCCGGCGCGTGGAGGACCTCGTGTTGCTGCTGCGCTCGGTGCTCGACGCGCGGCAACGCGTGATGCTGGAGGTCAACGCGTCGGCCGAATGCCTGAACGCCGTGGTGGCGGCGCTGCCGGCGATGCGCCGGGCGACCGTGGCCCCGCTGTTCGGCAACAACGGTTACGCCGTGAAAGCCGCGGTACCCCGAGATGCTTTGCCGGTCGTCATTCCGGCGGTCAAAGCGGCCGGAGGGACGGACGTCGTGGTCTCACGCCTCGCTCAGATCGTCCCATGAGCAACCGGGTGGCATTGAAGCTCGACAGCAATGAGGGTCCGCTTTCCCCGCCCGCTCTGCTTGCGGCGTTGGCGACACTCGACCCGGAGGCGCTGCGGCGCTATCCGGATGTGTCGACGCTCGAGGCGACGCTCGCCTCGCGGGTGGGAGTCACTCCCGACCGCGTGATCGTCACCGCCGGTGCCGACGACGCGATCGACCGTGTGTGCCGGGCCTATCTCGGTGGCGGTCGCACGATGCTCCGTTCCGAGCCGACGTTCGAGATGTTCGATCACTTCGCGAAGCTCTCGGGAGCGAGTCCCCTCGCGCCCGTCCCCTGGCGCTGCGGTGAGCTCCCGCTCGCGGCGTTCCTCGACCGGCTCGAGGAGCAACCGGCGGTGATCGCCGTCGTGTCGCCCAACAACCCGACCGGAGCCGTAGTAACCGCCGCGGACATCCGGTGTCTGGCCGAGGCGGCTCCAAACGCCGTGGTATTACTCGATCATGTGTACGTCGAATACGCGGATGAAGACCTCACACCCGCGGTCATCGATCTTCCCAACGTCGTCGTGCTGCGGACGCTCTCCAAAGCCTGGGGGCTCGCCGGTTGTCGCATCGGATACGCGATCGGAAGCCCTGAGATCGTGGCCTCCCTGCGGATCGCGGGAGCGCCCTACCCTG
>MNDR01000035.1 GCA_001915025.1 Gemmatimonadetes bacterium 13_2_20CM_2_65_7
TCTCTTCGACATGGACGGCGTGCTCGCCGACATCCAGCAGTCTCAGCGGGCCGCCATTGCCGCAACGGCCAGCTCCTTCGGCGCGCCCGTCACGTCCGCGCAGGTCGCGGCGGCAATCCAGAGCGGCGACGCAGCCAACGACTGGCTCGTGACGCAGCGATTGATCGAAGCTGCCGGCTGCGATGCCTCACTCGATGACGTGACGACGCGGTATCAATCGCTGTATCTGAGTCTCCGTGAGCGTGAGCGCCTCATCCCGAGCAGTGCACTGTTGGAGCGTCTCGCTGCCAGCCGCCCACTCGCGATCGTCACCGGTCGGCCCCGCGCAGAAGCGCAGTGGTTCCTGGATCGCGCGGGCATCGCGTCGCTTTTCAGCACCGTGGTCGCGATGGAGGATGCGCGTCCCAAGCCCGACCCGGCTCCCGTGCGGCTCGCCCTCGAGCGCCTCGGGGTCCGCCGCGCCTGGATGATCGGCGATACACCGGACGACGTGCGGGGCGCGAGGCAAGCGGGCGTGCTTCCGCTCGGCGTCGTCGCACCTGGCGACGACCCGTCATTGGCCAGCGCGGCACTGCGTGACGCGGGCGTCGCTCACGTCCTCGATCGGCTCAGCGATCTCCTCGAGCTCCTGCCATGAACCGCACCGCTGCTGTAGAACGCGCTACTCGCGAGACCGCCGTGAGCGTCACGCTCACGGTAGAGGGCACGGGCCGCACCGAAGTGAACACCGGCATTGGATTCCTCGACCATCTGCTCGACACGCTGGGCCGGCACTCCGGATTCGATCTGACCATCGCATGCAAAGGCGACTTGCGCGTCGACGACCACCACACCGCCGAGGACTGCGCTCTCGGCCTCGGCGAAGCGCTCGACCGCGCCCTGGGCCAGCGTCGCGGGATCGTGCGATTCGGATCGGCATTTGCGCCCCTCGACGAAGCGTTGGCGCGCGCGGTGGTCGATCTCTCCGGCCGGCCCTACGCCGCGGTGGACCTGGGACTCGGTCGCGATGTCATCGGCGGACTCGCGTGCGAGAACGTCTCGCACGTGCTCCGTTCGCTCGCCGCCGCGGCACGGCTCACCCTGCACGTGGACGTGCTGCGCGGCGAGAACGATCACCACCGCGCAGAAGCCGCGTTCAAAGCCCTCGCGCTGGCCCTGCGACAGGCTGTGGCCTGCTCCGGCAGCGACGAGGTGCCGTCGACGAAGGGCACCCTTTGATCGCCGTCGTCGAGACCGGCGTCGCAAACGTCGCCTCCATCGTGAACGCGTTCGGGAGACTCGGCGTGCACGTCACGCTTACGCGCGATCCGGCGGTCGTGCGTCGGGCGGCCCGGGTGGTCCTGCCGGGAGTGGGAGCGTTTGGGGCCGCGGCGGCCGAGCTGCGCGCGCGAGGTCTCGACGACGCGCTGCGCGAACGCATCACGGACGGCTCGCCGCTGCTCGCGGTGTGTCTGGGCATGCAACTGCTGTGCGATGGCAGCGAGGAAGCGCCTGGCGTGCCGGGACTCGGGATTGTGCCCGGCGTCTGTCGCCGGCTACCAGCAAACGTGCGGGTTCCGCATCTCGGCTGGAACCGCGTCGTGGCTGGTCCGGGAGCGCGCTTGGTCGACACCGCGGAAGCCGCCTTCGCCAACTCCTACGCTTTGCGCGAAGCGCCGTCCGGTTGGACGGCGTCGTGGGCTACACACGGAGAGCCATTTGTCGCTGCATTGGAGCGGGGCGACACACTGGCCTGCCAGTTCCATCCGGAGTTATCGGGCTCCTACGGGGAGGCTGTACTGGCGCGGTGGCTTGGCCGTGCGGTCGAGGCGTCACGCAGCGAGCCGCCGACCAACGCGGACGGCCTGCTGCGAAGAATCGTTCCATGCCTCGATGTGCGAGACGGACGAGTCGTGAAGGGCGTGAACTTCCAAGGGCTCCGCGACGTCGGCGATCCGGCAGAGCGCGCCGCGTGTTACGAGGCCCAAGGCGCGGACGAGATCGTCATGCTCGATGTCGCAGCCGCGCCCGCTGGGCGAGACACGCAGGTCGATACGGTCCGACGCGTACGCGCGGCTATCCGGATTCCGCTCACGGTCGGTGGGGGCGTCCGGAGCGTTGACGACGCACGGCGTCTGCTCGGCGCCGGCGCCGACAAGGTCAGCGTCAACACCGCATCGGTCCAGCGTCCCCAACTACTCAGCGAGCTTGCCGACGCGTTCGGGCGGCAATGCGTCGTTCTCGCCATCGACGCGCGACGCCGCGATCAACAGTGGGAGGCGCTGGTCGTCGGCGGTCGTTCCGCTGGCGCGCGCGACGCTGTCGGTTGGGCGAGCGAGGGAGAGGGACGCGGCGCGGGAGAGATCTTGCTCACCAGCTGGGACGCCGACGGCACCCGCAACGGGCACGACCTCGAATTGTTGCGCGCCGTCGTCAGCGCGGTCCACGTCCCCGTGATCGCCTCAGGCGGGATCGGCACGCGGACGCACGTGGTCGAGGCGTTCGAGGCAGGTGCGGACGCCGTGCTGGCGGCGTCGGTGCTGCACGATGGCGACGAGACAGTCGGTGGTATCAAAGCGTACGCCGCGGCGCGCGGCATCCCGGTGCGGCCATGATCGTGCCCAGCATCGACATCATGAAGGGTCGCGCCGTGCAACTGCGGCACGGACGAGAGCGCGTGCTCGATGGTGGGGACCCGCTCGAGCGCCTCGAACAATTCGCCGTCGTGGGTGAGGTCGCCGTCGTGGATCTCGACGCCGCCCTCGGTCAAGGCTCCAACGCCGAGCTGATTCAAGCGATGGTACGGCGCGGACCCTGTCGCGTCGGCGGCGGCATTCGCTCGGTGGACGCAGCCCGCGCATGGCTCGATGCCGGCGCGCGCAAGGTCGTGCTGGGGACCGCTGCCAGCCCTGAGCTGTGCGGCCAGTTGCCGCGGGACCGCGTGATTGCGGCAGTTGACGCGGAGCACGGCAACGTCGTAGTCCACGGGTGGCGCTCGAAGACCGGTGCAAGGGTCGCTGAGCGGATCACGGCGCTCGCGCCCTACGTCGGTGGATTTCTCTTCACCCAGGTCGAGTACGAAGGCGCGATGGGCGGATTCAACCTGGAGGCCGTTCGCGGCGTCGTCGCGGCGGCCGGCCCGGCACGCGTCACGGCGGCAGGTGGGATCACCACTGCGGATGATGTACGGGCGCTCGACGCCCTCGGTGCGGATGCGCAGGTCGGCATGGCGCTGTACACAAACCGCCTCCCCCTGGGCGAGGGCCTCGCGGCTTCGCTCGCCAAGCCACTCGACGGTGGTGTGTGGCCCACCGTGGTCTGCGACGAGCTGGGACAAACGTTGGGACTGGTCTGGAGCTCCCGAGAGTCGTTGATCCGTGCCGTTGGCGAGCGACGGGGAATCTATTGGTCGCGATCGCGCAAAGCGATTTGGGTGAAGGGCGAAACCTCCGGCAACACGCAGGAGTTGCTGCGTGTCGAGCTCGACTGCGACCGCGACGCGTTGCGCTTTACAGTCCGCCAACAGGGAACCGGTTTCTGCCATCGAGAGCGTCCCTCATGCTGGCCGGATGCGTTCGACCTCGGCGCGTTGGAACGCGTGATCCACGCACGCGCGGGCCAGGCGACGCCCCCCCCCGAATCGGGCACCGCGCGCCTGTTGGCCGACAGGACTCTGCTTGCCGCAAAGCTCAGCGAGGAGGCAGCCGAATTGGCCGCCGCGGAAACCGCGGCGGAGGCGGTCGGTGAAACGGCGGATCTACTGTATATGGGGCTGGTGGCGCTGGCGCGGTCGGGCGGTTCGCTGACCGATGTGCTCGCCGAGCTCGAGCGGCGCCATGGCGCCGTGTCTCGCCGGCCGATGGTGGCGAAATGACGTCATTATTGCCACCGCGCACCCTCGACGAGATCGTCGGGCGGCGTCGTAGCGCCGTGCCGGCAGAAGCGCTGGCAGCTGCTGCCGAAATTGTCGAAGCCGTGCGTCGCGAGGGCGAGCCCGCCGTACGCTGGCACGCCGAGCGATTCGGTGAGCTCCAACCGAACGAGGCGATCGTGACCGAGCGCCCAGCGCTCGAACAGGCGCTTCGCTCGCTGAATCGGGCGGATCGAGAACGGCTCGAACGAGTCGCGGGCCGCATCCGCGCCTTCGCCGAAGCACAGCGAGCCACTTTGAGGGAATTCGCGGTCCTGGTTCCGGGGGGGGAGGCGGGACATACGGTTGCTCCCGTCGAGCGTGCCGGGTGCTATGCACCGGGAGGGCGATACGCCCTTCCATCATCCGTCCTGATGACCGCGGTGACTGCCCGCGCCGCCGGCGTGCGCGAGGTGTGGGTCGCGAGCCCGAGGCCGACGCCGTTGGTTCTCGCCGCAGCCGCTGTTGCGCATGCGAACGGCTTCCTCCGGATCGGCGGGGCGCACGCGATCGCTGCGCTCGCGTACGGCGTGGGCCCCGTTCCCGCCTGCGATGTGGTCGTAGGTCCCGGCAATCATTACGTCACAGCCGCCAAGCGGATCGTCGCGGGCGACGTCGGCATCGATCTCCTCGCTGGGCCATCCGAGCTCATCGTCTTTGCCGACGCGAGCGCGGATCCCGCGCTGGTCGCAGCCGATCTCCTCGCACAGGCCGAGCACGACCCGTGCGCGCTTCCTGTCCTCGTCTCGGCCAGTCCGTCGCTGTCGGCGCAGGTCGAACTGGAAATCCGCCAACAGCTGAGCGACCTGCCAGGGGCCGACGTCGCCCGGGCGGCGCTCGCGACCGGCGGAGTAATTACCGTCGACACAATCGACGATGGGGTCACGGTCTGTGATGCGATTGCGCCCGAACACCTCCAGTTGCATCTCGCTGACGCTCCCACCGTTGCGCCGCGCCTGGCGCACTATGGCGCGTTGTTCATCGGAGCGGCGGCAGGCGAGGTACTGGCCGACTATGGCATCGGACCCAATCACGTCCTGCCAACGGGCGGCACCGCGCGACGGACCGGAGGCTTGTCGGTACTGACGTTCTTGCGCGTGCGGACATGGGTGCGGATAACGGACGCCTCGGCAGCGCGTGGGGTTATGGAGGACGCTGCGTGGTTTGGTCGCGCGGAAGGACTCGAGGCGCACGCGCGCGCCGCCGAGCAGCGCGTTCTTGCCGGGTCTTCAGGGCGCCGCTAGACTTCAGCCACGAAAACGCAGCACCAATCGTGACCACTCCCAAACCCCGCGTCCGCTTCGCTCCTTCGCCCACCGGCTACCTGCACGTCGGGGGCGCCCGCACTGCGCTTTTCAATTGGCTTTTTGCTCGCCGTGAGGGCGGCACGTTCCTGCTGCGCATCGAGGACACCGACAAGGCCCGGTCCACTGACGAGCATACTCAAGTGATTTTGGATGGATTGACGTGGTTGGGGCTGGATTGGGACGAGCAGCCGATCTTTCAGGGTGCGCGGCTCGCGCGACATCAGCAAGTCGCCGATGACCTGCTCGCGCAGGGCAAAGCGTACATGGAGGAGGACGCGATCCGGCTGCGCGTGCCGGCGGTCGAGCTGGCGTGGGACGACGCCGTGCACGGGCGCATCAGCTTCAAGGGCGAGGACATCCGCGACTTCGTGATTCTGCGGAGTGACCGGTCGCCGCTCTACAACTTCGCGGTGGTGGTCGATGACATCGACATGCAGATCACGCACGTCTTGCGCGGCGACGATCACATTTCCAACACGCCCAAGCAAATCGCCGTCTATCGCGCCCTCGGCGCCTCGCTTCCGATCTTCGGCCACGTGCCCATGATTCATGGGCCGGACGGCAAGAAGCTTTCAAAGCGACACGGCGCCACGGCCGTCGGCGACTACCAGCACCTAGGCATTCTCCCAGAGGCGATGCGCAACTTTCTGGCGTTGCTTGGATGGAGTCCCGGCGGCGACCGGGAAATCATGAGCATGGAGGAGCTCCGCAGCCTCTTCTCGCTCGACGGCATTTTGAAAAAGCCCGCCGTCTTCGACACGACGAAGCTCGAGTGGATGAACGGGCAGTATCTGACGACGAAGTCGGCGGAGGAGCTGTACCCGCTGGTGCAACCGGCGCTCGCGAAGCTCGGTCTCAATGGCGGCAAGAAGGACGACGTGTTGCGCGCGATCACGGCGGTCAAGACGCGCTCGCGCACGACGATCGATGTCGCGCGCCAGGTCGCGGTTCGGCTGGACGGCAAGTTTGTGACGCTCGACGACAAGGCGCAGAAGGAAATCGCGAAGGACCCGGCCGGGTACCATGCAGCGCTCGCGGCGAGTATCGTTGCATTGAAGAGCGCCGAGTGGACGCCGGCGGGATTGGAGAAGGTGTTGCGCAATCTGGCGGAAGAGCGGAATGTGGCTGCGGGCAAGATCTTTCAGCCGATCCGGATCGCGTTGACCGGAGGGACGGTGTCGGAACCGGTGAACGAATTGCTGGCGGTGGTTGGCAAGGAGGCGGCGGTGCGCCGTCTCGAGGCTGCGGCTCTATCATGAGGAGACTCGCTGCATGCTCCAACGTCGTCCGATCGCAGTGTTCGTCGCCTGCATCGCGTTCGGTTCTGCGGGGATCTCCGATGTAACCTGCGGCCAGTCCGTCCTGGAGCGGCCGCCCAATTTGTCGGGCGGCTGGCTGGGCGCTCCCGGCACGCTGCAGTTCAACTTCGTGCACCGATTCGGCGTGGGCGACGCTCCACTCCGCAAGGTCACGAATTCCCCGACGTTCCTCCTCAGCTACCGGCTTCCCTTTCCTCTTCTTATCGGCTTCAACTACGCGACGTCATCCGACATCGCAGCCGCGTTCCCGAACGAGTGGGAAGTGTTTGCGCGGTACGCGCGCTCTGGGATAGCGCTGCAGGGCGGCTACAACCAGGCTGCCCGGAGTGGCGACGCCGAGCTGACCGCGGCAAGGGTCTTCTTCGGCCCGCTGCGTGCTATGGCCGTCGGCAGAGTGCTCTCGAACGGCTACCACAGCGATACGACCAGATACGCCGTCGGCGGCGGCGCCACGCTGCGGCTGCACCGCTGGGTTGCACTCGCGGGCGACGTCACGACGCTCATCGATAAACGTCCCGGCGAAAAAGTTGCCTGGGGCGCAGGATTGCAGCTCGCGATTCCCTACTCGCCGCACACGCTGTCGCTGCAGGTCACGAACACGAATACCGCCACGCTGCAAGGCGCCTCGCGCGGTATCAACCGCGTGCGCGGGGGGTTTGAGTTCACGATTCCCTTCACGCTGAGCAGGTACTTCGGGCGGCGAGGTGAAGCGGCGGCGAAAAACGGCGGCGGCGAAGGGGCGGCGAACGCCACACAGGCCGAGATCCGCGCGATGAAGTTCACCACGGACCGGATCGAAGTCACAGCCGGGACAACGGTGCGCTGGACCAATAACGATCAGCTCCAACACACCGTGACCGCGACCGACGGGTCGTGGGACTCCGGTCTCATCAATCCCGGTGGCAGCTGGACTCACACGTTCACGCAACCCGGCGAATACTCCTTCCACTGCACACCGCATCCGTTCATGAAGGGTGTCGTCGTTGTGAGGCAGCCATGACTCGCGCACATACGGCGGCGGTCCTGCTCTTCACGTGTGGCGTCATCGTCGCCTGTTTTTCGGAGCGGGGGACCGGCACGACTGTGACGGGGGAATGCCGTGTGCCCGTTTCGACGATCGACTCGACGCACTTCATCATCGCGATTCGGAATTTCATTTTTCATCCCGACTCGATCACGGTGCCGGTGGGCGCGACGGTCACGTGGGTGAATTGCGAGGACATCGGTCAGCAAGCGCACACCACAACGTCTGATACGACGGGTTGGAATTCTCCGACCCTCAGCTCCGGCGATCGTTTCTCGCATGCTTTTGCGGCCGCAGGCGCTTTTCCTTATCACTGCACCCCGCACCCGTTCATGCACGGAAAAGTCGTCGTTCAGTAGCTACGGAACGGCTTTGACAGTGTCCTGGGCGCGGCGGCGCTGTTCGGCGTCGCGCTCGGCTTGTTTCCGCTCGCGGAGCTCGCGCACGTAGCGGCGGAATTGCTGGAAGGATTCGGCGCGGGCGGCGGCATGGAGTAGATCGTCGCGCATGTCCTGCAGCTGTCGCGCGCGCATGCTTTCGTCGAAGTTGCCCTGCGGCAGCAAATTGCCGAGCAACGCGAGAGCCATCGTCGGGATCTTGATGCCCGCGACGTGAATGTAGGCGGAGTCGATGCCCCACTCCGGCTTGTCGGGTGTTCCGCCGATCGTCCACGACGGCCGCTGCTTTTCCCGTTGG
Source organism: Gemmatimonadetes bacterium 13_2_20CM_2_65_7 (assembly GCA_001915025.1). GTDB lineage: Bacteria > Gemmatimonadota > Gemmatimonadetes > Gemmatimonadales > GWC2-71-9 > 20CM-2-65-7. The sequence continues at coordinate 8,236 of MNDR01000035.1, forward strand.
ATCACGTCCAGCACCTGATTGAGCGAGTCGACCATCGCGCGGAGGCGTGTGACCGCAACGCTGAGGCGGGCCGTCGTGTCGCCGTACAGAGCGTCCGCGACCGCGGCCGGCAATCCGGGACGGGGGCTCACCCAAAGGCGCCCATCGCCGACCTGGGGCGCGGGCGCGACTTTGCCGGCGTTGGGATCGTAGGCGGGGAGCGTGACGCCCGTATCGGGATTAGCGGCGGCCATGGGCGGCGAAGGGGCGGCGGGTGGTGGAGGTGGCTCACGGCGCGTGGAAACAATCGTCGGCCCCTTGGCGCGGAGCTCGCGCGTCCCCGGAACGAATTGCAGGGTGTCGCCGA
>MNDR01000041.1 GCA_001915025.1 Gemmatimonadetes bacterium 13_2_20CM_2_65_7
CTCAGTTGGGAGAGCACCTGGTTTGCAACCAGGGGGTCGAGGGTTCGAATCCCTTCCGCTCCACTCATCCCTAGCCGCTTCAGCTGACACGTCCCATCTTGTCCCGTCCAGCTCTTACGACGGAGACAATGGATGGCGCTTGCGCTTCTCATACCCATGGTGATGCTCGCCCAGGCATCCCCGCCGCCGCCGCCTCCCCTTCGCATCGCGGCGAGCAGTTTTGCCTCGGTCGAAGTGCACCTCAACGCGCGCCGCATCGGCAATCGCTGGTTCGAGGAGGACGCGAGTCTCTCCGGTCCCTCGCGCATCACCATCACGTACGGGCAGCCGCACGCGCGCGGTCGCAAGGTCGAGGGCGGGCTGATTCCGTTGGACACGGTCTGGCGCTTTGGCGCGAACATGGCCACGACGCTCCACACAGATCTCGATATCACGCTTGGTGATCTGAATTTGCCACGCGGCGACTACACCTTGTTCATCCTCTACGCACGGTCGGGGTATTCTCTGATTGTGAGCCGCGGTACCGGCCAGTGGGGAACGGATTACGACGCAAGCAAGGACCTCGGGCGCGTGGCGCTCCCCAGCCGCGCGCTGGCCGAGCCCGAGCCTTCGCTCACGATCTACCTCGTTCCCGACGCGCCGCAGCCCACGACCGGGTATGCCGAGCTTAAAGGCTCGCTGCGCATCAAGTGGGGGACGACCGAGCTGGCGACATCCTGGCGCGTGAATCAATGAGCGAACCCGACCTACGGTATCCGATTGGCAAATTCACTCCGGTACCGAGTCTGAGCGCGGCAGACCGAGCCGCCTGCATCGAACAGATCGCCGCGGCACCCGCGAGCTTTCGGCGCGCGGTCGCGAATCTGAGCGACCCCCAACTCGACACGCCCTACCGGCCCGGCGGCTGGACGGTCCGCCAAGTCGCGCATCATGTCCCCGACAGTCACATGAATGCCTACATCCGGTTCAAGCTGGGGCTCACCGAGGACGTTCCGGCGATCAAGACCTATGAGGAAAAGGACTGGGCGAAGACGCCGGAAACGCGTGCCCCGATCGGCATGTCACTCGACTTGCTGACGGCCCTGCACGTGCGGTGGGTCACGCTGCTCAGGAGCATGCAGCCGGTCGATTTCGCGCGCACGATTAAGCATCCCGACTGGGGCACGCCGTCGCTCGACACGATTCTCGCCTTGTACGCCTGGCACGGACGGCATCACACGGCGCATGTGACTGCGCTGCGCGAACGCATGAAGTGGGGATAGCCATGGTCGATTTTCCCGATGACGACCTCGACGAGGAATTCCCGCTGGGCGACGGCACCGCCGATAGTGACGGGATCGTCATCTGCCCCTATTGCGGCGAGCCGAATGAAATCGGCATCGACGCGGGCGGCGGATCCTACCAGGACTACGTGGAGGATTGCCAGGTCTGCTGCAGCCCCTGGCGCGTTACCGTGGCCTATGACGAGGAGGGAAACGCCGAGATTTCTGCGTCGCCACTTGACCAATAGGTTTGTGACGTACGACGGATTAGGTCCAAGGATGGAGAGCGTTTTCCCCGCGCGCCGTTTAGGTTCGACAGATGGCGCAATCGATTCTCATCATCGACGACGACGCGGACACGCGGTCACTCCTCGGGGCCTCCCTCACCGAGCAGGGGTTCATTGTCTATGCCGCCCGCGACGGGCGCCACGCGCTCCAGATTCTCGAGCGTATTTCGCCCCCGGCTTTGATTCTGCTCGATTACAACATGCCGGTCATGAACGGCAAGCAGTTTCTCGCGGCGAAGCGACGCGACGCGCGGTGGCAGGCTATTCCCGTGGTCCTTCTGTCCGCCTGGACTCACGAATGGACAGGTGCCCGGATGGACGTTATCGAAGTACTCTCCAAGCCCGTGGATCTCGAGCGGCTCCTCGCACTCGTGATGCAGACCATCAGCACGACGCAGACCCCGATAGCCCCACCGGGAGTGCCTGACTCATCGGAGAGCATGCACCAGCACTGAAACGGCGGTCGCTACTTCGCCGCGTCGTAGCGCCGTCCAACCTCCCGCCAATTCACGACGTTCCACCACGCGGTCGCGTAATCCGGACGACGATTCTGATACTTGAGGTAATACGCGTGCTCCCAAACATCGAGCCCGAGAATCGGCGTCTTGTTCTCCATGAGGGAGCTATCCTGATTGGGCCGACCGGCGATCTCGAGCTTGCCGTTCGACACCGTCAACCACGCCCAGCCGCTCCCGAACTGTGACGTCGCGGCAGCGCTGAGTTGCTCCTTGAATTTCGCAAAGTCACCGAAGGTCCGCTTGATCGCATCCACGAGCGCGCCGGTCGGCTCACCACCGCCGCCCTTGCCCGCCGGCGCCATGATCGTCCAGAACAGCGAGTGATTGTGATGGCCACCGCCGTGGTTGCGAACGGCGGTGCGGATGTCTTCGGGAATCGAGCTGATTCCTCGGAGCAGGTCCTCGAGACTCTTGTTCAGGAGCTCGGGATGCTTGTTCAGCGCGTTGTTGAGGTTGGTGACGTAGGCCTGGTGATGCTTGCCGTGGTGAATCTGCATCGTCTGCGTGTCGATGTACGGCTCTAACGCTCCGAAATCATACGGCAGCTCGGGAAGTGTGTGCTTCGTTTGGCTGCCGGCGGCCGCCTTTTGTTCGTGGACCTGCGCCATTGCGGGTGTTCCTTTGAAGTTTGGTTCTCAAACCCCGCATTGCGCGGCACAGTTCCCCCCATATCTTGCTCCGCGGAACCTGCCGTCCTCTCCCACTCCGGAGGCGCCCGTGGCGGAGTTTCTCCTGCGCTGGCTGCATTATCTGGGCGGAATTACATGGATCGGCCTGCTGTATTACTTCAACTTCGTGCAGGGGCCGTTCATGGCGGAAGCGGACCCCGCCACCAAAAGCACCGCAACCCAGAAGCTGTTGCCGCGGGCGCTGCGCTGGTTCCGCGGCGGCGCGATTGTCACCTTCCTCACCGGTATCTTGATCATCGCGAAACGTTTCGGCGAGTCGCCACTCGGTGCCGCCGCCTGGTCCACAGGATGGGCGATCACGATCCTGACGGGCGCGCTATTCGGCACGCTCATGTTTTTCAATGTCGTCCTGGTGATCTGGCCCAAGCAGCAAATCGTGATTGCGTCGGCGAAAGCGGCGGCTTCCGGTGGGCAAGCCAATGCCGCGGCGCCCGTCGCCGCGCGCCGGGCGTTCCTCTCGTCGCGCACGAACGTGGTGTTCTCGATTCCGATGCTGTTCTTCATGGGGGCGGCGTCGCACTACACATTGCCGGGGGGCGGCAGTCATGCCGCGTACTGGGCGAGCGTCATCGCCGTTGCGGCACTCCTCGAGATTAACTCGCTCACCGCGACCACCGGCGCAACCACGAAGCCGATCGAGAAGATCCCTGGCGTGATCGTCACGGGCTTCATCGTGTGGGCCATTGTGTACGCGCTGGCCAAGGCCTTCCTATCGGCCTGACGGCCTGAGCGGATGGCGTCGGTTACCCTCCGCCGGCTGAGCAAAGTCTTTGACGGCGGCGTTCAGGCCTTGCACCACCTGGATCTCGACGTGCGGGATGGTGAGCTGCTCGTCCTGCTCGGCCCGTCGGGCTCCGGCAAGACGACGGTGCTGCGCTGCATCGCGGGATTGGAGGAGCCCACCACCGGCGAGGTCGTCATCGGCGAGCGCGTGGTCACGCACGACTCGCCCGCCGAGCGCGATGTAGCGATGGTGTTTCAGAGCCAGGCCCTGTATCCGTACCTCACGGTTCGCGAAAACATCGCCTTTCCGCTTGAAATGCGCGGCCTCGCCCACGCGCAGGCCACACGCCGCGTTCTCGAGACCGCGACGCGACTCGGTTTGCAAAGCGTGTTGGATCGCCTTCCCAGCCAGCTGTCCGAAGGAGAACGGCAGCGCGCCGCCCTCGGCCGTGCCATCGTCCGCGGACCGCAGGTATTCCTCCTCGATGAGCCGCTGGCCCGTCTCGATGCCCCATTGCGGATCGAGTTGCGCGCCGAGGTGTTGGCGCTGCATCGAGCCATCGCCGCGACGATGATCTACGTCACGCATGATCAAGCGGAAGCGATGACGATGGGTCAGCGGATTGCGGTGCTGCACGAGGGACGGCTGCGCCAGGTCGGCACACCGGAGGAGGTCTACCAGCGTCCGGCGGACGTGCATGTCGCGCGCTTCTTCGGGACGCCCGGGATGAACGTCTTGCAAGGGCGCGGCCGCGCCGGAGACAAAGGAAGGGTTATCGAGGCGGGGAGCCTGGTCATTCCGGTCGAGCTCTCCACGTACGAGGGAGAGCTGCAGCTGGGAATACGGCCCGAGTACGTCGGCCTTTGCGCGGTGGATCAAGGCGTCGGCAATGTGGACGTGCTGGTCGTCGAACCGCTCGGCAGCGAGACGCTCGTGCATCTGAACGCCGGCGGGCAGCCGCTGGTAGCACGGCTCCCCGGATTTGCCGACGTGCGCGTCGGCACGCGCGTGGGGGTCAAGGTCGATCGGCGCCGTCTGTACTTGTTCGATGCAGCCGGAGCGCCGGTCGCGTGAGTCCGCGTGGGTGGGCCGCGAGTGCTACAGCGGCGGCGGCGTTGGCTGCGGCGCTGACGCTGGCCGTCACGCACTGGATCGAGCGTCGCTATGAGCGAGCCTTCGCATTCCGAATCGCGCGGACGACTGCCGCGTACGTAGCGGCGGTAACCCCGCCTCCGCCTCCACCACCGCCCGTAAGGCGTCGCGGTCGCATCCCGCGCCCACAAGCGCCGATCACACCAGTCCCGCAATCGCCCGCGTCGCGCACCTATCACCTCCCATCGCTGCTGACACAAGCGAGGGGCTTGCGGACGCTGCCCGGCTGGACGACGGAAGTGGAAGTGTACTACGGCACCGCGCCCCTCGTAGACGCAACCGCTCCGCCGCTGTCGCCTGACGACTTGCTGCAGTTGGACAGCGCCGGCGGGCGGTGGCGGGAGGGATCGGCGCTCGTTCCGCTGAAGGATCGCGACGGCCGCGAAATCGTCGGTGCCGTCGCGGCGCGACCGCTGCGCGTACCCACCGGCCCGCTGCCAGGCGGACTCGGATTCGCGTTTCCAGCGGCCGTCCTGGCGGTGGTGGGCGCGGCGGTGATCGCGTTCCGAGGACGCTCGTTGCGGAGCGGCGGATATGTGGGCGCCGCGTTGCTGCTTGCCGCGGCCAGCTACCTCGACCTGCGCGCTGTTGCCCGTTCGAGCACCGATCGGTGGCTCACCGATACACGGCGCTTGCTTCAGGAGGCAGCCACGCGACTGCCGCCGCCGCGCTCGCGCGTTTCGGTGAGTGACCTCGCGGCGTTGGTACAGGATGCCGAGCTGGTCGCCGGCGAGCCCGCTGAGTCGGCTCCGTGGCGTGCGCGCGTCGATGGAGCACCGCGCGCGATCGTCGCCGTACTCATTGGTTCGGGACGGTGGGTCGACCTGCGAACGGTGCCCGCGGAAATCACAACGCTGCGTTGGCTGTTGTTGCTCTTGGCCAGCGCGTTGGTGGGACCGTTGGGGATTCTGCTGCTGCGGTGGGCGGAGCGCACGCCGGCGCGCAAGCGACGTGAGACCGCGATCGCGTGGGGCTTTCTCGCTCCCGCGGGACTGCACCTCCTGGTGTTCACCCTCGGACCCGCGGCACTCGCGATCTATCTGGCGCTGCCGCTCGCGAATTTCCGCACGATCGTCCACGACCCGCTCACCTGGCTATCGATGCGCAGCACTGGGCTGTATGCCTTGTACGTCCCGGTCTCGGTCGTGATCGCACTCGGTGCGGCGCTCCTTGTGCACCGGTACCGGGTCGGTTGGGGCGGGCGACTGCTGCGGTCGGCGCTGCTGCTCCCGTACGTCACTTCGGTCGTCGCGATTGCGCTGGTGTGGCAATTGATCGACCAGGCGGGCACGCTCGGGCTCGGGCGGTCCGGGTGGCTCAGCAGTCCGGCGACGGCTCTGCCCGCATTGATGCTCCTCGCGCTCTACGCGCAGCTGGGCGGGCAAACGCTGGTGTTCCTTGCGGGACTCGAGCGCATCCCGAGGGTTTACGTCGATGCGGCGCGTGTCGATGGCGCGAGCGCGTGGCGACGATTTTGGCGGATCACTCTGCCGCTGCTCAGACCGCTGACGTGGTTTGTGGTACTCACGGGACTGCTCAGCGCCTTTCAGGTTTTCACGATCGCTTTTGTGTTGACACAGGGTGGACCTCGAGTCCTGGTCCAACGCGCCTACCAGCTCGCGTGGGGTGGGGGGGGTGGCTCAGGGGGCTCGCAAGCGTTTGGCATGGCCAGCGCCTTCGCCATCCTCCTGTGTCTTGCGTTGGTCGTGTTCAGTTGGCCGCGACTCAAATTGCTGGGACGGTATGCTCAGCACGCGTAAGCTTGGTCTTGGCCTTCTGAGCGTCGCGGTGAGCGCGCCGTTCCTTTATATGGTTTCGGTTTCGCTGATGGGTGAGTCGGAGCTGCTCCGTTGGCCGCCACCCTTGCTGCCACAGAAACCCACATTCGGCAACTATGCGGCGGCACTGGCGGCGTTGCCTTACGCGAAGGTGTTCTTGAACACCGCGATTCTCGCCGGCTGCGTGATGGTGGGGCAGGTGCTCACGAGCGCAGCCGCGGGATACGCGTTTGCGCGGATGCGGTTTCCCGGGCGCGACGGCATCTTCGCGGCCTTCCTCGCGACGCTCATGCTCCCAGCGATGCTGCTGGTCATCCCGCGGTTTCTGCTGGTCAACGCAGTCGGCTGGGTCGATACGTATCCGGGGCTTATTTCAACCGAGCTCGTGTCCGTCTTGGGCATCGTGTTGATGCGACAGTCCTTCCTCATGCTGCCGCGCGATGTAGAGGAAGCGGCGCGACTCGACGGGGCCGGGGAGTGGACGCTGTTCTGGCGCGTCATGCTGCCGCTCGCACGGCCGGCGGTAATCACACTCGCACTACTCGCGTTCATGGATCAATGGCGCAACTTCCTGTGGCCGCTGATCGTCACGCGCTCGGCGGACATGGCGGTGGCTGAAGTGGCCCTGGCGCAGTTTCACTCCACGTACAGCGGCAACTGGCCATATCAAATGGCGGCGGCGGTGTTGGTGACACTGCCCGTCTGGCTCGTCTGTTTGATCGGGCAGAGATACCTGATGCAGGGGTGGCGTATCACAGGTGCCGCGGTGCGTCTCTAGCGTCGCCGCGCCGATCCGAAGCTCACACTCCAGGCAAGATCCTTCGTCAGGCCCGCTGGCCATTGGAGCATCACGTGGCCCACATCGAGACGCTTGACGGTGCAAGCAGGATCAGCTTTGCAGGTCCGCGACCGCAACCTGCGCGGCACCGCGATGGTGATCGCGTACGCGCGGCCGTCGAGATTCACCGATCTCCCTCGCAGGGTGCTCGCAGCGGAATCCCAACGCTCCTCCGCGATGTCGACCGCGCCTTGAACGATGTGCCGTGTGGTTCCAATGACCTGCGGATGCTGCGTCGCGGGCCGCAAAGCGACGGTGAGCGTGCTGTGCGGCTGGATCGTCGCAGCGAGCGACTGCTGCACGTCGGCAAGCGGCTGGTCGGCCCACACGTCATAGGCAGCGAGGCGAGATCCTGAGATTCCGAGCGCAGCCAGGCTCTGCGTCACGTTCTGTGGCTCATCCTCCCAATTCACCAGCACGACCGTCCACCACTTCGGCGCTCCTTCGACGATCCATGTGCCCGCCGGCCGGTCGCGCCTGACGCTCCAGAATCCGCCCGGGCCGCCCGTGTCGACGACATGAATGGCGAGCACGTTCTCGCCGCCCCAGTTCAACGCGGTGGCCGGGACGCCGTAGCGGCGATAACTGCTCCAGCCGTTCGTGGCTCCGATGCGCACGCCGTTGATGAATGTCTCGTCGGTATCGTCGATTTTGCCGAGCTCGAGATGCGCCGTGGGTGCCGCCGCGGCGGGCAACGCGAACCGAGTGCGATACCAGGCGTGCCCGTCGTAATCCGGATGACCGGCTTGCTCCCAGTTCAACGGCACCGGGATCGTTTCCCAGGCGTCGTCGTCGAAGTCACGCGCGGCGTAGCGGGGGTCGTCGCCGGTGCGAAACCGCCAGGGGCCGCGCAAACGGACCAGCGTGTCGGCTGTCGCGATCGCCGGCGCGACCTCGCGCTCGACGTTCTGCGTCCCGACCGCAACAGGCGGCCTCGTCTCCGCATTCACCGGCGCCACCGGCAGCGCCTTCTGCAAGAGCGTCAAACGCTCGACAGGCAGCTTCGGCAAGTTGTCCGAGAGGATCGTCATGCCACCGGAGACGGCCACGATCGACGCCCAGACGCGCGCTTCGTCGAGCGTGAGCGGCGGCCGGACGACGAGACAATCGGGATCGTTGAGCCAGACGGAGCGATTGTAGAAGCTCCGCAACGCGGCGGCGCGGGCGGGCTCCTGAATGCCGCCCCAATTGGCGTCGACGTCATTGCCGATGCGCATCCCGTTGACGAGACCTGCGGCATGTTGCACCGGCGCGCCGCAGCCGAGCAGGAA
>MNDR01000064.1 GCA_001915025.1 Gemmatimonadetes bacterium 13_2_20CM_2_65_7
ATTGCGAATCGAAAAGGTTGTTAGGAACATCGCGATCGTCCTCCTACCCGGTAGTTATCGTCGCCGTCAGCTGCGTCGAGTCGCAAGCGTAGCCCGCCCTTGGACCGACGATGAAGTTGATCCGATCGCCCGCCTGCACTCGGACGCCGGTGAGCCTGCGTGTGCCGGTGCTGCCACCGGGGTCGAGAGACCCGGAGCCCATCGTGGCGGTGTCGCTGTTGTGTTCCACAAACCAGTCGATCCCATCCCCACAGACGCGATGCAGGCTGGTGAAACTGAACTCCACGGTCACCACTGCGGCCGACGGAGAACGCCAGGTGAGAACGACGAGCCCATCGTAATTCGGATGGACCAGCATGGCGCCCCTGGGCCAGGTCAGTCCGGTCCCGATGATCGAGTCGTCTGACGTGGTTGCATTCACCCCGATCGCAGGGAGGTAACCCTGTGCACGCCAAGCACCGGGGTCGATCGGCGTCCATTGTTCAATGACGTCGGGGCCATAGCCGGAGAGGAGCAGGTAATTCCCGTCTCGCGCGAATCCGATCTGGTAGCGGTACGACCAGACGCTTGTGTCGCTGTTCGAGGTGGTCGAAAAGTCGGCCACCACGTCGTAGGTGTGGGTCGCGCCTGCCGATGACGGAGCAGCTGGATTCTGCTCGCAGGCGAGCCCGAGTGCGCCGGCCACCCAAACGATGTTTCGGAATCGCATATCAACCTCCAATCCCTTCATGTGACACGATTTGACGACCTCCGTCCAGTGCTTCATTCGCCGTCGTCGATGGCGACGCGTATGTTAGGCGGGCGGCGTAAGGACGGCATCAAAAAGCCGTCAAATGGATTCCCCATGTACGAGCTGCGGACTTTCGGCGGGCTGTCCCTCGAAGCGAACGGCGCTCCATGCACCGGAGCCGCGGCGCAACGCAAAACTCTTGCCCTCCTCGCGCTCCTCGCCTGTCATCCCCGTGGTCTAAGCCGCGACAAACTGATTGCCTATTTGTGGCCGGAGACGGATGCGGCGCATGGCCGCAGCCTATTACGGCAGGGGTGCTATGCTCTGCGCCGCGACCTAGGAGCGGCTGATCTGGTTCTCGGATCGACTGAGTTACGTCTCAATCCCGCAGTCTTAACGAGCGACGTTCAGCGGTTCGAAGACGCACTGCGTGGCGGCGAATATGAGCGCGCAGCGCGAGCGTACACTGGGCCGTTCCTCGACGGCTTCTTTGTCAGCGACGTTGGGGACTTCGAGCGGTGGGTGGAAGCGGAGCGCGAACGACTAGCTCACGCCTACAACGATGCGCTGAACACGCTGGCGACAGCGGCGCGACAACGCGGCGATCATAGCGCGGCGGCACAATGGTGGCGACTCCTCGTCGCACTCGATCCGTTGAGCTCCCACGCGTCACTAGGGCTCATGACAGCTCTTGCAGCCGGTGGAGAAACCGCAGAGGCACTGCGCCACGCACAAAGCTACGAGGAGCTCGTCCGACAAGAGCTGAACGCACCACTGGATCCGTCGGTCACGGCTTTGGTTCGGCGATTACACGACGTTCCTCAGGAGCAGGCCACACCCGACGCGACAGCCGTGGGGTTACCGGAGCGCAACGTCATGGATCGCCTGCGCCTGGAGACCCTTGATGCCGTCACGACAAAGAAGAGCCGACGCCCAATATTGCGCTTGTGGCCTCAGCTCGCGGTTCTGGGTGTGCTGCTGTTGGGGGGTGCGCTGATTAGAAGCTTGCGGCCGGCGATCCAATTCGACTCTTCCCTCGTTGCTGTCGCGCCGTTCGACGTCCTCGCAATGCGAAATCCTGAGCTGTGGCGCGAAGGACTCGTTGACGTTCTGTCCCGAAACCTCGATGGCGCCGGCTCGCTTCGCACCGTGTCGCCGACCGTGGTCATCCGTCGCTGGCAGGGACACGCCGATCCAACATCTGCCGCGCGTCTCGCGGTCGGCACTCGTGCCAGGTTCGTCGTCTACGGACAAGTGCTGGGTGAAGGCGCGGATTCGGTTCATGTGAGAGTTGCTGTCCTTGACGCGCAGAGCGACCGAGCTCTCGTCGAGATCGATCGCTCCGACCAAGCCGATCGGATCGATCGGCTGTCCGATTCACTGACCCTCGACATGATTCGGGCAGTCACGCCCACGATTTTGGGTAGCCATGTGCGGTTGCACTCAGTGGGTACTCGGTCCCTGCCCGCACTTAAGGCGTTCCTGAGGGGAGAACGCTTTCTCCGGCATTTCACGCTGGACTCAGCGATTGCAAATTACGATCGCGCGGTCGTACTCGATACGACTTTCGCGTTGGCACTCGATCGCCTGCAGCTGTCACTGGGATGGAACGACTCCGGGCCCGCCGTGCCTGGCTACTACGCCGCGCGCGCCGCAGCGTTCAATCACGGATTAAGTGCTCGCGACAGCCTACTGATTGCGCTCAGTTGGATGGCAGCGCGACCGCAGATTGCCACATTGGAAGGTGCTGTCCATCGCTACCCTGAGGATCCCCGGTTCTGGTACGCGCTCGGCGAAAGCCGCTTCCACGGAGGATCCTATGTCGGGAGTACGTGGTATGACGCGCGTGCCGCGTTCGACCGAGTTATCGAGCTCGATTCGGGTTTCGCGCCAGCCTATATACATCCCATCACCATCGCACTGAATGACAATGATCGGGACGCGGCCTTATTGTACATAAAGGGCTATCTTGCGTCCTCGCCGGACGTACCGGAGGCAGGCGGGATACGGCTGCTCAGCAGGCTCCTTGCTCCGGACGAACAGGCACCGGGTTTCACGCGCGAGCTCCAGGGGGCCTCTCCACCAGCGCTTTTTCACCTCGCTTTGATGGTCCAGTCGTGGCCAGATCCAGACGAGACACAAATTCAGGTGGCCCGGTGGGGCGTCGCGATGAGCAAAGGGCGCCTCCGAGAGGCGCGCCCGGATAGTGGAAATGATCTCCACGTTTACCCGGCGTTGCTTGCGACAACGCTTATCTATCGAGGCCGTCTACGACAAGCTCGCGCGGTCATAGGAGGCCACTATGGTACCGCGTTTATGGAGCTGGCTGAACTGGGGGCAGTGTCTCGAGCGAAGGTCGAGGAAGTCTTAGCTGCATGGCTCACCGATCCAGACCCGCGTGGGTTCTCGTTCATCCCCTGGATCGCCGATGGGCCATGCCATCGAACCCAAGCTGCGGCGTTATGGTGGGCTGAACAAAAGGACACCGTCAGCTTGCGACGACTTTCGCGCCGAGAAGAGGTAGCCGCTCGCGCGTTTGGGAACGGCCCTTTAACGGACGGTCAGCATCCCGTCCCCGGATTCGCGAGCGCTGCGCTACTCCTTGCAAAGGGGGATAGCGCGCTCGCTCTCCGTCGTTTCCTCTCGGTCGCAGACTCGCTGTGCCCAGATGCTGCCCAGCTTCGCGAGATCAGGTTTCGCCTGCTGGTGGCGCGGGGAAGACGACTCGAGGCCGCCGCTGTCTTTGATCGCTCCCACGACCGGCGCGTACCGCTCATGCTCGAGCGTGCACGCCTCGCAGAGCAGCTCAATGACCGCGTTACCGCGCTGCATTACTATCGCTTCGTCACGCAAGCATGGCTGCACGCCGATCCCGAACTACAGCCAGTCGTTAATGAAGCGCATACGGCACTGCAGCGACTAGGCGGAGAGCCTCACTGACGGGCCACCCTTCACACGGATGACTGCGTAATGAGAGCCGCGATGATGCGCCTCAAGTCTTGAACACGGATGGTCGCAACCTCAAACGCCTACGCCCAGCCTTCTCCATCTCCCGCTTCTCCCGCCTCACGGCACCGGGCCAATGCACTTCCAATTCTGGGTCGCACAATAGACCTGGCACGAGTCATAGGAGGGGTCGCATGGCTTTAGCTGCGTCTTGCAGCCGTTGCAGCAACAAAGGCTGGCGCAGTTTGACGGCGGTCGGCAGTTCGGGTCAGCGCGGACCGATCCCCACAGCGCCGATGCGAATACGGTGGGCACGAGAGCCACTCCGATCGCCTGGGCTGACAGGACGAGGAAGCGGCGACGGTTGGCAGTCGAGGCGGTGTCTGCGCTGAGGGCTGCCCTCCCGGCCTTTTGGTAGGCGAGGGCGACTCGCACCGCGTAGGCAGCGAGATGACTCGCGAACAGGGCGGTAAGGCCGAATGCCGGAACGAACGCGAGCTTAGCCGCGAGCGAGCCAGGGAGAAAGAAGGAAAGAGTGGCGACCACAGCCCAGCTCGACAGGCTCAGTACCAGCGACAGCCGGATACAGAACGCACAGGTGCCGAGCTTGGTGAGGATCAGAGTACGAAAGGGAACGAGCGTGCGCATACTATCCTCCAGAGGAATGCGGACCTCACACTCTAACGCCCGTGCGATTCGATGTTCGCCTGAATGAAGTTCACAACGCTGGCGAGATCCATTCGCTGCGCCCCGAAATCACTCGTACAGTCCTGCTTGATATTGCTGTTTAGTTGGGTTCGAGCGCTGTGCAACGTGCCGACAACGTAGGCTACGCCGCCCGACTGTAAGAGGATCGGTCCGCCGGAATCACCGTAGCAGGCGCCACCCGGGTCGCGCTTGAGGTAAAGAACATTGGCGGCGAGCTGCTGGAAGGCAGCGGTGGCGACGCGCCGATCCCCCGTCAACGCGAAGTTGTCCTCCGCGCCCAGCATGCCGTATCCCACTTCCGTGAATACGGATGCCTGAAGCTCCGCATTCTTGAAGGAGTCGAGATACCCTGCGGGGGGCAGCCGGCCCAGCTCGATATCGTTCACCGGCTTCGAAAGGAAAACGAGCGCGACATCAAAGTCGGAAAACGGGGGCACGAAATCTGGATGGTAGACGTACCCCGACACGGTACGCCATGAACTGGGGTCGGTGACATTTTGCGCGAAGCTCACGTGGATGAGACCAGTTGGCAGGCTATCTGCCGAGAACCCGCCATCCAATGCCGCGTATGCCAGACAATGCCCGGCGGTTTGGACCACTCGCCTCGACAGTAAAGTGCCCGAGCAGTACCACGGCTGGTATGCCACCGGGAACCAGGATGGGCTTGGCGTATCGAAGATGATGGCACCGACGTAGGGGTGACCCGGGTCGATGTGGCCAAGCACTATCGCCGAAGGCGGCGGTGTCCTGTTCGACGCGGTCGGGATCCGGTCGTTGCAGCCGGTCAGGACTGCAACTCCAAGCAAGCCGACCACCATTCGAATGCCGTTCATGTTACCTCCTACCTGTCCTCGACCAGCCAACGATTAGCTGTCGATTCTGAGTGTGCCGGTGGCGGACTGCTTGCACGATTGCGAGCACTCGGGCACCAACCATGTCCGCGTTCCCTTGAGCTGGGCTTTGAACGGGCTCCCCGGCACGACCGCCCAGCCCTGACAGGCACCACCGCCTGCAGTGTAGTTCACGCACGCAAAGAATCCGTCCGCATCCGCTGGGCGGGCGTCGGCGCCGCTGGTTGACCCGCCGGGGAAGCACCACGCGGACCCCGTGCCCGTGGTCGTCCCCGCGTGCGTCCATGCTGCGGTCGCTGCAGCCCGCGACGAGCAGCGCAGTGAGAAATACGGTTCCGGCTATCCGAATCGCCCGCATGGATCCTCCCCGTCGACTGAGGTCTCAGTAGTCACTTGGAGTAACGGATGCCGGGGAGGGCGATTGCTCGCAAAAGAAGGGGCGGTCTTGCGACCGCCCCGACACCGTTGGTTGGCGCTCCAGCGGCCTACGGCTGGCCAGCGACCTTCACAGGCACTGCGCTCCCCGACTGATTCCCGGTCCCGAGTTGACCCCAAAAATTGCTGCCCCAACAGTAGGCCACGTGACTCGTCGTTACGCCGCACGCGTGGTCGTAGTAGCCACTGATGGACGCCCATGTGAGCCCGCCGGCGACCTCAACGGGTACGTCACTGGACGTCGTCGTGCTGTTACCGAGCGGCCCTGATCCCCAGCAATAGGCCGCCCCAGTCGCGGTCACTCCGCACGCGAACGTCCCACCGCTGCTGATGGAAGCGAAGGTGAGGCCGCCAGGGACGGCAACGGGGGAAGAGCCGTAGCTGCCACCCCAGCAGTACGCGTCTCCGGCACCTCCAAGCGCGCACGTGTAGGCATAATTAGTGGCGCTAATGCGGGCGAAGGCGAGACCGCCCGGAACGGCGACCGGTACTGTGCCGTAGGCGCCCCAACAGTACGCACCACTGTCTGCGCCGCTGTCTCTCAGCCCACACGGGGTACTCAGCGCGGCGAACGTCAGGCCGCCTGACACGGGCTGCGGGCTTGGGCCGTAACCCCAGGTTGCGCTCCCGCCCCAACAGTACGCTGCCCCGCTCGTCGTAAGGCCGCACAGGCCGCTGATGGCCTTGAACGTGAGGCCTCCGACTATCGGGACTGGTACGGTGCTGCACGGGCCTTGATAGCCGCACTGTTCCGGGCCCGTCGAATCACCGATCCCGAGCTGCCCGATCCCGTTGGCACCCCAGCAGTACCCCTGGCTAGCCGCCGTCAGCGCGCACGTACTGACATATGAAGCACTCAGCGAATCGAACCGCACGTCACTCGCGACGGCGACTGGCATCAGGCTACACGGATTGGAGCCGCCGTTGCATGTGGCGAGCGTCGGCGTTCCCAGTTCGCCGGAACCATCCCACCCCCAGCAGAACGTCCCCCCGCTGACCGCAATGGCGCAGGTGTGGTATGCGCTGGTGCTGATCGAAGTGAAATTGACATTCTGAACCCGTACCGAAGCCGACCCGCTGACCCCCAAATAGGTCGCTGAGACTGTCGCGGAGCCGAGGGCGCGGGCCGTCACGGAGGTCCATTCGGAGGTCCCTTGCACTCGCGCTCCAGACGGCACTGACGCGACCGTCGTATCACTGCTCACGAATGTGACCGGACGGTCCGGGAACACTTTACCCGTCGCGCCGAGGACTGTCGCGATGAGCGTCGCCGTGCCGCCGGGCACGGCCGTCGTGGCCGACGGGGTCACCACCACCGATGCCACTCGATCAACCGCGACGGCGAAGCTTGCGCTGAGACCAGCGGACGTCGCAGTGATCGTCGCTGACCCAGGCGCAAGGGCGCGGACGACGACCTTCGGGCAGCAGAGACCCGGGACAGAGTCCACGATCAGCGCCACGGCATTGTCGCTGCTGTTCCACGTCATCGGGGGATCGGGGTAGAAACCGTTTCCGTCCACATCACCCACGACCGCACCGACCCCTATCACTTCGCCGGCGAGTAGGCTTGAGTCTTGAAAGACAGGGAAGTTGGGGAACAGTCGTATCCCCCCCGGCGTTGCGACCGTCACATTGGCGGTATCGCTCTTGCCGCCGCTCGCCGCTACAATGAGCGCCCGCCCGAGCGTCTGGCCCGTCACTTCACCGCTGGAGTTCACCGTCGCGACCGCCGGTGTCAGACTGGTCCACGTTACCGGTACCCCGACCAGATGCTGCTGCAGTTCGTCCAGCACCTCCACGTGCAGGCGGACGGGCCAGCCGAGCGGGACCCGCGCATCGGACAGGAGGACGTACGCGACCCGCGAAGTGTGCACGCTGATCGTCGCGGTGCCACTGTGGCCCTCGCTCGTCGCGGTCACGGTTGCTGTTCCGGCCGCGATTCCTCGCGCGATCGTCGGTGTCGAATCGGTCACGAAGAGGCGGACCGTCGAGGAGTCGCTGCTCACCCACGCGATTGACCGTCCTGTCAGGAGATTGCCAGCGCTATCACGCACGAGTGCCGTGAGCACAATGCCTCCGCCGGGCGGCAAGTCCGCGCTCGTCGGCAACACGGTAACGGAGGCGACGTTCCCGGTGACTCCGTTGCCCGTCGTGAAATCAGCGCTCGCGGCCGCTGCGAGTGGGTCCCCGCTGAGGTCCCGCACCGCGTCCGTCACGGTGAGCTGATACGTCGTGGCAGGCTCGAGCGCGACAGCCGGTACGAACTCGGCGAGATCGTTCGTGCCCGGCAGCAGGCGGACCGTGCCGCTAACGGGTGTTGCTCCGTTGTGGAGCTGCACCGTGCCCGTCCCCAGGGTCGCGGGATCGACGGGCTCGCTGAACACGACGACGATCGCCGCGTTGAGCGGCACATCCACCTTCTTGTGCGGCGGCTCGGTCCGCACGACGACTGGAGGGCGACGACTCGAGACGACGTTGACCAACTGCAGCACGACGTGATTCTGCGCATCGGTCACTGCGACCTGGATCGAGTCACCGACATGCGCACCGAGCATCACGGGGTCGAACCCGCCATCGATGAGGACTGTCGTGGCAGACAGGCCAGTTGCGCGGTTCCTCATCGTCGCACGCACACCGTCCGGGGCGGTGCCCGCCGGGAGCGACACGAAGGCGACGCTGTCGGGGTTCGTCGTCTCAGCCCGAGCTGACATAGTGCCGCTATGCGCCACCAGGGCACCGCTCGGAGAGGGCAGCGGATTCGAGATGATGAGATTCTGGGAGGGATGTGATGTAACTCCCGTCGGACTGTCCGAACAGGCGGCAAATCCGGCGACGAGACCCGCACCCACGATAGAGATGACTGCCCGACGTGTCCTCATCGACCACTCATGGTGAATCCCGCCCAGTAGAACGGATGGGACGTCACGGGATTACTCATGATCGCACGCTGGGCATCGCCAAGCGCTTCGGCAGCGGGCCGCCCCGCGGCAAGGTCCGTATAGAACTTCTCCACCAACTGCGCCGTCGAACGGTCCTCCACCGGCCATAACGTGGCCATCACATTGCCGGCGCCGGCATAGAGAAACGCGCGGACGAGCCCGACCCAATCGTCGCCCTCAGGCACATCGCCCAATGCCCCCGCGCCGAGTGCAGTGCGACAGGCGCTCAGCACGACGAGCTGCGAGCGTAACGTCAAGCCGAACACTTCGTGCACTTCGAGTCGGCCGTCGTCCTCGCCGTGTGGCGCCAACTCGACGAACGAGAACAGCGGATTGTCCTTGTTGAGCACGCCGAATGTCGCCAAGTGCACGATGCCCTGCGATGGAGCGAGCTCGCGGAAGGCCAGCTCCGATGCGGCGCTGCCAACGAGGACGCGCGCCCGCGAACCAAAGATCCGGCCGATGGCGGCGACTTCTGTAGCCGAGCCAGGGAGTAGCATGGCGCGGGGAGCGAACGCCAGAACGCCCGCGGGTGCCGGATCCGTTACCCGCTGCCGCAGCCGCACCAATACCGAAGCGGACGGGACGTACGTGATGAGATACCGCTCGACGAGATAGTGATCGGGTCGCGTGCTCTCGAGGAGCGCGGCGAAGGGGAGATAATGCAGCTCGGCGTGCGGCGCGATGAGCAACGCCCGCACGCCGCGCAAGAGACCGGCGCTCTCGAGAGGCGCGATTAGGTGCTGATGCAGCCGCCGCAGCGGAGCGCGCCACACGCTTGGAGTTATGCCGGTGCGTGCCCCAGTGAGTGTGCCACGCACGAAGTCGATCAGCGTCACCAACGCGTGTCTGCCGACATTGAGATCGACGACGGCCAGCGACTCGGCGGTGACGACGAAAGCGAGCGTGGTCGAGTCGCTCACGAGGTATTCCACGAGCGCTTCGTCGGGTGCCAGTCGCTGCGCCAGGTCGGCGGGCCGGGTCACGTCGCCCCTCACTAACGCCGCGTACTCCGGCTGCGCCGCGCGTGCCTCACTCAGAAGCTGGACGTACGATTCCTGCGCACGCGCCAATGCTTCCCGTGCGGCGTCCAATGAGTCGCCGTTACGCGTCGATCCGCGGAGCAGCGAGCCGGTCTGAGTGCTCGCGACCATTTGCGTCAGAGACGCGATCCGGCGCCGCAGGTCCTGCTCCCGCGTGAGGACGTCACCGCCGATTGAGTCCCGCGCAACGGGTCCCACGCGCCCACGCGCCAGGAGGTCGAGCATCTCGCGGGCGCGCAGGCGTTCGCTCGCCTGGAAGGCTGCCGCCGTGTGTCCCTGTGCCTCTTCTATGAGCGCGAGCTGAGCATAGACATCCCACTTATCTGCCAGGAACGCGGAACGCCGCTCAGCGAACGGGATCCTGCCGGAGACTTGTTCTAGCGCCGCAATCGCCGTCTCGAACTCAGTGGCCCCCTGCGCCAAGGCGCCCCTGATGTGTAGGACACGCCCCAGACCGGCATGCAACTGCCACGAGAGTATGGGGACGGGGCGATTGGCCAAGCGCGCGACCCCACGTCGGTACAGCGATTCTGCGGCGAGCGTCAGCCCCGCGTCTGCCTCGAGCTCGCCCAACGCCTGAAGGGCAGAGGCTTCCCCCACCAGATCGCCGAAGGCTCGCAACGAGTCCAGCGCTTGTGTGACTGCGGCCCTGGCCGACGCAGTGTCCCCGCTGTGCTGGAGCGCGTACCCGACGAGGAGCCGTGCCAGTGCAGCACCGCGGACATCTCCCGTTGTCTGCTTTGTCAGCAGCGCGAGTTGCAAGACCGCCTGCGCCTGGATGTACTCGCCGTCCAGCAGCAACACGACTCCCGCTCCCTGTTGCGCCGCGGCTTGGCCAGCGGCGTCCCCGAGCTGGTGATATAGACGACCGGCCTCACCGTAGTACCGTTCGGCTTCCCCGAGATCGTTGAATTCGGTCGCCAGATCGGCCCGGGACATGGCAAGCGACGCGCGCAGATCGGGAGTCACGCGACTCGTTCCCGCGAGCGGTGCCGCGCGGTTTAGCTGCCCGAGGGCGCCCTGTAAGTCGCCCATCGCGGAAAGAGCGCTTGCGAGATGACGCCGCACCGCGATGACCTCGCTGGGTGGCCCCGTTTTTTGATAGAGCGCCAGAGCCGTACGCAAGCGGCTGAGCGCGGCGCGGTAGTCCCCTCGAGCGAGGTTCAGAAGACCGAGGTTGTGCAACACCAGCGCCTCGTCCACGTGGTTATCGTGAGCGCGATACAGCGCCAGCGCCTCGTCGTAGCGGGTCTCGGCCTCGGAGTACTCACCCGCCAGCAGGTCCACGTTCGCCAGATTCATGAGATTGGCAGCGGCTGGCTCATCGCGGCCGGCAGCGCGGTTCAACGCCAAGGCATCGGCAAAGGCGAGACGGGCAGAATTCCAGTCGCCCAATTCCTGCGCGATCAAGCCAACATTGTTTTGATCAGCCGCCGCTCCACGGTCATCTCCCGTTCGTTTGCGCAGCTCAGCCGCCTTCGAGAAGAACTCGCTGGCACCGCGTAAATCGCCGCGATCCATTCGAATCGCCCCCAAGGTGCCGATGGCATTGCCCAGGGTGCGGTAATCACCAATTCGCTCGGCGAGTTGTCGGCTTCGCTGGAGGTAATCCTCAGCGCTGTCGGGGGTATTCGCCTCGTAGAAACCGGCGCCGATGTTGCCGAATGTCGCCGCTGTCCCAGCCGAATCCGCGAGGTGTTGGTAGCGCGCGAGGCCTTCGCGCCAATCCAGGAGCGCCGCCTGAACCCCGACGCGACTCAAGGCGTCGTTGCCAGCGCGCCGGAGACTGTCTCCTCGCACTTTGGAGCGTCGCTCGCTCGGGGAACGGGCAGCAAACCACGCGACTTGTCGCAGCAAAAAGGAGTCGCGCCACGCCAGCGTGTAGGCTTGGACTAAACGCCCCGAGATTATCAACGGAATGGTGTCAGAAGGGTCGTTTGCTGCTTGAATGAAGAGACGCCGCAACGCATCGCGCACATCGTTGGGTCGGTCCCGGGCCCTCGCCGCCAGCACGCTTTCGGGGCCCACGCGTGCCAGTGACGTGAGTTCGTCGACCGTGGGGGGGGACTGTATGAACCCGGCGAGTGCGGCCATGAGCGGCAGTGACGCCAACATGGACTACGGTCCGGAGTGGGCGAGAGTGAATTGCGCGAGCTCGGATGCCACCCAGCGGTTCCTTCCAGTCTTGGCTTCTACTCTCCAGAAGTAAGTCGCCCCGCTGGCAAGGGGGATCGCGGATGCCACAGTAACTGTCGTATCCGTTGTTTCATTCTCCCAGACAGCCGTACCAACGGAGTCGTAGAGCCGGAGCCGATACCGCGCGGCGCGCGGCACGTGACTCCATGTGAGAATTGTGACGGCAGCGACGCGCCCGCGTGGGGCAATGAGGGCGGGCCCGCCGACGACGGTGATCGGCGGTTCGCGAAGCTCGGAGCCGGGAAGCACCAGATCGTCTGTGCGCGAAGGCCTCAGCAAGAGGACCGCGATGGCGGCGGCAGCCGCGACACCCACCGTCCATCTGACGCGTCGTGGCCACGCCGCTCCGCGCGCGAGTCGCACCTCGGATACAATGCGCTCGTCTGTTACGAGTCGGCTGAGCATAGCCACTGCGTGTCGACAACGCGCACAGGCCGTCAGGTGGGCCAATGCCTCGGCCCGGCCTGCGCCCGCACCCGACACGAATGCCGCAAGCGCCTCCTCATCAAGGCAACCGCTGGCTGCGTCTTGCCGTAGCGCGGCCTGTGTCCGCACCCACTGCGCCATCGGCTGCACGTCGTCGTCCAAGTGCTCCTCTTCGGTCATGGCCTCGACCTCCAAACCGCTCGTTCTAACGGATGTTAGGTGCTCCTTTACTCCGCGATCAAAGGTCTTGCCGGTGGATGCCTTGCGCTTCAAGCTGTCCCCGCAGTGCCACCAGCGCCCGAGTGACGCGATTGTAGACCGCCTTCGCGTTCGGCCATCCCACAAGTCGGGCGACCTCGGCAGCCGGCAACTCCTCGATCACGAAGAACTGCACCGCCAGCTGTTCGTCAGGCGGTAAGGTATGGAACGCCTCCAAGAGGGCTGGGGAATCATCGAAGTATTCCGGGGCAGTCGAGTCCTGTTCGGCGAGTGCTTCAGGCTCAATTGCGACGGGACCTGCGAGTTCGACGGCTAGGAAGCCGCGTCGCCCGGCGCTCACGATCCGATATGTGGCTGTCAGTTCCTTCAAGAATTGACCAAATGTCAACGTGTGCTCGCCGCGGGAGGTCAAGAGCTCGTAGGCTTCGACGTGTGACCGGCCATCGAGAAAGACGGATTCGTAGATGTGTCGCTGTCGGGGCGGCAGCGCGCGGGCGGCGTTGCTAAGTTGCTTGCGTCCGTCGCGCTGGCGGAACCAGTCGAGGATGAGGTTGCGTAACACTGCCACGAGCCAGGTGGAAAAGCGGGCTGTATGACTCTCTTGCGGCTTGTCGGTATAGCGACGCAGCCGAGCGAGACGGTCATCGCGCAGTCGTTCGCACACGCGGGCAAAGACATCCATCACGTCATCGTAGTCTTGGAGATAGCGCCTGACGGTGGCGAGAATCAGGCCCCGGTGACTACTGAGAAAAAGGTCCCAAGCTTTCTCGCAGTCGCCCTTGCCAAGCGGAACGAGCCAAGCCTCTTCCATGGCACCTCGGACGCAGCATGCGGTCTTGACCAACCCTCCAAGGTATCCCTGGGGCAGGTCGCGTCAATTTTCCTAGGTGCTCGAGCCGCATCGTGAAGCCCATCATCGCGGTGATCGGTGGTAGTACCTGTAGCGCCGAGGAAACCGCGCTCGCCGAGGACGTCGGCCGGTGCCTCGCTCAGCAGGGAGCCGTCGTCGTGTGCGGTGGCCTCACCGGCGTCATGGAAGCAGTCGCGAAAGGCGCGAAGTCAAACGGCGGGATCACCGTCGGCATCTTACCTGGTGGCGATCCGACGGCGGCCAATCAGTACATCGAAGTTCCGCTCGCCACCGGACTCGGCGAGATGCGGAACTTTCTGATCGTCCGTTCAGCTCACGCGCTCATCGCGATTGGTGGCGGAGTCGGCACGCTGTCGGAGATCGCGCTGGCTCAGCGCATCGGCAAACCGGTGGTGGGCCTTCACGATTCCTTCAGGAACGCGGTCGACATGCCGCGTGTCAAGACCGCAGCGGAGGCCGTCACGTGGGCGCTGGAGCGGGCGCGGAGCGGAGTGGTATAATACCAACATGAAAGCAGGCACGAAGTTCGCATTGGGCGCGGTCCTGATCGTTGGATCGGTCGGCTACCTCATGGCCTCCGGGATCAAGCAGACCGGTC
>MNDR01000066.1 GCA_001915025.1 Gemmatimonadetes bacterium 13_2_20CM_2_65_7
TCAGCTCGCGCGCCTACGTGCCAGGGCCGTACTCACCGCGCGAAAGCATTCCGGCCGCGTGGGATCGGACGTACTTGAGGGCCTTTGAAGGCCAGTAAAGCGCGCGAGCGGCTGCGGGCGGGCTTCGCTAGTCTCCCGCCTTACGATGAGAGGGTCGACGACGCAGCAGTCGAGGACGTGCTGACCGAAGTCGCCGACCGCCTGCACGACAATTACCCTTATTTTCATCCGCTGTATGCCGGCCAAATGCTGAAGCCACCGCATCCAGTCGCGCGACTCGCCTACGAGTTGGCGCTGTGGATCAATCCGAACAACCACGCGCTCGACGGCGGCCGTGCCAGCTCCGCAATGGAGAAAGAGGCAGTCGCCGACCTGGCGCACATGATCGGGTGGGATACACACCTTGGCCACCTGTGCGGCGGCGGCACGATGGCGAATCTCGAAGCGCTGTGGGTGGCGGGCCAGCTGAATCCGGGAAAGACCGTGCTCGCCTCGACACAGGCGCATTACACACATCGGCGCATCGCCGGCGTGCTCGGTCTTCCGTTCGATACGGTTCCCTGCGATCGCTGGGGCCGCATGGAAGTGCCGGCGTTGGAGCGTCGTCTCGCCGCAGGCGACGTGGGCACCGTCGTCGCGACGCTGGGGACGACGGCGACCGGTGCGGTCGATCCGCTCGCGCCCATGCTCGATCTCCGCGAGCGCTACGACTTCCGCGTTCACGCCGATGCCGCGTACGGCGGCTACTTCGCGTTGGTCTCCGACCTCGCGCCCGAGACACGCGCGGCCTTCGATCGTCTCCGCGACGTCGCGTCGATCGTCATCGATCCACACAAACATGGATTGCAACCCTACGGCTGCGGTTGTGTGATATTCCGCGATCCGTCAGTCGCCGGGCTGTACCGGCACGATTCGCCGTACACCTACTACACATCGTCCGAGCTGCACCTCGGCGAGATCAGCCTCGAGTGTTCGCGTCCGGGAGCAGCCGCTGTGGCGCTGTGGGCGACGCAGCGGCTATTTCCGCTCGTGCGTGACGGAGCGTTCGCCAAACGATTGACGGCGGGGCGCGCGGCCGCCGCCCTGCTGTATGACAAGATTCGCGGCGACCGACGCTTCGTCACCGGCACGCCGCCGGAATTGGACATTCTGGTGTGGGCGCCGCGCGCCGCTCGGGTCACCGAGGCGTCGGCGCAGTCGCGGCGGATATTCGATCAGACGGCGCAACGAGGCTTGCACCTCGCGATCGCGTCGCTGCCGGTTCACCTGATCGACGTCGGCGATATGCAGCGGGACAACGACATGATCATCTGCCTGCGCTCGGTTTTGATGAAGCCCGAGCACCGCGAGTGGGCGGACCGGATCTGGGCCATTCTCGACGAGGCGACACGAGCGGTCCTCGGAAACCGCTAGTCGACGTCTCCGGTTGAGAGGCGCACGATCAGGTTGCGTCCCGGATCGAGCGCAAACGCCTTGTAACGGCTGAGGAAACTGCGATACCGCGTATTCAGCGCGTTCCGCAAGGCGATGTCCAACCGCATCACGCGTCCCAGTAAGCGCACTTCCGAGCCGCCGGTCACATGCACCAGCGTATAGCCCGCCGTCTGCGTGTCGAGCGGATTGGGGCGGTTCTGTCGAGCATATCCCTCGACATCGATGCCGATGCGGTCGCGCCATTCGATGCCGATGCCACCGCGACGCGGCGGCACAAGCGGCAGTGGTTCATGGGCAGTGAGATTGGTCCCTCGCACCACATCGAAGTTCATTCGCCCGACCAGGCTGCGGTACAACTCCACGTCAAATGACAGCTCCGCGCCGATCAGCTCGGCATCAGCCTGCGCGTATCGATACACGGGCAGCGAATCGATGACCTGAGCCGTGGGCGTGATGTAGATGTAGCTCGGCAGCCGATTGTGGTACCCGGAGATCTCGGCACGCACGCGCGATCCCGCGACGCGCAGACCCACGTCCAGCGAACGGCTGGTCTCCGCGCGCAACGTCGAGTCGCCCTGTTCGTAACGAGCCTCGCCGATATGCGGACCGTGCGCGAATAGCTCGAACAGGGTCGGCGCGCGCCACGCGCGTCCGACGTTCACGTGCAATGCCACAGGCTCCACAGGATGGATGACGATGCCAGCATCCGCGGACCAGGTGTTGTAGCGGCGAGTCTGATCGGATACGCTCAGCGTTGAATCACGGTCGGCATGCAGGCGACGGGCATCCACGCGCGCGCCCGCGAGCAGGCTCCACTTACCGGTGGTCAGCTGCTCGAATGCGAATGCCCCGCCCGTTGCGAGATTGGCATCGGGGACCAGCGGGATGCGGCCGCTCGCGTTATTTGCTTGCAGCAAGCCGCTGAGACCGATGGTGCCACGAAGGGCGTCGCCGCGCGTGTGATGGGCGAGCAAATCGAGCGAGGCGGTCTGCAGGAGCAGATTGAACGCTTCTGACTCGGTGGTTGCCGAGTCCGAGATTTCTATCAGGCGGTGTCGTTGGAACTGGCCCTTCGCCTCCAGCCGCCAGGAACCGACCGGCCGATCGGCGTTGAGCACGAGACGGTCGTCCCCCAGCTTGCGCGCCGGACCGCCCGCTTCACCGGGTGCTGCGTTCGCTTCCAGCAATTTGAACTCACCGCCGTAGTGTACGACGCGCACCGCCAGCGAACCTTTCTCGCCGCGCCATCCGGCGGACCCTTCGCCGTTTAGGGCGCCGAAGCCGGTATTGTCGAGCTCGCCCGCTGGCGTATGGAGGTTGGAGCCATACCGCCCGGTCGCCGCAACGCGCCAACCGAACGAGCCGCGCGCTCCTTCGGCACGCGCCGCACCGCCCAGCTCGAGGTTGTTCGACGCGCCCGACAGCGTGAATCCCGTGCGCATGAAGGAGCTCGTGCGATCCGACGCGAACGGCAACGGCTCCGAGATCACGTTCACGACGCCGCCAACGGCGTCTGTTCCGTACAAGACGCTCGCCGGACCGCGAATGACCTCGACCCGACGCACGAATCCCGTTTCGATCGATGGTCCGTCTTCATCGCTCCACGAGTAATCCTCCAGCCTGCTGCCGTTCTCCATCACGACGACGCGCGATCCCGCCAACCCGCGAATTACCGGTTTGCCGATCTGCGCGCCGGTACTCAGTGTGCGAAGACCGGGAAGCGCCTCGAGAACGTGGGCGAGCGACACTCCCTGCTCGCGATGCAGGCCTGGGCCACTGAGTGACGCAACCGGTAACGGCGAGAGATCGAGAGCGATCGGCTGGCGGGTCGCGGTGATTGTGACCGGCTCGAGCGCGAATGGGCTGACGGCCAGCCGCACGTCCAGTGTCGTTGTCCCGTGGACCACGATCGCACGCGATGCAGGCGCGAAGCCGGCATGCGTCACGGTCAACGTGTACGTGCCACTGGGAATGCTGAATTGGAAAGCACCATCGGCGGTCGTCGTCACGCGCGTGCCGAGCTCGGCGATTTCAACGGTAGCGAGAGCGACCGGCTGGCCGGATTGATCGGTGACACGACCGGTCAGCGTGTCGCCGGAGGCAAGCATCGCAAGCAGCAAGACGATGTGCATGGTCAAGAACTTAGCTGCAGATTAGCGCCCATGAACTGGCTCGGGGACTGGGCGAATCTCCTGCTCCGCTGGACGCATTTCATCGCCGGGATCGCGTGGATCGGCAGTTCCTTCTACTTCATCTGGTTGGATCGCACGTTGACGGCGCCCGCGATAGCACGGCCGGGTGTCGAAGGTGATCTCTGGATGGTCCACAGCGGCGGATTCTATCAGGTCGAGAAGCGGCGGCCCGGCCCGGGCGAAGTGCCGCCCGTCCTGCATTGGTTCAAGTGGGAAGCGATGCTCACGTGGATCACCGGTATCTCGTTGCTCGTCCTGGTCTACTATTTGAGCGGCGCGTATCTGCTCGATCCCGGCACCGCTCGCATTGGCCGTGGCACCGCGATCGCCCTGGGAATCGCGCTGCTCGTGTTTGGATGGCTGGTCTACGACTGGCTCTGGCGCTCGCCGCTGGCGCGGCAGCGCGGCGTCGCCGCGGGAACTTCGTTGGCCCTTCTTATGGGCGTAACAGTCTTGCTCTGCCGCCTCCTCTCAGGACGCGCCGCGTACATGCACGTCGGTTCCTTGCTCGGCACGATCATGGTCGCGAACGTTTGGATGCGCATCTTGCCCGCGCAGCAACAGATGCTCGACGCGACGCGCGCCGGCCGGCCCGCTGACTTCACGCTCGGCGAGCGCGCCAAGCAACGTTCGGTGCACAACAGCTACATGACGTTTCCGCTGCTCTTCATCATGCTGTCCAATCACTACCCGGCCACCTACGCGAGCCCGGCAAATTGGCTGATCCTGCTACTCCTCTTTGTGGCTGGTGCCGCGGTGCGCCACGCCATGATCGGGCGCGGCCGCGTAGCCAAGTGGGCAGTTTTGCCAGCCGCGCTCGCGCTCGCCGCCGCGATCTTCTTCGCGACCCCAAAAGGAGCGGCCGCTCCTGCCTCAGCCGCCTCGACGTCCGTGCCAGCGTTTGTAACCGTGCGCTCGGTGATTGCGCAGCGTTGCCTGCCCTGTCATTCGCAGTTCCAAAGCGATGGCACGTTCGGTCCAGCGCCGGGAGGCGTGACATTCGATACGCCGGAGAGCATCGCGCGTCTCGCCCAACGCATCAACGTGCGAGCGGTAGAGACCAAGACGATGCCACTCGCGAACAAGACCGGGATGACGCCCGAGGAGCGCGAGCTGCTCGGCCGGTGGATCGCGGCCGGCGCGCCCCTACGGTGACGTAAGGTCAGCCGTTGGAAGGAACCGAGGCGCCCGGCGAGGCTTGGCCGCCTGCTCGTACGCGTAGGCGAGCTTCAAGAGCGTCGCTTCGCTGTTCGCCTTCCCGATGAACGACATCCCCACTGGCAGGCCGAACGAATATCCGACCGGTACCGCGACGCTCGGGTAGCCGGCGACAGCGGCCGGTGTCGAGCTCGCGCCGAGGAAGTGATCGCCGTTCACCAGATCGGTCGGCCACGGCGGGCTGCCGGTCGGCGCAACGATCGCATCCAGGTTCTGTTGCGCGAATACGACGTCCAATCCTTCCGTGCGCGACAGGCGCTGATCCTTGGCCAATGCATCGCGATATGCCTGATCGGTGAGCGGGCCCTTCCCCTGCGCCTGTAGGAATAACTCCTGGCCGAAGTAGAGCATCTCACTGGTCTTGTGAGCGTCGTTGAATGCAATCACGTCGGCGAGTGACTTGACGGGCGCGGTCGGCGCCCACTGCGCGAGATAGGTCGCGAGATCGGCCTTCAGCTCATAGAGCAGCACGATCAATTCCGAGTCGTCATACTCGCCGGCGTGCGGTATATCGGCCGGATCGACGATCACCGCGCCCTGCCCCTTCAATACGCCGATCGCCGCCTCGACGAGCGCATCGGCTTCGGGGCTGTAGCCGAAGAATTTCTTGCGCGCGACGCCGATGCGCGCGCCGCGCAGGCCGTTGGGATCGAGGCTCGCACTGTAATCGTGACCGCTCAACGCGCCGAGCAGCGCGCTCGCATCGGCGACGGTGCGCGCCATCGGACCCGCGGTATCCTGACTGTGCGCGATCGGAATGATCCCGGCGCCTTCGATCAATCCGAGTGTGGGCTTCACGCCAACGAGCGAGCAGGCGCTCGACGGGCAGACGATCGAGCCGTCCGTCTCGGTGCCGACGCCGACGGTGGCGAAGCTCGCCGCGATCGCGGCACCGGTGCCTGAGCTCGAACCGCAGGGATTGCGGTCGAGCGCGTACGGATTGGCGCATTGGCCGCCCCGCGCGCTCCAGCCGCTCGACGACTGATTGGATCGGATGTTCGCCCACTCCGACAAATTCGTCTTGCCAAGGATCACCGCGCCGGCCGCGCGGAGCCTGGCGACGAGCGGCGCGTCGCGCGGTGGCGTGCTTCCGGCCAGAGCGAGCGAGCCGGCGGTGGTCATCATCCGGTCGCCCGTCGCGATGTTGTCCTTGACGAGCACGGGGATTCCATGCAGCGGGCCGCGCAGCTTTCCCGCTTTGCGCTCGGCGTCGAGGCGATCGGCGATCGCCAGCGTTTCGGGGTTCGTTTCGAGTACGGCGTGCAGCTTGGAATCGAGCGCAGCGATCCGCGCGAGGTACGCCGCGCAGATCGAGCGCGACGTGCGCGCGCCGGTCCGCATCGCGTCCTGGAGCTGCGCAACGGTTAGCTCCTCGAGATCGAAATCGGCAGTCGTCGCGCGTAAGGGCGCAGCATGCGGCGCCCCTACTTGGCCGACAACCACCGTTCCGGTTACCGCAGCCGCACCATAATGAAGGAAGGACCGACGACTCAAGCGGTTCGTCATCGCACTCTCCGGTGAGGGTCACGTAGTCTGATCCGCCCTCGCCGTGTGCGCCAGATCACATAATGGCTCTTGCGGCAATCGGTTTCGGATGAATCTTGTGGCATCCCGCGGAGGCTCATGAAGACCCTCGACAGCATCCGCAGCAAGATGCTGATGTTCGCCGTGCTGGCGACGCTGCTGCCTTCGCTCACGACAGTCTACATCTCCTACATCGAAAACAAACGCGCGCTCACCGCGAAAGCCTCAGAGCAGCTGCTGGGGGTCAGCGCGCAGGCCGTGCGCGAAGTCGATCTGTGGATGAAAGAGCTCCGCTACGACCTGCGCGTCTTCTCAAGCTCCTACGAAGTCACCGAGAACCTGGAGCGCATTCCGCTGGTGAATGGAGAGCCCATTCACTCCGGCATCTACTACAAGCGGCTGACGGACTATCTCAACTCGGTGCGCGACCGTTTCCCCGATTACGCCGAGCTGCTGGTGCTCGATCGTCACGGTCACGTGGTCGCGACTACCGCCCCACAGGTCCGCCCCGTTCCGCTGCCGGCCGACTGGAGCAGCGCGCTGAAGACGAACGACTGGGCGCGGGGCGAGCCGTATTGGGATGCGCCGAGCGAACGCGCCCAGATCATCGTGTCCGTGTCGATCGAAACGACGCGCCGCAGTGGAGCCGAACGGCTGCTCGGCGGGCTGGCGGCTCGCGTGAACCTGCGCGGGGTCGCCGAGACGCTGCGCCGCTTTGCGCCCGGGGAGACGGGCCAGATCTATCTCATGTCGCGCGACGGCCGGCTGATCATCAGCTCGCGCGGCAGCTCAGCGGCCTTGATGGAGCAACACTACGCTGCCCGCGACACGAAATGGATGCTCGCGCATGAAGGCCGCGCCATGCAGTTCTCGAGCTTCACCGGAGACCGCGCCGTCGGCAGCATTCGTCTCGTGGCCGCGCTCGACTGGTTCGTCGTCTCCGAGATTCCGAGCGTCGAAGCATTCCGCCAAGTCGCGCGGCTCCGTAACGTCACCCTTGGGATCGTCAGCTTGCTGCTCGCCGTCGTCGGCGCGCTCGCCTACTTCCTGAGTCTCCTGGTCGTGCGGCCGCTCGATCGGTTGTCGGAAGCGGCCGGGCGTGTGGCCAAGGGTGATCTCGATGTCGGCTTGCCTGTGACGACCGGCGGCGAGGTCGGCTATTTGACCGAAGTCTTCAACAACATGGTGACGAAGCTTCGAGAAAGCCGCACGGAGCTCGAACGTCTGTCCGTCACGGATCCGCTGACCGGCTTGTACAATCGGTTGCGCATGATGGAAGTGCTCGACAACGAGGTGCGCCGCTCGCGCCGCCTGCGCCACCCGTTCGCGGTGTTGATGGCGGATCTCGATCTCTTCAAGAAGTACAACGACGCGCACGGCCACCAGGCCGGAGACGCCGTGCTGAAACGCATCGGCGCCATCATGCGTGAAGCGAGCCGCGACGTCGACTTCGTCGCGCGCTATGGCGGCGAAGAATTCCTGTTGATGATGCCCGAAACGGAGATCGACGCCGCCAAGAAGCTCGCCGAACGGATTCGCCGCAAGATCGCGGACGAAAAGCTGGCGGCCGGCAAGATCACACTGAGTCTCGGCGTCGCCGCATTCCCGCTGCATGGCGACGGACCGGAGCCCCTTATCGCGGCCGCGGACGCCGCGTTGTACGCAGCGAAACGCGCGGGTGGCAATCGCGTCGTCGCCGCGACGGGGGGGGGCCCGGTCGTTCCCGCCGCGTGAATCTCTAGGGTCGCCGCCCGATCAGTCCCTGGTGAATCCAGCCGGGACGGTCTGATTCATCGGCGACCCGCACCCACTGATCGACGTACGCGTACGCAGTCAGTGCCGCGCCGCCATCCAGCGTGTACGACACGCGGAAGTTGCCGCCCGGTCCCTCCCGCACGTTGGCCCGCCCCGTCGTTTGAAGATGGAGAGGAAGGGCGAAGGGTAT
>MNDR01000061.1 GCA_001915025.1 Gemmatimonadetes bacterium 13_2_20CM_2_65_7
GCCCGCCAGGGTTGCCTCCTTTTTACGTATGAGAGGGAACCCAGGTTCCCTCTCATGACTCTCCCTCCTAATCGTCGGCTGTGCCAGTTGCAATGAGTGCTGGGCGACCCCGGGCAGCGTCTGGGGACGGCCGGAGTAAATCCGGCCTACCTGCCGCGTGGGTTTATTAGATGATGAGGTCGTGACTCTGGGCCGAAGGCTGGTTGGGGCCTTCACGGTTTTGGTTCTGGTTCTGGTTCTGGTTGGGTGTGACTCTGGGGTCACCATCGGGCCCAAGCTCGCCAAGGATCAGGTGCTGAGGCTGATGCTCGAGGACCAGCCCGCGACTCTCGACCCCGGCCAGACGCAGTACTCGTACGAGACGGCGGTGCTGCGCGCGATCTCGGAACCTCTTCTGAAACCGAACGCCGAGCTGACCGGCGTTTTCCCAGCGGCGGCGCAGAGCTACGAAGCCAATGATGCGGGCACCGCCTATGTGTTCCACCTGCGGAGTGCGGCGAAGTACTGGGACGGAACCCCGGTCAAAGCTCAGGACTTCGTCTATGCATGGCAGCGGTTGATCGATCCGCGCCTGGCCGCCTACAACGAGACGCTGTTTGCCGACGCCGTCTTGAACGGCCAGCGCGTCTCGCTGATGGACCCCCAGCGCGACGGCGCGGCCATCGATGGGGCGCTGGGGACGCTCGGCCTGAAGGCGGTCGACGATCTCACGTTCCAGGTGCAGCTGGCGCACCCGGACCCCGCGTTCCTGTGGCTGGCCGCGATGCCGGCGGGTGCGCCGATCAGGAAGGATGTCGTGGCCAAGAGCGGGGACAAGTGGTCCGCGACCCCGGAGACGTTGGTCACCAACGGGCCGTTCAAGGTCATCGAGATGGTCAAGAACGACCACGTCAGGGTGGAACGCAACCCCAACTATTGGGGCGGCAAGCCGACGCTGACCCGGATCGACTTCATGATCGTCAACGACGGCGCGGTGGCGCTGACGAAGTACAAGAACGGCGAGCTCGACGAGATCACGGTGCAGCCACCGCAGGCCGCGTCGGTCGCCGGCGACTCCAAGCTGAGCCGTCAGCTTTTCAAGACACCCAACCTGACCGTTTTCTGGCTCGTGTTTCGCGTCAACTCACCGCCGCTGGACAACGTGAGACTTCGGCTGGCGATGGCGCAAGCGATCGACCGCGACGCGTATGTGTCGCAGGTGCTGGCGGGTCAGGGCCTGCCCGCGACGACCTTCATCCCCAAAGGGATGCACGGCTACAGCCCGAACCTGACATCGCAGAAGTTCGACGTCGCCCAGGCGCGGGCGTCTCTTGCCGCCTCAGGCTTGTCGGCCAAGCAGGTCTCGGTGACCTTCAGCTACGACCAGTCGTCTGACTTCCGCACCAAGACGGCGAAGTTCGTGCACGATCAGCTCGTCACCAACCTGGGCATCAACGTCGTCCTCCAGGCCCTGGACCCCAACACTCTCAGCGCGCACAAGGACAGCGGAGAGTTCCAGATCGCCGGGCCGGACGGTTGGAGCGCCGACTATCCCGACCAGGCGGACTGGTACGACGTCTTCCTCACCACGAGCTCTTACAACTTCGCCTTCTGGCAGAGCGAGCAGTACGACAACTTTGTCCGGGTCGCGCGAACCGACACCCAGGGGGCGAGGCGGGACCAGGAGTACCTGCAGGCGCAGACGATGCTGGTCGGTGAGGCTCCGGTGGCGTTTCTCGCCCAGACCGTGAGCTGGTACCTGGTCGCGCCTTACGTGCGCGGCGTGGCCACTTCGCCGGTGGACGAGTGGCCGGGGGCGCTCGCACCCGGACAGCTGTCGATCGCTCCCCACTGAAAGCCCGGTTAGGAAGGTTCCCGAACGGCCGTTCGGCCCGTACTGTTTGCTCTAAAACTTGACACTTGTGAGCCAACCACAACAGAATTCGATCTGGCCGCTGAGGCTGTGTGAGTAAGTCCTGCTGCCGGCGCACTCTCGCCCCGCCGTCGGGAAGAAGGCCGCAGGAAAAGTCTGAGAGGTAAGACGCGTATGCATCTAGGTGTAAGCATCCGAGCGTTAGCGCTCGCGACTGCAGGGGTGTTTGCCGCCGTAGCGTGCGGCCCCACCACAACGACCGGGAACAACCAAGCGCCTCCCGACAAGCAGGTCCTTCGTGTGAACATCGACACCGAGCCCGGGACGCTCGACCCCACGCAGCAGCAGTGGGTGTACGAGGCGGCCGTGGGTCGCAACGTGTTCGAAGCGTTGACTCGCCCCAAAGGCGACCTGTCTGACGTCGAAGGCGCCGCTGCATCGAGCTGGACGATCTCGCCAGACGGTCTGACCTGGACCTTCAAGATCCGCTCCGGCGAGAAGTACAGCGACGGCACACCCGTCACCGCGAGCGACTTTGTGACCTCGTACAAGCGAATCCTCGACCCGACGGTCGCGGCGTCGTACGAGTCATTCTTCGAGATCATCGCCGGTGCCAGCGGCTACGCCGGCGTAGACGCTAAGAACGCGGCCGCAGTCAAGACGTTCGTCGACGGCCTCGGCGTTTCCGCACCTGACGCGAACACCTTCGTCATCAAGCTCGACCACGCCGCCCCCTGGTTCAAGTGGGTGACCAGCCTCTGGCTGGCGGCTCCGATCAAGAAGTCGGAAGTCGATGCAGCCGGCGCCAACTTCGGAGCCGTGACTCCGGACGCCGCGGCCAAGATCCACGGGAACGGGGCTTTCGTGATCTCCGAGCTCGTGCCCAAAGATCACATCACCCTGTCGCCCAACAAGCAGTACCGGACGCAAGCGGTGCTGCAGAAGGTGCAGCTCCTGTACTACACAGACGCGAACGTCGAGTTCGCCAAGTTCCAGAACGGGGAGCTCGACATCACGCGAGGCGTTCCCTCGCCGGACGTGCCCACCGTGCTGGGCGACCCGAAGCTGAGCAAGCAGGTCCTTCGCGGACCGACCCTGCTCAACTGGTGGGTGGACTTCAACACGACCAAGGCTCCGCTGAACAACACGGACCTGCGGCTCGCGCTTTCGAAGTCGATCGACCGTGACTCTTACATCAAGAACGTGCGCAAGGGAATCGGCACCCCGTCCACCTACTTCATCCCCAACGGCGAGAGGGGCTACGAGCCGTCGGACACGCAGAAGTTCGACTGCACCGCGGCCAAAGCAAGCCTCGCCAAGGCCAAGAGCGCGGGCGTGACTGACGCCCAGCTGGCCACCCTCCACTACATGTATTCGGCGAGCTCGGCCCGCAAGGTGACCGCCGAGTTCTTCCAGCAGCAGTGGCAGACATGCCTCGGCATCAACGTCACCGTCGACGCTGTGGAGAGCAAGACCTACGCACGCAACCTGCGCACCCACAACTACTCCATCGGTGGAGTTTCGGGCTGGCAGGCGGACTACCCTGACGGCCAGGACTGGTTCGACATCTTCGTGACCGGCAGCGGCAACCAGTTCAGCGGCTGGAGCAACAAGCAGTACGACGACCTGGTCCAGAAGGGCGACAACGCCCCGAAGCAGGCGGACCGCGACACTGCCTACAGCGCGGCGCAGAAGCTCCTCGAGCAGGAAGCGCCCGTGATGTTCCTCTACCAGGACGAGAAGTTCCTCCTGATCGCCTCCAAGGTCAAGGGTTACACCAAGACCGCACTCGACGACGACTGGATCGGCGATGTGGCGACGCCGACCTCGATGTACATTGCCGCCTAAGGAACCCAGGGAAGAGATTTGTCAGTAACAGCGGGCGCCCCTTTTCGGAGGGGCGCCCCGTCCTTTCTGTCGTGGATCCCCACGGGTCGGGGAACCACGCTCACGATCTACATCGTCAAGCGGCTTCTCTGGATGATCCCGGTCCTCTTTTTCGTCATCGTCATCACCTTCGTCCTCATGCACCTGGCACCGGGCAGCCCATGGGACCGTGAGGGTCGCCAGCTGTCGCCCCAGGTGGTCGAGAACCTGAACATCAAGTACGGGTTGGACAAGCCGCTCTGGCAGCAGTTCCTCATCTACGTCTGGGGAGTGATCCACTTCGATTTCGGCGACTCGCTTCGCCAACCAGGGCAACACGTCTCGGATCTGATTCTGGTCAGCTGGCCCTACACGTTTACCCTCGGCGCGGTCACGTTCATCCTGCTGGTGCCGATCGGCATCGGCCTTGGCGTGATCGCCGCGCTGCGCCAGAACTCGCTGGTCGACTACACCGCGCTGGGGCTGGCCACCGCTGCAGCATCGACGCCGAACTTCGTGGTCGGCATCTTCCTGATCATCATCTTCGCCCTGGGGATGAACAAGCTGACCGGGGGCACGTTCTACTTTCCGACCGGCGGGATGCCTTCCCCGTTCAACCCTTTCCAGGTGGAGCTGATCATGCCGGTCATCACGCTGGGTGCCCTGCCGACGGCGTACATCGCGCGCCTAACCCGATCGAGCACACTCGACACGCTCCGCCAGGACTTCGTCCGCACCGCGTGGGCCAAGGGCTTGAAGGCGCGACTGGTCGTGATTCGCCACGTGCTGAAGAATTCTTTGATACCCGTGGTGA
Organism: Gemmatimonadetes bacterium 13_2_20CM_2_65_7; assembly: GCA_001915025.1. Classification (GTDB taxonomy): domain Bacteria; phylum Gemmatimonadota; class Gemmatimonadetes; order Gemmatimonadales; family GWC2-71-9; genus 20CM-2-65-7. The sequence goes on from MNDR01000061.1 coordinate 4,533, forward strand.
CCGCGCTCGGGCCGACCTTTGCTTTCTTGATCACGGGCTCGTTCATAACCGAGACGCTGTTCTCGATCCCGGGCATTGGACGGACCTTCGTGAGCTCGATCGCCGCCCGCGACTACACGGTCATCCTGGGCACCACGATTCTTTTCGCGCTGTTGATCGCGCTCGTCAACCTGGTGGTGGACGTGCTGTACGTGTTCATCGACCCGCGGGTGAGGTTGACGGAGTGATGACGTGGACCGAAAGATGAGATTGACCGACTGATGGCGACCGCGATCGGCCTCGCCCACCAGGTCGATTGGGACGTTCCTGAGCAGACCGGGCTCTGGAAGGACGCCTGGGTCCGCTTCCGGCGGAACCGGCTTGCCGTCGCCGGGCTCGTCGTAATCGTTGTGATGATCGTTCTGGCCCTCGGAGCGAGGCTCCCGGCCACGCCCGGAGGCCTGTGGAAGATTCTTCACCTCACGAACGAACCCTTCCTGCAGGACGTCACGAACTCATATGCCACACCTTCGCTGCAGCATCCGCTGGGGACGGACATCCTCGGCCGCGACCAGCTCTCGCGCATCCTTTACGGCGCTTCCATCTCGCTGACCATCGGGATCGTCGTCCAGTTCTTGATCCTGGGCATTGGGGGCAGCATAGGGATGGCCGCGGGCTACTTCGGAGGCTGGATCGACAACCTCCTGATGCGATTCACGGACATCATGTACGCGTTTCCGGACCTGTTGTTGGTCCTGGTCTTCGTGGCCGCTTTCGGGCCGAGTTTCTGGAGCATCTTCATCGCGCTCGGCCTTGTGTATTGGGTCGGGCTGGCGCGACTGGTCCGCGGGCAGGTCCTGTCGATCAAGGAGAAGGAGTACGTCGAGGCGGCGATCATGACCGGGACGTCTCCTTTGAAGCTGATCGTCAAGCACCTGGTGCCCAACTCGCTCGGCCCGGTGATCGTGACCCTGACGTTCGGGATCCCGGCTGCGATCTTCACCGAGGCTGCCCTCAGCTTCCTGGGCATCGGCATCCGGCCCCCGGAGCCGAGCTGGGGGGTCATGATCGAGGACGGATACGCCGGAATCTTCGCCGACCCGCGGCAGGTGATCTTCCCAGGCATAGCGGTAGCGCTCACGATGCTGTCGTTCACGTTTGTGGGCGACGGCCTCCGAGATGCGCTTGACCCGCGAATGCGCCGCTAGCTTTCAGTAGAGTTCGGTAGCCGAATTGGGCCAGACACTGCTGCAGATCGAAGACCTGCACACGCAGTTCTTCACATCGCGCGGCGTGGTGCGCGCCGTCGACGGCGTTTCGCTGCACATCGATGCGGGGGAGACCCTCGGCGTGGTCGGCGAGTCCGGATGCGGCAAGACGATCACGGCGCTGTCGGTGCTGAGGCTCGTGCCCGAACCTGGAAAGATCACCTCAGGCCGGATCCTGTTCCGCGGCCGCGACGTCACCAAGATGGACGACGAAGAGATCCGCGACTTTCGGGGCAGCGACGTCGCGATGATCTTCCAGGACCCGATGACGTCCTTGAATCCGGTCACGAAGGTCGGATTTCAGATCGAAGAGGCCATGACGGCGCACAACCGCTTTTCCGCTTCGCTGGCCAAGACGCGCGTGGTCGAGCTTTTGAAGCGTGTGCGCGTGCCGGCGGCGGAGACGCGGGTGAAGGACTACCCCCACCAGTTCTCGGGCGGCATGCGGCAGAGGGCGATGATCGCCATGGGTCTCGCCAACGAGCCGTCGCTGCTGATCGCCGACGAGCCGACGACAGCCCTGGACGTCACCGTGCAGGCCCAGATCATCCAGCTGATGAAGCAGCTGAACCGGGAGCTGGGCACCGCGATGATGCTGATCACGCACAACATGGCGCTGGTCGCGTCGCTGTGCCAGCGCGTGGTCGTGATGTATGCGGGACGGATCGTCGAGGAGGGACCGGTCGAGCAGATCTTTCGCAGTCCGCAGCATCCCTATACGTGGTCTCTGCTGCGGTCGGTGCCGCGTGTCGACGAGGCGCGCAAGGACCGGCTGGTGTCGATTCGAGGCCTGCCGCCTGACCTGACCAACCCGCCGCCGGGCTGCAAGTTCCACCCGCGGTGTCCGTTCGTCATCGACCGCTGTCGCGTGGAGGAACCCTCTCTTGGCGAGGTTGCGCTGAATCAGGTTGCGCGCTGCTGGGTGCTGATGCGGAACGTGAAGGAGGACGACGTCGCGGCGGCCAAGGCGAGCGCCCTGTCGATCGAGGCGGCGCAGAAGCTTAAGGCGGACGCTGAGGCGGCGGCTGCGGAGGTCGACAGCGTTGCAGGCAGCTGAAAGAGCGCCCGCTTCTTCCGTGACGGCCGACCCGATATTGCTTCGCGTTGCGGGCGCTTTCAAACACTTTCCGATCTCCGGTTTCGGCGGCGGGGCCGTACGGGCAGTGGACGGGGTCGACCTCGAGATCCGGCGCGGCGAGACGCTGGGCCTCGTCGGCGAGTCAGGCTGTGGGAAGTCGACCCTCGCCCGGCTGATCACCGCGCTACTGCCGGCGACCGCGGGCAAGATCGTGTTCGACGGCCAGGACATCACCCGGCTGCGCGGCTGGCGTCTGCGGCGCGTGCGCCGGAAGATGCAGATGATCTTCCAGGACCCGTTCGCTTCTTTGGATCCTCGCATGACGGTGGGCGACATCCTGCAGGAGCCGCTGGACAACTTCGCGATCGGTTCCATGCGGGACCGGCGGCGACGGGTGCAGGAGCTGCTCCGGCTGGTGGGCCTGAACCCCAACTTCACGAACCGGTATCCGCACGAGTTCTCTGGCGGGCAGCGGCAGAGAATCGGGATCGCTCGGGCGCTGGCGGTGAACCCGTCGTTCATCGTTTGCGATGAGGCGGTCTCCGCGCTGGACGTCTCGATCCAGGCGCAGATCATCAACCTGCTGCAAGATCTTCAAAAAGAGTTCCAGCTGACGTACCTGTTCATCGCGCACGACCTGGCGGTCGTGAGGCACCTGTCGGACCGCATCGCGGTGATGTACCTGGGCAAGGTGGTGGAGACGGCTGGACGGAACGATATCTACGAGCGGCCGCAGCATCCTTACACCAAGGCGCTGCTGTCGTCGATCCCCGTGCCCGACCCCGCCGTCGAGCGCGAGAGGGCGCCGATCTCGTTGAAGGGCGAGATCCCTTCGCCGGTCAATCCGCCGTCGGGATGCCGTTTCCACCCGCGCTGCCCCATTGCGCGGGCGCCGGGGATCTGCTCGGAGCAGGAGCCGCCGCTGGAGGCGCATGGGGCGCGGGACCAGGTCGCGGCGTGCCACTTCGCCGGCCAGGCGTAGGGCGCAGGTATTCGGGGGCCCTCCCTTCTTCTTGCCGGGCCCTCCCCCGCCGGCCGAACCTCGCTTGAGCTTGGCGATTTCGAAAAACTGGTTCAACCCCGCCTGTTAAGAGCCGGCTTTCACCTCCAGGACCCGGTAACCCTTTTTCGATTTCAAGCGAGCCACGAGA
>MNDR01000031.1 GCA_001915025.1 Gemmatimonadetes bacterium 13_2_20CM_2_65_7
AGAAACCGCCCCGCTTTGCCGACCGCGTCCATCGTGCCCCGAATGATCGTGACCGGCACTCGCCCCGCCCGCATCGTGTCCTCGAGCGTTTCGGCGACTTTCTGAAACGCCGGCGCGCCGGCGGCGCGCTGCGCGTACTTCGATTCGAGGAACTCGATGTAGTCGAGCACCTGATATGCCTGCTCATCCGGCATCACGTCGAGCTTGCGCCGGATGCGTTCAGCGAGCACGTCGTTCACGGCGTCGTTCCTCCCTCCAAAGAGACCAGGTCCACCACAGGATTGCCGAGGTAGCGGCTGCGACCGTTGCGCACGCGCACGATCACCTGCAGCGGGGCGAGCGGCGTGAGCGCGCGGAATGTGGGCAGCTTGATGTCGGGGACGATGACATAGACAAAGCCGCGTTCCGGCAGCGGGCCACGCGCGAGCACGTACGACGCGCCGCTCGGGATGTCGGGCCGCAACTCATCGGCTTTCTGGATCGCGATGAATTCGAGCTGCCAGCGCAGCTGCTGCCCCACATACCGCTGCGGCTCGGCGCGCAGCTCCGCCGCCGTCACGCCGACCATCACGCCGGCAGGCGCCACCTGCAGGTCGCCGCCTTTCACCCATCCCTCGAACTGCACGCGTGTCCACTCGCCATTGCGACTCAACACGCGCAGCGGCGTATCGGTCGCGACCGTGCCAGCTTCGGGACCCGCGGGCGCGCGATACAGCGTCGTCATGCGGACCGGTTGAGCGCGGGTCGAATCGAGTCGCCCGGCTGGCGCGGACGCCGGAGACGCAGAAGGCCGAGCGACACTGTCTGAATCGGATGCCGACGCCGTGCGCGTGTCGGCGACGTCGGCAAGAGGCTCCACAGCGCTACGCTGTACCCAGCCATCGCGCGTCACATGCATCCACCGGTTGGGGTGAGCGCTATCGCTCGCCGCTCCCGCGCGCTTCAACCCAAATCCCTGAGCGAGCTCGGCGAGGAGGGGTCCGGCAGGCTTGGCGCGAAGATTTTCGTGAGGGGCGCGGGTCACGGCGAGATCGAAGTCGGGCCGACCGCTGCGTCCCACGGACGTGGCGAAGATCCAGCCGTCGAGCAGCACCGGCACCCAATCGTTGCGTGTCGCGTTGCTCGTTCCAGCCGTCAGGACCGCACCGCGGACGAGCTGCGCGATCCGTCGGCCACCCACGTCCTGATAGAACCAGGCGTTGTTTGCCGTGACGCGATAGTGAACGGCGGTTTGCGCCGGCGCCGCTTGTGCGACCGCGACGCTCAGCATAACTGGTAGGGCACGAACGATCTGGCTAACTTGCATCCCCTCCAATATGACAACGAGCCGCAGCACGCGCATCCCGGACAGGACGAACGGTCCGGTGGTCCTCATCGTGCTCGACGGCTGGGGCTTTCGTCCCGGCCGCGAGGGCAACGCCATCGAGCTGGGCAAGACGCCGACGTGGCACCGGCTCTGGGAGCGGGCACCGCGCACCCTGCTCGAAGCCTCAGGCCTCGCCGTCGGACTTCCCGAAGGACAGATCGGCAACAGTGAAGTCGGTCACTTGAATCTCGGCGCCGGTCGTGTCGTGCCGCAGGACATCGTACGCATCTCGCAGTCGATTGATTCGGGGGAATTCTTCCGGTCACCACCCCTCGTGCAATTGGTGGAGCATGTGCGTCGCAAGAACAGCACGTTGCACATCATGGGTCTGATCGGCACCGGCGGTGTCCATGCACTCGACAAGCATCTGGTCGCTGTAGTGACGCTGGCCCGTCGCGCCGACCTGCCCGTCGCGATTCACGCCTGGCTCGATGGCCGAGATACGCCGCCGCAGTCGGCGCTCGGGTTCATGGAAAACCTCTTGGAGGCTGTAGGACGGCTGGACGAGCGGACGGCTGTGTCCACCGTCATCGGTCGGTACTACGCGATGGATCGGGATAAGCGATGGGAGCGGACGAAACTGGCGTACGATGCGATGGTGAAAGGCATCGGTGTGCCGGCACCCGATCCCCTGACAGCAATCAAGCACGCCTACGCGGCCGGTGAAACGGATGAATTCGTCAAACCGCGTGTTATCGAAGGCACCCCCCGCATCCGCAACGGCGACGGGATCTTCTGTTTCAACTACCGTGCCGACCGCATGCGCCAGATCGTCCGCGCGCTCGCGGCCCCCGGCTTCGACGGTTTCGACGTCAGCGGCCGTCCCGACGTGCGGCTCGTGACGATGACACGCTACGACGAGACGCTGCCCTTCCCCGCCGCATTCGAGCCCATCGTGTTGTCGCGCATCGTCGCGGAGGTTCTTGCCGATCGTGGTAAGACGATGTTTCGGACGGCGGAGACGGAGAAATACGCGCACGTCACCTACTTCTTTAATGGCGGCTACGAGCCGCCCTACAAGGGCGAAGAACGGCTGCTTGTGCCGTCGCCGAAAGTTGCCACCTACGATCTGATGCCCGAGATGAGCGCTCCCGGGGTAACCGATGTGCTCTGCAACGCGATCGCGGAGAAGGAGCACGATTTCATCCTCTGTAACTATGCGAATGGTGACATGGTGGGGCATTCCGGCGTCCTGCCCGCGGCCGTCAAGGCGGTCGAGACCGTCGATGATTGTCTCGCGAGGGTGCTGAAGACGGCCGACAGCGCGGCGGCGACGGTGATCGTCACCGCCGATCACGGCAACTGTGAGCTGATGATCGATCCTGCCACCGGGGGGCCGCATACCGCCCACACCACCAACCCCGTTCCACTCGTAATCGTGGGCGCTGGTGCTCCGCAGCAGGATCGCGCCCTGCGCGCCGGTGGCTCGCTTCGCGACGTAGGACCAACGATCTTGCACTTACTTGGAATCGAGCCGCCGAAAGAGATGACGGGGCGGGACCTGAGGGAGAGCGACTGATGAAAAGAGCGGATCGGCGGTTGAGCGGTTGGGCGGTTCGAACGGCAATCGGCGTGGCGACACTGCTAACCGCCCAAGCGCCGAACCGCCTAACCGCCCAGGTCGGCCACGACCCCGCGCACTCTCCGTATCAGGACATCATTTTGCGTTCGAGTCCGGTGCTCTTCTTCGGTCATTTGTCCGCGGATCGCGGCCGCGCCGGCGTCGGCATCAGCAACGCGCGCACCTTCGGCGCCCGCTACGAGATCCCCGCGGGACGCTCGCTGCTGTTCCAGTTCACGGCAGCGTACCTGGAGGGCGATCGCTTCGTCATCGATCCGCGAGCGGATTCCACTTCGCCGGAGCGGCGCACCGGCCCCGTGCCGGCCGCGATTGCCATCACCGACGTTGGAATCCTGTTGCGGCTCACCGGTGGGAAAACGTGGCGCGGTATCGCGCCCTACGCGGGAGTCGGAATAGGGCTCGCCTACGACGTGCGCTCCGGTCGAGACACCACGCGGAGCGAGTACAGGTTCGGCACAAAGTTCGTACTGAACGGCGCGACGGGCGTTCGCTGGTATCCCGCGCGACGCCTCATGGTCGACGCCGACCTCCGCGCCCAATTCTGGCGCCTCAGGTACCCCGTCTCGTTCCACACGCCGGCAGCGGACGGGTCGCGCGTCGTCCCACTGAGCCAGCCACTGACCGATTGGACTCTGCATCCCTGGATCAGTCTCGGCATCGGATGGATTTTCTAGCCGAAGGATTCAGGCGGGCGTGGTCATTGCTGGTAGCGGGTGATTCCGAAGTGTACGGGATCGCTCTGCTGACGTTGAAGGTTGCGATCGTCGCAACCCTCATTTCCTGCGCGATCGGTCTACCGCTCGGCTATTTCCTCGCGACGCGTCGCTTCTGGGGCCGACGTGCCGCCCTCACCGTCGTCAACACAGCGCTCGCCTTTCCCACGGTCGTCGTAGGCCTGCTCCTCTACGGCCTGCTCTCGCGGCGCGGACCGCTGGGCGGACTGGGCTGGTTGTACACGTGGCAAGCGATCGTCGTCGGCGACGTGCTGCTGGCATTGCCGATCGCCGCAGCGCTTTCAGCCGCCGCGATCCAGGGCGTCGACGCGCGCGTCCGCCGCACGGCCCAGACACTCGGCGCGGGCGCGTGGCGCACGGCATGGACCGTGTCGCGAGAGGCGCGCTTCGCGCTCGCGGCGGTGATCACCGCGGCATTCGGCCAGGTTGTGGCAGAGGTCGGCGCCGCGATGATCGTCGGCGGCAACATCCGCGGGTCGACACGCACGCTCACGACGGCCGTGGCGCTCTACACCTCCCAGGGCGACTTCGGTCTCGCGCTGGCGCTGGGGCTTATCCTGTTGATTATGGCGCTGCTGGTGAACATCGCCCTTCAGGTCCTTCAGGGCCGCGGGGAGCCCGGGGTGGGGGGGGCGGGGGGGGCGGGGGGGGCGCATGCTTGAGCTGCGCGGCATCCGCCATCGCTACGGCGGCCGCATCGTCCTCGATCTCGAGCAATTCATCGTGCCGCAGGGTGCTTCGCTCGCCGTCGTCGGGCATAACGGCGCCGGGAAGAGCACCCTGCTCCGCCTGCTCGCGCTTCTCGAGACACCAACCGAGGGACAGGTTCTATTCAGCGGCGCGGTGGTGCCACCGCGCGCGCGCGCATCGCTGCGACGTCGCGTCACGCTCGTCGAGCAGCGGCCCGTGCTCTTTCGCGGCACGGTTCGAGAGAATCTGGAATACGGCCTCAAGTTGAGAGACACTGCGCGCACGGCGATGAACGGAATCATTGGCGATGTCGTCGACCGGCTGGGGCTGGCGCCGCTACTCAACCGCCGGCGCCACGAGCTGTCCGACGGCGAGGTGCAGCGCGTGGCAGTCGCCCGAGCGCTCGCCGTTCGCCCCGACGTGCTATTGCTTGATGAACCGGTGAGCTCGGCGGACCGGGCGGCGGCGAATGCGCTGTATCAGGCGCTGGCCGCGGAGCGCGCGGCCCGCCCGCTCACGGTCTGTATCGCGTCCCATCAGTTGGAAGAGGCGTACCGTTGGGCGGACAGCATTCGCGCGCTCGCGGACGGTCGCCTCTCGCCGGTGACGCCGGAGAATCTGTTTCGTGTTGACCTGCCCGCGGGCGACGGTACGAAGCACGTACGCGTTGGCGGGATCGACATCGCGGTGATGACGGACCGCACCGGTCCCGCCGTGCTCGCCGTACCTCCTACCGACATTTTCGTCAGCCTCCAGCCGTTGTCCACCTCCGCGCGCAACGTCTTCTCCGGCCGTGTGACGGGGATGTCGATCGAGCACCGCGGCGCGGGCGTCCATGTGCGCGCCGACATGGGTGGCGTCGAGTTGGTGGCCGCCGTGACCGCCGAGGCGGCTCGCGATCTCGCGCTGGCGCCCGGCAAGACCGTCGTCTTCTCTTTCAAGGCCACCGCAGTCCAGGTATTCTAGAGAATGCCCCCCCCGATGGGCTATCTCACGCGCGTGGTGGAGTTTACTGCGACACACCGATTCCCCGATCAGCCCGAGTTCGCCGGGGCGACCAAAGATCACAGCCATCGCTATCGTTGTCTCGTAACGATCAAAGGTGCGTTCGACCCGGCGCGGCGTGGCGTGATGAGTCTCAAAGCATTCGACGCGCTGCTGGAGCGTGAGATCGTGGCCCGTTTCGATGGCAGGCATATAAATGAGGACATCGCCGCGTTCGCGGCTGGTAGCTGGCTCGCCACGGGCGAAGCGCTGGCGGTGTACGTTTGGGACCGCATTGTCGCCGCAGGCTTGCCACAGGGCGTGGCGCTCCACGGCGTACGCATAGAGGAGAGCCCCCATCTCTATTCCGAGTACTACGGTGAGCGCTGACCCCATGCGGGGGGCGCGCCAGCCCGGGGATCGCAAAGGCCGCATGCTGGCCGACTCGGCGGTCGTCGAGGAGTGGCCGGTGTGGCTGGAAGTAAACGGCGAGCCAGCCGTGACGTGGATGTGCACTCCCGATCAACTCGAGGAGCTCGCGGTCGGGTGGCTGCACGGCGAGGGGTACATCGAATCGCTCGACGACCTCGTGCAGCTACGCCCCTGCGCGCCCGACCTGGGCTTTTGGGCCGATGTGAGACCCAGCCGCTTGGCGCAGGTGAAGGCCGAGAATCGCAAGCGCGTGCTCGCATCCGGCTGCGGCGCGGTGGCTACGATGCTGGCCGATCCCAACGCGATGGCGGCCCCTCGCGTCCCTGCCCGGGGCGAGCCTCCTGCGCCGGAGACACTCCGGACACTCTTCAAACAATTGTTCGCGAGCGGCGCCCGCTACAATGAGACGGGCGGCATCCACGCGGCGGCGTTGACGGATGGCGCCGCGCTGCTGTTCCACGCGGAGGACATCGGCCGCCACAACGCCGTCGACAAGGTCATTGGTGGAGCGGTGATCGCCCGCACCGCGATCGTGGGTCGCGGCCTGCTCGTGACGGGCCGTATCTCGGCCGAGCTGGCGTTCAAGGCGGCACGCGCCGGACTCGCGTGGGTAGCGACGCCAAGCGTGCCGTCGACCCTCGCCGTGACGATCGCGCAACGGTCAGGAATGGTGCTCGTGGGTCGAGCCGTCAGCGGGACGCCGCACCTGCATCGGCCGGAGGGATGACGGTTCCTCCCGAAGAGCTGCGTGCGTTGCTCGAGCGCGCGCGCACCATCGCGGTCGTGGGACTGTCGCCAAAGCCGAGTCGGCCCAGTAATTCAGTCGCGCGCTATTTGCAGCAGGCGGGCTATCGCATCGTGCCGGTGAATCCCGGCCACGAGACCATCCTCGGTGAACGGAGCTACCCGACACTCGCCGCTGCCGCGCAGGATCAGACCATTGACATGGTGGATGTCTTCCGCCGGAGCGAGTTGGCCGGCGCTGTGGTGGACGAAGCCCTCGCGCTGCGTCCGCTACCGCAATTGATTTGGCTGCAACTGGGCGTGATCGACGACGCCGCACAATCACGAGCTGCGGGCGCCGGTGTTCCATTCGTCATGGACCGGTGCCTCGCGATCGAACACCGGCACCTCGAGAGGGAGGGAGAACTCTAATGCGAGCCGTTGTGTTCGCCATGCTCGCGTTCAGCGGTGCCTGGTCGCAGTCGATGGCACAGGTAAATCAGCAGCCGACGATCATGCTCACCATCTTCGCGGGCGCCGGCACAGGTCATGACCTCTGGACGATCCAAAAGCAGCCGCTCCAGGTAATCGGCACCTCGGAATACGACACGTTGAGGCTTTCTCAAGCTATCAGCTCCAGTATCATCCTGGGCGCCGGGGCTACGTACTTCCCCTCGCCCCACATCGGCTTCCATGTGGAGTTGTCATACATCGGTTTGCCGGTCGATGGCGGTTGCACCGGCCTCTTTTTTTATCCTGATTTTGAGGAAAAAAACGCACAAACGTGCGCTGATATTCAGGCTCGCTCGGCAGACGGCGGATCGATCGCGATCTTCACGGGCGCCACATTACGCGCCGCATCACGGGCCTCGATCAGTCCGTACGCTCGCGTGGATCTTGGCATCGTGGATCAGTCGCGCAGCACAATCGAGGTAGTGGGCGGATTCACAACGGCGAACGGCCCCGGTGTGCGGGAGGTGATTTCGGATCCTAATCCGCGACGGGTCTCTCCCATGTTCGGGGCCGCGGTTGGATTCACTCGCCCATTGAGCCCCGGCTATCAGTTTCGCTGGGAGATTCGGGACCTACTCGTTCCCCTGGCACGAGCGACGGGGCCCGCCAGCGCATTGGCGATCGCCCCGATAGCCTCGCGTTTCTACCACCATTTCTCGTTGATCCTTGGCCTCGACGTCGTCCTGGAGAAAAAGCGCGGGCGGCGCTACTAACTTGCGCGGCGCGGTGCTCGCCGGCGGCGCGGCCAGCCGTTACGGTGGAGCCCCCAAGGGTCTGCTCGAGGTGGGCGGCCGCCGCATCCTCGATCGTGTCATCGATTCCGTCGCTGCCGTCACAGGATCGCCGCCACTGCTTGTCGCCAACGCGGCCGATGCACCTTCCTGGCGACCCGATCTGAAGACCGTTCCCGACGCGCGCCCCGGTTTCGGAAGTTTGGGCGGGATTTACACCGCCGTCGCCGCCCGCTCCGAGCCGGTACTCTGCGTCGCGTGGGATATGCCGTTCGTGCCGTCGGAGTTGCTGCGCGCGCTCGTCGACGGCGCAACAGCGGGAAAGTTCGATGCGTTCCTGCCCGAGAGCTCAGGCCGGCGTGGCCTCGAGCCGCTGTGCGCCGTCTACGGACCGGCATGCCGCGCCGCGATCGAGCGGCGCCTCGATAAGGGCGATCTCAAGGCCATCTCCTTCCACGCCGACGTGAGGGTCGGTATCCTCCCCCTCGCCCAGGTGAGGGCGTTCGGGGGGGGCGACCCCGACGAGCTGTTCTTCAACGTGAACACGCCGGCGGATCTGGCACGGGCGGAGGCGCTGTGGCGGCGACGCGCATGATCTCGATCATCGGGCTCAAGAACGCCGGCAAGACGACGTTCCTCGTCGCGCTCGCGTCCGAGCTCGTACGCCGCAAGTTCCGCGTCATGACGATCAAGCACGGCTCCCACCCCGCCGACATGGATCAGAAGGGCAAGGACACCTGGCGGCATTGGCACGAGGGCAAGGCGGAGCGCGTCTTGATGGAGTCGCCCGGCCAGCGCGTGCTGTTCGAGCGCACCGCCGAGCAATCCGATCCCATTACGCTCGCACGCCGCTACCTGAGCGAGGCCGACATCGTGCTCGTCGAAGGATTCAAGCGCGCGCCACTTCCCAAGATCGAAGTGTATCGCACGGTCGCCGGTCCCAAGCCGATCTTCGATGAAGCCGTGCACGATCCCGCCGACTGGGTCGCCATGGTGACCGACGACCGCGATCTGCACGCGCCCTTTCCTGTCTTTCGGTTCACGGACACCGCCTGGCTCGTGACGATCGCGAACGTCGCCTGGGATCGGGCGAAAATTCTGCCGCCATGACCCCCGCGGAGGCGGCGCGCCTCATCATCGGACATTTCGAGCCTCTGCCGCCTTCGCGTCGGCCGCTGCGCGAGGCGCTTGATACGGTGCTCGCGGAGGACGTGGCCAGCCCTATCGATCTGCCGCCCTGGGACAACTCCGCGATGGACGGTTATGCGGTTCGTAGCGCCGATCTCGAGCAGGGCAACGTCGATCTGGAGGTGATCGAGAGCGTCGCCGCGGGCCAATTCCCGAGCAAAACGGTCGGCCAACGTCAGGCCATTCGCATCTTCACCGGCGCGCCAGTGCCTCGCGGGGCGGACACAGTGATTCGGCAGGAAGACACGGCGGCCTCCGCCAATGGCGCGAATCGTGTGACGATCACAAACCCGCGCGATGCACGGAAGAATATCCGCCGCCTGGGAGAAGACATCAAAAAGGGCACGGTCGTCCTCGCCGCCGGCACACCGCTCGGTCCGGCGCAGCTCGGCGTCCTCGCCTCGATCGCGCACGACCATCCGCTCGTGCATCGCGTGCCGCGAGTCGCGTTCATGGGATCGGGCGATGAGATCGTCGACTTGGATCGGAAAGACGAAATCCTGGCGGCCAAGAAGATCGCGAGCTCCAACTCCTACACGTTGGACGCCCTGATTCGCAGGACGGCGGCGGAGCCCGTCAATCTCGGACTGGCTCGGGATACGAAGGAGAGTCTGCGGGAGCATTTGCGCGGGGCGAGCGCCCAGCATGCCGATCTGCTGGTGACGACCGCGGGAGTGAGCGTTGGGGAGCACGACCTCGTCCGCGACGTCCTGCAGGAGCTCGGTGGCGAGCTGAAGTTGTGGCGCATCGCGATGCGCCCCGGTGCACCGGTTGGATTCGGACTGCTGGGTGGGCGGGACATTCCCTGGATCGGGCTGCCCGGAAATCCGGTGAGTACGATGGTGACGTTCGAGTTGTTCGTGCGACCCGCGATCCGGAGACTCCAGGGACACGCTTTGCCGTTCCGCCGTACCGTGCGCGTCGTCGTGCGGGAGCCGATTACTCTTGGCCCCAAGCTGCGTCACTACCTGCGCGCAATCGTAGACGGACGGGATGCGCGTTTGACAGGCCCGCAGGGGTCTGGCATTCTCACCAGCATGGCGCGCGCGAATGCCCTGCTCATCGTCCCGGCAGACATGCCGGCGGTTGCCGCCGGCACGGAGCTCGAGGCGCTGATTCTCGACGATCCCCAGCACGTCGCGGAGCCGCCATACTAATGAACCCCGCCCTGCGCCGAGGTCTCCGGCTCGCCGGTTACGTCCTCCTGACGCTGCTCGTCTATTGGGCGAACGTTCTCACACCACCGGCTGCCAGGCTCGGCATCCTGTACATCGTTCCGGTGCTGCTCGTGACCTGGACCGAGGGTTTGACGTGGGGGATCGTGTTCGCGGTCGCCACGACCGCCCTGCGCGAGTTCGTGGCCTGGGATCAGATGCCGCCTGATACGCCGCTGTTATGGCGCGTCGCCAACGGCGCGTCCTATGTGATCGTACTGGGAATCGCTATGGCCGGGCTGCAGAGTCTGCGGCGCAGCCAGGCACAACTCGCCCGCCTCGTCATCCAGGATCAGCTCACCAACGTCCTGAATGCCCGCGCGTTCTCCGACCGGCTCAGCCAGGAGCTGGACCGCAATCGCCGCTATCCGCGGCCCCTCGCACTCCTGTACATGGATCTCGACGACTTCAAGGTCATTAACGACACGCATGGCCATCAGACGGGCGATGCGGTGCTGCGGCTCGTCGCGGACGCCATGCGGTCATCGGTTCGTCAGGCCGACGTCGTGGGTCGCCTGGGCGGCGACGAGTTCGCCGTCCTCATGCCCGAAACCGACGCCCAGCTCGCCGATGCCGCGGCCAAACGGCTGGTGGCCAGTCTGCGCAACGTCTTCCGCGGCACGCCGAACGTGACCGCGAGCATCGGTGTCGTGTCCTGCTCAGCGACGGATGCGAGTACCGACGATCTCCTCAGGCGGGCCGATCAGGCGATGTACGATGCCAAGCGCCTGGGCAAGGATCGCGTCGTTCAGGTCGCGCTATAGGGCCTCCTTTCCGCAGTTTCCCTCCGACGATCTAATCCCTCCGAACGAGAACTGCGGCCGATCAATTCCCTCAGAGGATTGATTGTGTCCGGCGGCTGCGGTTTTTAGTGTTTCGGTTCAGAAGCGACTTACAACTTCCAACGACAGATATTCGATGACTTCTTCGCTCGTCAGTTCGCTGCTGATCGAAGCCCCGGTCAACCGGCACTTCGCTCAGCTGCACCGCGACCAGCAGGCACTCACGGAAGCCGTCACGTTGTACTTGGAAACGGGCCTGCGGCGCGGCAACGGGGTCGTCGTCATCGCGACGCCGGCGCACACGGAGCGGTTTGTCGCGGGCCTGCGACAAACCGGTCTCGATCCGGGCCACATCCTGAAATCCGGGCAGCTCGAGCTGCACGACGCAGAGCTGATACTGCGCAAGTTCATGCGCGACGACATGCCCGATTGGGACGACTTCCGCAAGGCGTTGGGCGCAGTGTTCGAACGGGTACGGGCGTTCGGGCGCGGTACCACCCGGGCGTATGACGAGTTGGTGAACGTGCTGTGGCAAGAAGGGAAGCAGGAAGCCGCCATTCGGCTCGAGGAGTACTGGAACGAGCTCGCGCGCCTGTATCCGTTCTCACTGTTCTGCAGCTACATGCTGGACGTGCATCACCACAATTCATACGAGGGCCCCCTCGAGGAGATCGGCCGAACGCATTCCGACATCCTGGGAAATGACGAGGACGAGCGGTTCCGTGCGGCGCTGGATGCCGCCAGCCGCGACGTCTTCGGCGTGCCGCTGTCAGAGATGGTGGGATTCTCCCGCCCATTGCACGACGGGGAGCGGCGCTTTCCGAGCGGTCAACGCACCATGCTCTGGGTGAAGCGCAACCTTCCTTCCGCTAGTGCCGCGGTCCTGGAGCGGGCGCGTCGGTACTACGAAGAGTCGCTGGAGTAGAGCGTGACTTCCCCCGCCAGTAGTTCGTTATTGGTCGACGCGCCCACCGGCCGCCATTTCGCGCAGTTTCACCGCGATACCGAAGGCCACGATCGTCGTCGCGACACGCTCACCGAGTCGGCGCTCGCATTCGTCGAAGCGGGCTTGCAGCGCGGCGATAGCGTCCTGGTCATCGCCGCGGCCGATCACCGGGACTGGCTGTTCGACCGCCTGGCGGAGGGGAAATTCCGCCCGCAATCGCTGCACGATCCGGGACAACTGTCCGTCCTGGATGCTGGGCATGTCATGGCACAATTGGTTGATGACGGCCTGCCGGAATGGGCACCGTTTCGGAACGCGTTGGCGCCCGCCCTGTCGCGCCTCCAGCCATCTGGCCGCGGCACGCGGGTCTACAGCGAGCTGGCGAATGCGTTGTGGCAAGCGGGGAACACCGCTGCCGCGATCCGCGTCGAGGACTTCTGGAATGCCTTGGCCGGTACGTACCCATTCTCGCTCTACTGTGGCTACACGATGGATACACACTCCGAGCACTCGTACGCGGCCCCGCTCGAGGAGTTAGGCCGCACCCACTCCGACATCCTGGGCACGCCTGAGGACGAGGAGTTCGGCGTCGCGCTCGATCGAGCCAGTAAGGAGATCTTCGGGATTTCACTCACGCAGATGGCGGGCGTGTCCAAGCAGGAAGAAACTCGGCGGTTTCCGAGCGGGCAGCGGACGATGCTCTGGGTCAAACGCAATCTGCCGCTGTCCACGTCCCAGCTGGCGGAGCGCGCGCGGCACTACTTCAGGAACAGCCACGCCGCCTAACGCTACATGCGCTTGTACTTCGGCCCGCTGCCGCGCTCCCTCGGCGTCCAGCGTGGTCCCAGCACATCGGTCGCCTTGCAGTCGACGCAGTTGGGCGCGTTGATCCGTAAGGGCGCAGCATGCTGCGCCCCTACATCACCAAGCTCGTAGACGCCCGCTGGACACATCCGCGCATAGAAGCGCGCGACCTCGGCAGGTACATCAGGCCCCACGATCAGATGACTCGGGATTGTGTCCCGGGTCGAATTCCCCGACTTGAACACCGCATCAACTTTGCTGATCCCGTCCGGATGCTCAGCCGACCCCGGGCGCACGCCCGAGGAAGACCGCCGCGCTACCTCAGCATCCGCGTGCATCCGGTACTTCCCGTTGGGGAAGCGGCCGCCCGTGAGCATCATGAGCGCAGCTTGCAGCCCTCCCAAGTAGAACCCGTCGCGGAACGCCAGCCGCATGTTGCGCGTCCGATGGAGATCGGTTGCAACGTATGACTTATTGAGGATGTCGTCATACCGGGAGAGCGATTCTGCGTTCTTGAGGTTCTGAAAGATCGCGCGAGCCGCGTAGATGCCTGATTGGATCGCGTAATGGATTCCTTTCAGTGACGGCACGTCGACGAACCCGGCCGCGTCGCCCAGGAGCACGACGCCATCGCCAGCACGCCGCTGCGGGAGAGAGTAGAAGCCGCCCTCAGGGATCGTCTTGGCGCCCCATTCGACCACTTCCCCGCCCTCGAGGAGTGCGGCGAGCAACGGATGTCGTTTGAATTGCTGCAACAGGACGTGGACGTCGAGTCCGGCGTCGCGATAATCGAGTCCAACCACGAGGCCGAGCGCCACGAGATTCGGCTCGAGCGGATAGACGAAGCTCCCGCCGAACGCGTCAGTCGGCAGCGGCCAGCCGAGCGTATGGATCACCCGATCGAGCGGCCGCTTCGTCTCCCACAGCTCTTTCACCCCGAGCGCGAAGATCTGGGGATTCTCGGACGGCACGCGCTGCCACTGGCACCACGCCTGCGCCAGGAGACCGCGTGTCCCCTCGGCGAGGGCCGTGACCCTGGCGACAATGTCGTTGGGCGCCATCGCGCCGGGCGACGGGCGACCATCGCGGTCGAGTCCGGCCGCGGCGGTCCGCACACCTGCCACCGCCCGATCACGCACCAGCAGCTGCGCCGCCGGGAATCCCGTGAAGATGTTCACGCCCAGCTCTTCCGCCTTCGTCCCCAGCCAGCGGACGATCTCACACAGCGATGCCACGTAGTAACCGCGATTGTGCATCGTGGGCGGAGTGGGCAGGCGAATCTTGCGGCCCTTGGTCAGCAGATAGACGGCTTCCTTCGTCACCGGTGCTCGAAACGGGAAGTCCGAATCTTGGAGATCGGGGAATAGCTCGCGCAACGCGCGGGGATTAACGACTGCGCCGGAGAGAGAATGCTCACCCAACGCCTCGGCCTTCTCCAGGACGCCGATATTCAGCTCGGGGCCGCCCGTTTTCGCGAGCTTCGCGAGCTCGATCGCGCACGCCAGCCCAGCCGGTCCGGCGCCGACGATCACGACGTCCAGCTCCATGCGGTCGCCTGCGCCCGCGGCGCCATCCTGAACGATGAGTTTGTCGAGCGGCAGCGTTGGTTGATATCGCGCCGGAACAAACTGCTCGTTCTTAGCCATGCAGCTTTCGGATCTCTTCGGTCAGCCGTGGCACGATCTCGAACAGGTCGCCGACCACGCCGTAGTCGGCGACTTTGAAGATCGGTGCGTCCTTGTCTTTGTTGATCGCCACGATGACCTTGGAGGTACGCATGCCGGCGAGATGCTGGATCGCGCCGGAAATCCCGACGGCGATGTACAGGGACGGGCTCACCGTCTTACCGGTTTGACCGACTTGATCGGCGTGTGCGCGCCATCCCGCATCCACGACCGCGCGCGATGCGCCGACCGCCGCTTTCCCGCCGAACGCCTGCGCCAGCTCTTCGAGCACTTTGAAATTCGCCGGCTCCTTGAGACCGCGACCACCCGAAATGATGATCTGCGCCTCCGCGACGTCGAGTGTGCCTGCGGCCGCGGCCTTCACTTCGCGAACTACCACCCGGCAGGGGGCGACGGTCACGGCCGCAGTCTCCGGCGTACCCGCCTTCGGGCGCTCGACCGGCGTGAAGACATTGGGACGCAGTGACAGCACCGCGGGCTGGCTGGCGACTTTCACCTTGAGCAATGCCTTCCCGGCATACACCGGACGAGTGACCGTAATCGCGTCGCCTAGGGCGGCCAAATCGGTGATGTCCGCCGCAACACCAACGCCGAGCTTCGCTGCGACGCGAGGGGCGAGATCCTTACCGGTCGCGCTCGCGGCAAATAGCACGGCGCGATAACCACCTTGCTTCGCGCGCTCGGCGATCGCCTGCGCGCACGCTTCAGGCGCGTATTTCGCAAAGGCGGGATTGGTGAGGGTGATGACCCTGTCGGCGCCGAACTTGCCAAGCTGGTCGGCGCCCTGCACCGGTCCAGCCGCGCACAACACCGCATCCACGCCCCGACCGAGCCGTTGTGACCCAGTCACAACCTCGTGTGAGATCTTGCGAAGCACTCCATCGCGCTGCTCCAGCACCGCGAGCGCCAGCGTCATAGGACCTTGGCTTCCTCCCGGAGCAAACGCACGAGCTCGCCGACGGCGCCCACCCCTTCGCCCACAATCTTCCCTTCTTTGCGGTCGGGCGGAGGCGACAGTGCAACAACCTCGAATGTGCCAGCGGATGCCTGAACGGGCTTCACTTCGAGCGGCTTCTTCTTCGCAGCCATGATGCCTTTAAGCGCTGGATACCGGGGCTCGTTGAGTCCTTTGTCCGCCGTGAGGACCGCGGGAAGGGGGAACTCTACGACTTCGATCCCCCCCTCGATCTCCCGCTCGGCGACGCCCTTCGTGCCCTCGATTTCGAGATGTGATATCGCCGTGACGCACGGCAGCCCGAGCAGCTCGGCGGTGAGCGCGCCCACCTGATGGTTGTAATCGTCGATCGCCATCCGGCCAAAGAGAAGCAGATCCCAGGATGTGCTCTTCAGCTCGGCCGCGATGATGCGAGCAACCTCGAAGGGGTCGGCGGGAATCCGATCGGATTGCAACAGGATTCCGCGATCCGCACCCATCGCTAATGCGGTGCGAATCGTCTCCTGCGCCGCCGCGGGACCGAGACAGATGACCGCGACTTCCCCGGAGCTGGCCTTTTCTTTGCGTCGTAACGCTTCTTCGACGGCGAATTCGTCATACGGATTCATGACGAACTTCACACCGGAGTCATCCAGGCTCTTGCCGTCGGAGGCGATTTTGACGCGCGTCTCGGAATCGGGAACGCGCTTGATGCACACCGCGATTTTCATGAGGCCGGAAAGCTACGCAACCCGGCTGCGGTCTGCTCAGTGCGGCAATGTTACCGGATGGCCGTCGGCAGTAAAGACATTGATGACGCGGCCCTCCCGCTCCTTGAACCCGAACAATTTGCGTTTGCGACCGTCGGACAACGGAATCGGCGCGCGGATCTGCCACCCGACGATCACCGGGGCGCCGTTGGGCAGCCGCCGGAATTCTATCCAGCCACCGACGAGGTTTGTGGGCACCCACCCCTCCAGCCCCGTGTAGTTGTACTCGAGACGTCTCAGCCCCCCCCCCGTACCCGCCCGCTCGAGCCACAGGACTCCTCGCACATCGGGCAACTTTCGCTTGCGCACGGGCTCGAACCGCAGCCCGACGAGCGTCGAATCGGTGCGATGCTTTTCTACAACAAAACAGTGCGTGTCTAAAAACGCATCGGAAAAGAAGACGGACGCATCGGGACTGTAGTACGTCGGCCCGTTGGGGCCCTCCTGCACGAAACCGTTACCGACCAGACTGTCGGCCGGCACGCTTTCGAAGGGCCAGGCGCTGAACCCGTTGCTCGTATCACCAGTCTCCTTTGTCACCCTCAGGTCCGCTTCGAGCGAGCGATCGAAGAGCGCCGATCGAAAGCGAAATAAGCGTCGCTCGACCGCGAGCTCGGTCACGCCGAGGAGCGTCTGCGACTGCTCCAACAGTGCCGCGACCGGTTCGCCTTCGCCTGGCCTCGTACGACAGCGCTTCTCTGCCTCGACCGTGACCGCGGGTAATGCGACGGCGTCATCAGGCAAGGCCGCGTGGTAGCGACGCTCTCCCACGTCGAGGACCATGGTTGGTGACGCAAAGCTCTTATAGCCGATGCGCAGGATGCGGACGCGATAGGTACCCGGAGATGGCGCCACCAACACGAATTGCCCGGAGCCATCCGAGAGCATCCGCGCCCGCTCGTGCCCGGTCGAGTCAACGAGGAGCAGCAGCGCGTAGGCGACCGGCTGTGCCGTGACGGCTCCAACCAACTCGCCCCGAAGCGTCTGGGCCGAAAGAGCGGTCCCAGCGAGAGACCCGAGAAGGAGGCTGTGCCTGATGGAGACTGCGATCGTCAGCGAGTGTCCATTCGGAACACGGAGATGCCCCAACTCTCCGGATCGTCCGGGGGGGCGTCGTTCCAGTCCGCGTGTGAATGCGAGCCGTCCGAGCGGTACCGCAACACGTACGAGCCCGCCGGGAGCGTGATCACACCTTCGAACACACGATTCTTGTCAGCCCCGCCGGCAGGATCCGTTTCGTCGTACTTCATTTGCCAGACCCTGTCCCCGGTCGCGTTCTCTATCCAGCCATAATCGACCATCCCGCCGTCGTGGCCCTCGCCTAGCGCGTAGACTCGCAGGCGCGTCCGGCCGGTGAGCTGGAATGTCGCGCGTGCATTTTCGTCATCACCCATGCGGATGAGCTGTGCCAGCGGCGTGCCCGTCCCGCGCCCAGTGCGTTCGAACGGCGAGACGTCGGCGCGACGCAAACGGCCGCTCGCCGGAAACACGCTCACGCCCCAGTACCGCTCCTCGGCGGGAGGCGCGGTATTCCAATTGTTGTAGGAATGGGAGCCGTCGCTCTTGTAGTAGACCAAATAACTGCCGGGTGGGAGATGCAACACGCTATCGAAGAGGCGATTCTTATCGGATCCGCCGGCGGCCTGGGTCTCGTCGTAGCGCATGGTCCAGACCCGTTTATGATCCACGGCGTCCACGATCCACGCGTAGTCGACCATCTCTTCGTCGCTGCTTTCACCGAGGGCGTAGATCCTCACGTCCATCGGGCGCTTCAGCGTAAAACCGGTTGAGCGGTTGGCGTTGTCGCCGATGCCGATCATGGAAACGATGGTCTGACCTTCAGGAACGGGTTCGTACTCGAATGGTCGCACGGTCGCGCGGGCCATTCGGTCGGCGACGCGGAGCGTCAGGCCCCACGATTCCGGATCGGTCGCCGGCACGGCATTCCAGTCATCGGGCGCGTGTGAGTCGTCCGAGACGAAGTACGCGACGTACCGTCCCGGCCGCAGGTGCAGCGTTTCATGCGCCATACGATTCTTCGCCGCGCCACCCGCCGGCTCGGTGCTGTCATACGTCATGGTCCAGACGCGCTTGCGCGTGTCGGCGTTCATGATCCAACCGTAGTCGAAGGTCTGGTCCCGCTGCAGCTCACCCACGCCGTACACCTCGACGTCGGTGGGTCGAGTCAGCTCGAAGCCGCGCCGGTTCGCGGTGTTGCGTTTAGGCTCGACGCTGACCACAGCGGACCCCATGAACGCGCTGTGCGCCGCCGTGATTTCGTCCGCCGTCGCGACGTGTCCCGTACCGTCGATTGTCAGGGCGAACTGCTTGTACAACCCATTGTCGACGTATGGACCGCCGCCGCTCGCCCGCCGAGCAAGGCGCACAACCGCGCGGAAATCGACAGCGTCCTTGAATGACATGGCAGCAGCCGGATAAAACGCGTAATGCGCTTCGTAGGTGCCGGCCGGGAGGCGCACACTCCCGGCGAAGTGCCGTAGACCGTTGGATTCTCGGCGCGTATCGGCCGCGCGCAGGTCCCACACGACGGCGTGAGTGCGCGCGTCGATAATCCACGCGGCCGCAGGCCAGGTGGTCTGCTCATCATCCTGCCAATGCTGATCGTCTCGCGTACGCAGCTGATCAGGCCACGGCTCCGCGCCGACCGCCGACACGTTCACTTCCTGCGAAGTCGTGAGGACGAACACCGCGGCCCGATGCTCGCGAGGAGTGAGATCGCGCATGTCGACAAGGGCAGGAGGGGGAGCGGGCGTTTGCGCGAGCGCGAGCAGTAAGGCGAGCGGCATGGCTGTCATAACGGGAGGCAGCGAAGCACAGTTTCTAATTGAAAGCGGATAGCCCCGTGATCTCCTGACCAAGAATGAGGGTGTGAACGTCGTGCGTGCCTTCGTAGGTATACACCGATTCAAGGTTTGCGAGATGCCGCATCGCCTGATACTCGGCGAGAATCCCGTTCGCGCCGAGCAACCGACGGGTTTCGCGCGCGATGTCCGTGGCCATGTTCACGTTATTCCGCTTGGCAAGCGAGACCTGCTGGGGCGTCGACTTCCCTTCGTCCTTCAGCCTGCCCAGTTGCAAGCAGAGGAGCTGGGCCTTGGTGATTTCGGTGAGCATA
>MNDR01000098.1:0-1464 GCA_001915025.1 Gemmatimonadetes bacterium 13_2_20CM_2_65_7
GCCGTGTGGCGCTCATCTGGGAGGGAGAACCCCCGGGAGAGGTGCGGCGCATCACCTATGGCGAGCTGCATAGCGACGTGAACAAGTTCGCCAACGTCCTGAAGGGTCTGGGTGTGCGCCGTGGCGACCGGGTCGCCATCTACCTCCCGATGGTACCGGAAGTCGCCGTGGCGATGCTGGCATGCGCACGCATCGGCGCCGTGCACACCGTGGTCTTCGGAGGTTTCTCCGCCGAGTCGCTCCGCGACCGGATCAACGACGCCGGCGCCAAAGTTCTGATCACCGCTGACGGCGGCTACCGCCGCGGTGCGGTCGTTCCCCTCAAGATCAATGCCGACGACGCCCTCACCGCGACGCCGGGCATTGAGCACGTCGTGGTGCTGCGTCGGACTGGTCAGACGGTCACGATCAAGTCGGGCCGCGATCTGTGGTGGTCGGAGTTGATGGCGAAGGCGGCGCCCGAGTGTCCACCCGAAGCGATGGACGCCGAGGATCCGCTGTACATCCTCTACACCTCGGGAACGACCGGTAAACCCAAAGGCATCCTACATACGACGGGCGGATACCTGACGCACGTGTATGCGACGACGAAGTGGGTCTTCGATCTGAAAGATTCGGACGTGTTCTGGTGCACCGCGGACGTCGGCTGGGTGACGGGGCATTCGTACGTGGTCTACGGTCCGCTCGCGCTCGGGGTTACGGAGGTGATGTATGAGGGCGCGCCCGATCATCCCGGCAAAGACCGCTTCTGGGCGCTGTGCGCGAAGCATGGCGTGACCGTTTTTTACACAGCGCCGACGGCGATTCGGGCCTTCATGAAGTGGGGCACCGAGCTTCCCGCGAAGCATGACTTGTCGAAGCTCCGGTTACTCGGCTCCGTCGGCGAACCGATCAATCCCGAAGCGTGGATGTGGTATCAGGAGCACATCGGCGGCAGGCGTTGTCCGATCGTTGATACGTGGTGGCAGACGGAGACGGGCGGAATCATGATCACGCCGCTTCCCGGAGTCACGGCGACGAAGCCCGGCTCGACGACCATTCCGTTCCCGGGCATCGAAGCCGTCTTGCTGGATGGCGAAGGAAACGAAGTGAAGGTGGGCGGCGGGTACCTGGCGATTCCCAAACCATGGCCCGGCATGCTCCGCACGATCTGGGGCGACGACGAACGTTACCGCCAGGTCTACTGGACCAGGTGGAAGAACACGTACTTCCCGGGCGACGGCGCGAAGCGCGACGACGACGGCTACTTCTGGATCCTGGGCCGGGTCGACGACGTGCTCAACGTCGCCGGCCACCGCATCGGAACGATGGAAGTCGAGAGCGCGCTGGTTGACCATTCCGCGGTCGCGGAGGCGGCTGTCGTTGGGCGAGCGCATGACTTGAAGGGCCAGGCGCTCGCGGCGTTCGTCACACTCAAGGAGGGACGCCAGGCCAGCGACGCGTTGCGTGAGGAATTGAAGCAGC
>MNDR01000098.1:1525-61543 GCA_001915025.1 Gemmatimonadetes bacterium 13_2_20CM_2_65_7
AAAAAAAGAGCAGCGAGTGAGACCATCCAGATGAGCGTAATGATCACCGCGCTGCCGAAACACCAGCGACAGATTGCGTGAATCACGAAAAGCTCGAGATAGGTGAGATACGCGGTAAACAGCGCGCCGACCGTGGCTAACCCCACCAGCAGAACACCCCAACCGCGTTGCACCAGCGCCACGGGACGTAGCGCCGCGAGCGCGACGATCAGAATCACGACGTAGCCGATCACGCCATACAACGCGACCGGTTGCCCAAGAAACACCGCCCAGCGGCTCGTCTGCACGACTTCGCAGCCGCCGCTCGCGCCGCATTTGATCGCTCCACCGATACCGATCGCGTGCAGCCAGAGATAGACGGCAATGAAGAGGCCGACGAGCGCGAGCAACGCGATCGCCTGGCGCTGGCGCATCAATGATGTTCGTGTGGCTGAGCGGTCTTCGCGGCAGGCGGGCGCGGGGGGGGGGGCATGTGCGCGATCACGCTGTCAGCGAGATGCTTGAAATCGTCGGACGTCGGCAGGCGCCGGAAGACGAGTTTCTTGCCGCCGAGGAAAAAGGTCGGCGTTCCGTCGACCAGAAGGCTGTCACCCTCCTGGCGGCTGAACTCGATGCGGGATGCGTATTTGCCACTCGCCATGCAGGCGTCGTATTGGTCGACGTTCAATCCCGCGGCTTTGGCGAGATCGTGGAACA
This sequence comes from Gemmatimonadetes bacterium 13_2_20CM_2_65_7, assembly GCA_001915025.1. Lineage (GTDB taxonomy): Bacteria > Gemmatimonadota > Gemmatimonadetes > Gemmatimonadales > GWC2-71-9 > 20CM-2-65-7. The sequence goes on from MNDR01000098.1 coordinate 2,222, forward strand.
GGCGTGCGGGATTCCTTCCCGTCTGCGCCCAGGCGTGATTATAGAACAACTGATCCTGCATCTCCCAAAACTTTCCCTGCTCGCCGCCGCATTGGGTCGCATGCGCGGCGTACCGCGAGTATTGATGAATGGAGAGCGGATAGTCGCGCACGCGCCAACGCACCTTCACCGTTTCGATCAACTGTTGGCGGATGGTCGGCATCTGGATTGTGGCGAACTGAGCGCAGATGGGGCATTCATAGTCGACGTATTCGACGATCTCGACCGGCGCATGCCCCTCGCCGAGTGTGTAGCCGCGGAAGCCGTCGTCCACCACGGCGTGTGGCGGTGCCGCTGCGGCGACCGTCGAACCACCGCCGCTGCGCAGCAGCACGAACAGCGTGGCGCCGAGCAGGACGGCCAGCGCGCCCAAGACCACGTAAAACCGATTCAATCCTCCGGATCCCTCTGCCAAGGCTCCTCCTCGTCACCGTCATCGAACCGCAGCTCATCCAGTCGCTGTTGCGCATCCTCGACGATGCGGCGACTCTCGGCCACTTCGGGCGTGTCGTAGGTGCTGCGAACTTCGTAGTGGAACAGCTCGCTGCGGGCGTTGCCAAACAGTTTTTGCAGCTCGGGGGCCGCATCGAGGAGACGACCCGTTCTGTCCAGCTCTTGTATTCGATCCGCCAGCGCCCGAAGCAGCGCAACCAGGCGCTGCGCGCGTTCGGGCCCGTAGACTTCCTCGCTCATCGGTTCCTCCCGGAACACGGGAACCCGCGTCCCTGATGTGGCATTATACCACACAACCGATTATCTTGCGGCGCCGTTTTTCACGAGGTTCTTCTAGCCCGAAAGGAAACCCCCCTGCATGGCCAAAAAGCGTGGTGAGCCCCGGAAGTACACGATCCCCACGAGCTTCGAGCAGGCACGCGACGAGCTGTTCTCGCACATTCTCCGCTGCGGAGTGCTGGAGGCCACCCCCGAGCATCAGAAAGAATGGTTCGACGACACCCTGCTGTACCTCGCCGATCGTTTTACCGACCTGACAGAGACTGAGCTGAACGAGCTGCGCGTGTTGGGCGAGCGCTATTGCCGCCCCGTGGTCGCTCGGACCGCCCCCGTCGGCGCCGACGCCTGACGGCGAAAGTCTCCGAGAAGGAAGGGCGCCCTCGCACGGCGCCCTTTTGTATTTCTACCTCCACCAAACGGGGAACTTCCGCAGTCGCCATCCGGCGGCAACGCGGGCGCCGCCCGCCAGGCCCAGCTCCACGTACCAGCTGTTCCGGCGTCCGGGCGCCGCCTCGAGTCCCAGAAGAACGGCCAGCCAACCCTTGCCGGCCGACCCACGCCGGCCGCTGCAGGCGGCACCCAATCCCGCAAACAGACCCATTCCATTTCGCGCCGTGGGATTCACGAGTAACTGGAGCGTCAACTGGGCGCGTCCCGCCGCGTGGCCGTCGTCGCTGCCGCCCGCGAACGCCACCGCAATGCGCGTCTCCGTGCCCGGACGCCGCGCGATGCCGAGCTCGGCGCCGGCGAACGTGTGGCGCGCCATCACGGCCGCGCCGCCGACGCTCAGCTCCGTCGCTGTGAGCTGCTGTGATTGCAATGCCAGAAGGGGCATCAAGAACAACAGGCTAGGCAATGGTGACGTCGTAACTGATCGCGATATCGGGGGCGAGTGATGCGATGACGGAGCAGTACTTCTCGATCGAGAGGTCCACGGCACGGCGTACCTTGGTGTCGTCGGCGCCCTCACCGCGCACAGTGAAGTGGAAAGCGATGGCGATGAGGCGACGCGGCTCGGTCTCACGGCGTATCCCCTGCACCGCGATATCAAGCGCTTCGAGTTTGATGCGCTGCTTCTGGAGGATGATGACTACGTCGGACGCCGTGCAGGTGGCGGCGGCGAGGAGTAGCGTCTCGACGGGCGACGTCGCCGCCCGAGAATCGCCGTCGACGAGAATCGGCGGCCGGCCCTTCCCTTCACCTTCGAACTGCAACTGTTGTTTCCACCGCACCGTCACTTCGGCGCTTCGCGCCATGTCAATTTCCTCGCCGCGTCGTCAGACCCACATAGAAACGGTGGCGGTGCAACTCATCCAGGGCCCGGTATTCCACGAGCCAGTTGAAGGTGGAGCGGTAATGCAGCTCGAAGCCGAACGCGAGATTGGCCCAGAGATCGGGGCAGTTGGGATCGGCGGAACAGCTCTCGCGTCCCGCGACCGAGAAACCCAAACCCACGTACGGTGTGGCGACCTCTTCATGTCTAACGTGGTGCCGAGCACGAACTGACCGGCGCCGCGCAGGTCCACCCCACCGCGCACCCCGAAGCCAAAGAGACCGAAGCGCGTGCCGCCGTGCGCCGAGCTCTTGGGAGCCACGAACTCCTGCGCGGTCACGAGCCTCGCGCCGAGCAGTCCGATCGCTGCCATGATCATGACGCGCATCAAGGTACCCCCGCCGTCCGGCGTGCCGCGGTGCGTCCGTAGTCCCAGATAGCGTACACTGCAATCGCCGCGGTGGCCCAGGCCAGACGCCGCACATGAGGCGATTCCGCGATGGCGGCCACGAGCGTCAACAGTTGCGCGATCGTCACCGCTTTGCCGCCGGCGCGCGCGGGCAGCGCGGTCGGCCGTCGCAACAACCACGTCGCCAGAAATCCTAATGCGGCGACGATATCGCGCAGCAGCACTCCGATCAGCTCGTACCACTCGAGCAAGCCGCGCAGCGCCACGGTCACGAACGCGACCGCCATGAACACCTTGTCGGCGATCGGATCGAGGACCGCGCCCACCCGGGAGCCGCCGAAGCGCCGGGCCAGCAGCCCGTCGGCGACGTCGGTCGCGGCGGCCGCGGCGACGATGGCGAGCTGCCAGAGCGGGGCGCGCACGAACGGAAACACCGCTGCGAGTGGAAAGCGCAGCGCCGTCGCGACATCGGCGGCCGTAATCGTCGGTTTCACTTGCCCCTGTGTACCACGCGTCGTACCTTCACCTCGTGGACGTCAAGCTGCTGAAACAAGCGGCCATCTTCCAGGATCTCGACGACGGCGAGCTCGCCCGCGTCGCCGAAGTCTGCCGTGAGCAGAAGTTCACCGTCGGCCAATACGTCTTCAAGGAAGGCGAGCCGGGCAACCGGTTGTTCCTGATCTCGGATGGCGAAGTTCGGATCTCCCGGACGATCCCGGGATCCGGCGAAGAAGCGTTGGCCGTGCTCAAGCCGGGCTCCTGTTTCGGCGAGATGTCGATTTTCGACCGGTCCGAACGCTCCACCGACGCGATCGCCAACACCGGCTGTACGCTGATCACCATCTCCCGTTCCGACTTCGAGCTCCTCCTCGACTTCAATCGCGACATCGCTTACAAGGTTCTGTGGTCGGTCGTGCGGCTCCTGTCCGCCCGGCTGCGCGTGACGAACGACAATCTGCGGTCGTTCCTCGCGATGTCCATGTTCTAACGAGAGACCTCGTGAATTCCTTGACGCCGTACGCGGCCTTCTTCATGCGCCTGGCGGTGGGCGGGGTGTTCTTACTCCACGGCATCGCCAAGTTCGACCGCGGCATCGGGGCGACCGCGCAATTCCTCGCGATGCACCACATCCCGTTCGCCACGATTTTTGCCGTGATCCTCATGACAATCGAAACGGTGGGAGCGCTCTGCGTGCTGCTCGGCATTCTGACGCGCGCGTGGGCCGCCGTGATGGCGGTGGAAATGGCGGTGGCGATCGTCGCCGTGAAAATCGCCGGCCACCAGAACTTCGAGCTGGAAGCGCTGTTGCTCGCGGGCGCCGTCACGCTCGTCGCGCTCGGCGACGGGCCGCTGTCGATTGCGGTGCGGTTCAAGCAGCCGAGCAGCTAATGCAGGATTCTTAAGACCCCCGCATCCGCGCCGGCGCGCAGGAAACTCTCAGGGTCCGTCGCCGGAATCGTGAGGCCCGTCTGCTTCCGCCACCGTTTGGCGCTCGCCTCCATGTACTGTTCCAGCGAGCCCGCGGCCCATTCGGCGGCGTCGTCCTTCATCTGCCGCACGATTTCTTCCCAGGTTCCGACGTACGTCGATCCCGAAACCGTACTCACACGGTGCACTTCCCCGCTGCCGCCGCTGCCGCCATTGCCGCCCTTGTTTCTCATCCCCTGCAGCTCGGTGAGCAGCGTGCCGAACAGCTCGAGCTGCCGCGGGTCGCGGATCTGTCCGTCGGGCCGCAGGGCTTCGATCTCCGCGAGGACGAGGTCTTCGGGCGCGGCGTCACCGGTGATTTCGTTCAGGCGATCGTGCCACGGGACGAGCTCGGGGTCGTCATCGGCGAGGCGGTACACGCCCTTCTTGAGCTCGACGAGCCGCCAGATGGCGAGCGCGTCGTAATGCTCCTCCGGCCCGGTGCGCTCGAGGTGAAATAGCGCGGCCTCGTACTCCCCGCGGTCGTAGAGCAGGTTCGCCAGATAGATCCGGGCTTCGCCCAGGCTGGGATCGAGCTCGAGGGCGCGACGCAGCCAGTGCAGGCTGCCGCCTTCGTCGGCAAGGCGGTGCGCGGCGTACCCGACGCAGGCGGCCGCATCCGCCGAATCGGGGTGCGCGTTGAGCGCGCCTTCAAAGAAGCGGCGCGCCTGATCGAGGACTGCCTCGCGGAACAAGGCGCGGCCGATCTGCAACATCAGATCGTGATCGTCCTGGAATCCCAGGGCGAGCACGCGCTCGAAGCAGGCCAGCGCCGCCGCCCGCTCGCCGAACTTCAGCAGGACTTCGCCGAGGCCCGCGAGCGTGTCTTCATGATCGGGATCGAGACCGCGCGCTTCTTCAAACGAGCGCCGCGCCCAGGCGTACTCCTCGCGCGCCAACCGCGCATAGCCCATCCCCACGTGCAGCTCGACGGCGTGCGGGTACAGACCGAGGCCTTCGCGCAGAGTATCTATCGCGTCGTCGTATTGTCCTTCGTTGTAGAACTGATGCGCACGTTCGTCGTATTCGTCGGAACTGAGGAACGGATCCGACATCGAACGGGACCCTCCGGGATGGTTGCGCTATGATAAGAAACGGCGAACGGTTACACAAGCGACCCGGGGCGGCTATTTTGACCGGCCATGCCCTCGGCATTCACTGCCGTTCCGGACGGCTCCGTTACATCACCAGGTGGATTCACCGCCGCCGCCACGCACGCCGGCCTGAAATCGGATGGCGCACTCGACGTCGCGCTGCTCGTCAGCACGACGAGCTGTGCGACGGCCGGAGTTTTCACCCGCAACGCGTTGCGCGCTGCACCGGTCATCTACGATGCCGATCTCTTGAGCGAGCGGCCGGGGCGCATCCGTGCCGTCGCGATGAACGCGCGCGTCGCCAACGCGTGCACCGGTGCGCCGGGACTCGAGGCCGCCCGGGCCATGGCGCGCTCCGCGGAAGAAGCGGCCGGACTGCCGCCCCGCACTGCGCTGGTGCTCTCGACCGGCGTGATCGGCATCCCGCTCCCCATCGACAAAGTGGGCGCCGGCCTGCGGCAGGCGGCGGCGAAACTGTCGTCGGGCGGCGGCATCGATGCTGCCCGCGCGATCATGACGACGGATACGCGACCCAAGCACTGCGCCGTCCGCCTGGAGGGAGGCGCCGCTATCACGATCGGTGGAATCGCCAAAGGCGCCGGCATGATCCATCCCGACATGGCCACCCTGCTCGGCGTGATCACGACCGACGCGGTGTCGGAGCCGGGCGTGCTGGGACCATTCCTGCGACGCGTAGCCGACCGGACATTCAATGCGATTTCCGTGGACGGCGACACCAGCACGAATGACACCGTCCTCCTGCTCGCAAACGGATCTTCCGGCATCGACCCGTCGCGCGACGGTGCTCTGTGGAAAGTTTTCGAAGAGGCTGTCATCGAGGTCGCGCGGACGCTTGCGCTGGCCGTCGTCGAAGATGGCGAGGGGGCGACCAAGCAGCTCCAGATCCACGTCGTCGGTGCGACAACCGAAGCGCACGCGCGCGAGGTCGGACGCGCGATCGCGCGCTCGTCGCTCGTGAAGACCGCGATCTACGGCGGCGATCCCAATTGGGGTCGCGTCCTCGCGGCCGCCGGCGCGGCGGGCGTCCCGCTCATCTCGGAGCGGATCACGCTCGAGGCTGCGACTGACGGAGGGTGGTTCACGCTGGCGACGGCTGGGGCGACGGCGCTCGCCGATACCGCTCGGGCGAGGCGCATCTTCCAGCAGAAAACCATTCGCCTCCGGCTCGACCTCGGATTGGGTCGAGCGGAGGCGATGGTATGGACCTGCGATCTTTCTCCGGACTACGTCCGGATCAACTCCGACTACACGTCCTAGCTTACGGCTTCGCCTTCGTCGTGTCGTGGGGCATGGCGGCCGCTTTGCCTTTGCCTTTGCGTGCACGATGACGACGAGCCTTGGACTTCGAGCTATCGGTGCTCTGCGAGGCGCTGGCCTGCGCCTTTGGGGCGGCCGATGCCGGCTGCTGCGTGGGCTGCTGCGCCGCGAGCGCGGGGGCTGCGACGAGAGCCAGCATCAGCAGGGTCTGACGAACCATGTGTTGCCTCGGGTTTAGGGACGTTCTTACGACCCTTTTGTCCGACGCCGCGTCACCGCCGCCGGAACCTCGGCGGTCGGCACGTTGGGGAGCAGCGCCCGGACACGCGCCAGGGCGTCGGCATGGGTGCGACCACCCGCCCGCTGCAGCTCGTGATCGGCGGCGACGGCCACATCCAGCAAACGCATGCCATGCAAGCCTTTGTTGTGCGCTTCCACGAGCAGATCAGCCGCCGAATCGGGATTGAAGCGGTGCGCCACGAGATCCGCGGCGGCATGCAGGACGGGCCCCGGCGGCTCGTTCGGCGCCACGGTGAGCAGCCGCTCGACGATCGCGGGACCGAGCCCACGGGCGAGGGCTGCCGAGACCGCCGCGACGTGCGCCTCGGGCGCCGGCTGGTCCGGCATCGCCCGCCCGACGATGATGCGCGCCTCACGCAGCTGCAGCAGGCTGCGCCGTACGCCATTCACCAGTCGATCCGTGGGAACGCCCTTCGCACTGCCTTCGAGGGCCTTCTGCACCAGCGGCTCACTGGGGAGGCTCTCGGCGACCGCCGCCGCGATCAGCGAATCGATGGCCGGGAGCGCTGCTGGTGGAACGCGGCCCGCTAACCTGCTTGCCGCCCCTCCACCGTTTTGCGCGGCCAGCGGCGCCGCAATCAGCACCAGCACAAGCGCCACTCTCACCGTGGAGTCGCGTCCTCGTCTAACGACGCCTGTGCGGGTCTGACGATCAGCAGCGAGTTTTCGCGCCCCGCGCCGAACCCGTCGTCGACATAACGGCCCGCGAGCGGATCGGGCACCCAGCGCTCGCCATCCACGATGAACATGTATTCGTGAGGTCCCGCGGGGAGCACAGCCGCACCGTGCCAGATGCCGTCGTGATGCTCATCGCGCAGATGCAAGCTGCCCCGGCTCCAATCGTTGAACGAGCCGACGACTTCAACCGATCGCGCGCCCGGGAAATGACCCACGAACTGCGCGATGCCTTCGTGTGCGCCGGGTGACGGACGGTTTGTCGGCTGAGTAGGGATCAGCAGAATCGCGGCAAGACCCGCCACCAGCGCGAGCGTCCAGGCCGGCCGCAGTCGCAGCGTCACCGCGCGCGGCCGTGCCAGCCAGCGCATCAGCCTGCGCGCTGGGCGCACGCTCTGGACTTCGGGTTTCAAATCGTGAATCTCGGCCATGACGCGCGCGGCGACGCTGACTGCCGGCAGCGTCTGCAAGAGGTTCGCCGCACCCATCAGCCGCGCGTACGCCTCCCGCAGATCCATCGGCAGCGTGCCGGGATCGCGCTCGCCGTCGAGCGCTTCCTGCAACCGGGGATCGATTGGGCTCATGGCCATCATACCAGTTCCTCCAGCGCCGCCAGCAATGCTTCCCGGGCACGATGGACGCGCATCTTGAGCGTCGGTATTCGCGCGCCGGTCACGGCGGCCATCTCTTCGTAACTCATCCCTTCCACGTGTTTCAAGACGAACGCCTCGCGCTTTTCCGCCGGCAACGCATTGAGCGCTCGCTCGACCAGCGCGACCTGCTCTCCCCGCTCCAGCACCGCCCAGGAATCCGACGCATCCGCCAACGGCGGCGCTTCGCTCAACGAGATGTCATTCGTCCGTCGCCGGGCGAGGTGGCTGCGGCAGCGGTTACCCGTGATCCGGTAGAGCCAGCTCCGCAGCCGCGCCGGATCGCGGCACTGTGCCAAATGCCGGTAGGCGCGTACCAGACTCTCGGCGACCGCATCCGCCGCCGCATCGGGATTCCCGAGCATCCGCGTGGCGAAGCGTAGCAATCCCGGCTCATAGCGCCGGATGAGAATCCCGAACGCCTCGCCATCGCCGCCCAAGACGCGAGCAACGACCTCGACATCCGTCGGGGCGGGGGGGCCGTCGTTCACCATCAGAGTGACCCGCAGGGGTAGGGCTTCGTCACGGATTTGCAACGGTTTCGCGCGCCGCACTCAGAAACGTCGAGGCGCGAAGCCCGCTACCGGCAATGCCGCCGGCGAACGCTTCCAGCGTCGCTTCGGCGCGGCGGCGATACGAGGGATCGCCGGTCACCTCCGCGAGCCGCGTCAGCACCCGTGCTGCAACGGCGTTCGCGCCGGGGAGCATGTCGTCGAACGCGTGCTTCGTCCGGTCGGCGAGTGCGGGCGTCGCCACGTCGGGAGCGGATGCCGGGGGCGCTGGCGCAGCGGTGTCGTAATAGCCGCCGAGCGAATCGGCATACCCGCGATCGAGCAGCGTGATGAGATCCAGCGCGACGTCGAGGTAGTGGCGCTCGCCGCTGAGCTGATGCGCCGCGAGGCACGCGGACGCGACCTGGACCTGGTCTTGCAAGAGACCATGCGACGTCGTCGCCGCCGGTCCGAGAATCCCGCCGACGGAATGACGCACGCCCCAACCGCGCGCGTACGCGCGTTGCAGCAGTCCATCGAGCGCCGACTGCGCGCGCTGCTCGGCGCCATCGTCGCCCAACGTCGCGCCTGCCATCAGCGCCGCCTCGATCACGTACGCCTCCTGATCCACGAACACTGCGCGCTCAGCGGTCGATTCGCCGTGGCCGGATCCCCAGCGGAGGTCGCCCGCCAACGAACGTACCCACGCGCGTCCGGAGTCGCGGAATCGAGCCTCACCGGTGACGACCCAGGCCTGCGCGAAGAGGCCGGTCAACGCCGCGCGCACGAGTCGTGGCGGATCCTCACCGGCGCTCGCGGCTGCCGTGTCGAGCATGAGATACAGCGCGCGCCGCGCGACCGCCAGCGAGAGGGTGTCACGGGTCCTGGCGTACTCGGTGAGGAGTAACGAGACCGCCGCCGCATGCATGACGCTGCCTGCCGCCGCGCGAGAACGAACTGCATCATCGAGCTCGCTTCTCACCGCCGCGATCGCGCCTTGGATCAACCCCGTACGCAGGACGCCCCGGGACGCGTCGTTCCCCGTGAGCATAAGTTGCCGCACCAAGGCGGCGTGCTGCACGATGACGGAACGCTGATCGTGATAGCTCCGCGCGACTTCCGGCAGCAACTGCTTCAGACCGCGCCCGGTGACGGGATCGTCGGCGGGAAAATAAGTGCCGCCGAAGAACGGCGCGCCGTCGGCGGTGAGAAAAACGGTGAGCGGCCAGCCGTGCAGACCCGCGAGCCGCTCGACCGCCGTCTGGTAGCGCTGCGCGACATCCGGCCGCTCATCCCGGTCCACGCGAATGGGGACGAAGAGCGCGTTGATGAGCGTGCCGATTTCCGGATCGGTGTAGATCGCGCGATCGGTCTCGGCGCACCAGCGGCACCCTTCGCCACCGACGTAGAGCAAAACCGGCCTGTCGAGCTTCGCCGCAAGCACGAAGGCATCACGTCCCCACGGCTGCCACCTCACCGGCTGGCGGGCGGCGCGCGCGAGATAGTTCGTGGCGGAGTGGGCCATGCGATTGCTGAGCGGCCCGCGCTCGGCGATGCAGGCGGCTGCGCCGAGGACGAGAAGTAACAGTGGGGAACGCACGTGGAGCGGTCTGTGCACCTGAAGAGTACCCGTTGTTTCGCCGGGCCGTTCCGCAACGCGTCTCGCAGGCGCCGTTATATTGCCCTCATGACGCAGGTCATCATCACCACCAAGGCGAACGGCCCGCTCATCGTCGAGGGGCCGGTCCGAATCGTGACGCCCGACGGCCGGGAGTTGACGCCGCCGGCGCGTAAAGACGGCAAACCGGCGGAAGTCGTTGTGCTGTGCAGATGTGGGGGCTCACAGACAAAACCGTTCTGTGACGGAACGCACAAACGTAATGGGTTTCAGGACGGCCAAGTTACCCCCGGCTAGCGGGACCATATTATGTTGTCTGGCGCTTGCAGGCTTCCCGTTCATCCCGTGCCCCCGAACTGGAGGAGCGACCGACAATGGCGAAGGGAAAGGCCCCGATGGCCGCGGACGAAGGTTACTGTGTGAAGTGTAAGGCGAAGCGGAAGATCTCGAACGCCCAGCAGGTGAAGATGGCCAATGGCCGGCCCGCGCTAAAGGGTGTCTGTCCCGTGTGCGGGACGGGGATGTTCAAGATTCTGCCGCCTGGCAAGTAACCGCCCCGGTCTCTCATTGATGCGCCCCCGCTGAACCAAAGCGGGGGCGCATTGTTTTATGCCGAATCGTGTAACAGGCCGAGCCTACCTCCCGGCAGTAGTATGCCAGAATCTCGAGCTTCGCGTAGCGGCCGTCCGCGGTTCGTACGGCATACACGTGATGCTTCGACGTGAGCAGATGAGAGAGCATGCTGTACGCGTACCACTTTCCGATCCCCGGATTGGTCGTGTCTGCGCCAAACGTGGTCGCCTCGTAACCTGCAACCGGGACGTCGCTCAGTGAATCGAAACTCACGAACCCCAAGTCTTGCGCGCCGGCACCCGCGGCGGTGATCACATGATTGCGCCGAAACGCGAGATCCCACGGTCCGGAATTCACGACTGCATTGCGATCGAAATTGAATAGCTGCCAACGGTCTCCACGCGAGGCGTCCAGCGTATAGAGTCCGTCGCTGGCTGGTGCCGACACAGAGGTCAACCTGTAAGGCGGGAAATCGGGCTTGACGAACGCGCCGATCAGGAGCGACGCGACGAGCAGGAGGAAGGCGCCTGCCAATACCCAGACCAGAATCGGCGGCCGGTTCAATCCTCCACCATGTACGGGTACCACGGCTCGCGCGGCGGCACGAAGTTCTCCTTCACGGCGCGGGCGCTCGTCCAACGAATGAGGTTGAGCAGGCTGCCGGCCTTGTCATTGGTGCCGCTCGCGCGGGCGCCACCGAACGGCTGTTGCCCCACGACCGCCCCCGTCGGCTTGTCATTCATGTAGAAGTTGCCGGCGGCATAGCGCAACGCGGTGTCCGCCTCGGCCAGCGCCGCGCGGTCCTGCGCGAAGACACCGCCCGTCAGTGCATAGGGCGACGTGCGATCCACCAGCGCGAGCGTGTCCTTCCATTTGCTGTCTGGATAGACATACAGGGAGAGGACCGGGCCGAAAATTTCTTCAGACATGGTGCGATAGGCCGGATCGTCCACCTGGATCACGGTGGGCTGCACGAAATACCCTTCGCGATCATCGCAATCGCCGCCGACCAGCACTTTGACCTTCGCGTCTGTCTTCGCGCGGTCGATGTACTGTTTGATCTTATCGAATGCCTTCCGGTCGATCACCGCACCCATGAAGTTCGAGAAGTCGGCGGGATCGCCAACGCGTACGTTCGCCAGCATGCCAAGCACGCGCTCGCGTAGCTTCGACCACAGCGAATCGGGAACGTAGGCCCTCGACGCGGCGCTGCATTTTTGCCCCTGGTACTCGAACGCGCCGCGCACGATGCCGGTGGCCAGCGCATCGACGTCGGCGCTCGCGTGTGCGATGATGAAGTCCTTGCCGCCCGTCTCGCCGACGAGACGCGGGTAGTCGGCATATCCCGTGAGATTCGTCGCGACCTGCTTCCACAGCGTCTGAAACACTTCGGTCGATCCGGTGAAATGAATGCCGCCGAGGTGACGATCGCCGAGGAGCCGCTCACTGATGAGCGTCGCGGGTCCGGGGACGAAGTTCACGACACCGGGCGGCAGCCCCGCCTCCTGAAGCACGCGAAAGACGAGGTAGTTCGAGTAGACGGCGGTCGCCGCGGGCTTCCACACGACTGTGCAGCCCATGATCGCGGGCGCGGTGGGCAGGTTGCCGCCGATGGACGTGAAGTTGAAGGGCGTGATCGCGTAGACGAAGCCTTCGAGCCCACGGTAGTCCAGCGCGTTCCACGTGCCCCCCCCGGTCGGCGAGATCGGCTGGTCCGCATGAATGCGATCGGCGTAGTGGACGTTGAAGCGCCAGAAATCGATCAGCTCGCATGCCGCATCGATCTCCGCCTGGAAGGCGGTCTTGCTCTGTCCCAGCATGGTCGCGCCGTTGACCATCGCGCGCCAGCGAGTCGCGAGCAGATCGGCAGCCTTGAGGAACACCGCCGCTCGCTCCGCCAGGCTGCGGCGGGACCAGTCGTGCCATGCTTCCCGCGCCGCGGCGATCGCTCCTTGAACTTCCTCAGGACCGGCCTGGTGCACCTTGGCCAGAATGTGGCGATGACGGTGCGGCATGACGGCGTCGGCCGTACGGCCGGTACGGATCTCCCGGCCACCGATGACGATCGGAATCTCGATTTGTCGGCCACTCAAGTCTTTGAGTGCCTGCTTGAGCTCACCGCGCTCGCGGGTCCCCGGCGCGTAGGAGAGGATGGGCTCGTTGACGGGGGCGGGAATCTTGGCCGTAGAGTTCATCGCAGGAATCTAACAGACGAGTCTCCTGCCTTGGAACCTCAAACTGTTTGGGATATATGAGCATCGATCCCCGGACCCGTATCGGCCACGTTCATTTGACGGTGAGCGATTTGGATCGCGCCCTGCGATTCTACCGGGATGCCTTGGGGTTCCAAGTCACCGCTCGCCACGGGCCTGACGCTGTCTTCCTGTCGGCCGGTGGCTACCACCATCACATCGGACTCAACACCTGGGCGGGCCGTGGAGCATCGCGGCCGCCGGCGGGCACGACCGGGCTCTATCATTTCGCGATCCTCTTTGCCGATCGTGCCGCCCTTGCCGCCGCTGTGCGCAGAGTGATGGAGAATGGTGTGGCTCTTGAAGGCGCGTCCGATCACGGCGTCAGCGAGGCGGTGTACCTGCGCGATCCCGATGGCAACGGCGTTGAGCTGTATCGCGACCGGCCTGAAACCGAGTGGCCGCGCGGCCCGGATGGCACCATCCGGATGCACACGCGGCCTCTCGATCTGGACGCTCTCCTCGCTGAGACCTAAGGGCGCCGACTGTCGCCTTCTCGCTGCGGCGGAACCGGCAGCACGATCGTAAACGTCGTACCCGCGCCGTGTCCCTCCCCCGAGTCCACTTTCACCGTTCCGCTGAACCCTTCGGCGACACCGCGTAGCTTGGCGATGCTCGCAGCCGTGCCGCTCCCGCGCACGATGAGCTCGAGGTCGCTTCCCCTTTGATCGAGCTGCACTCGGACCCGGGTCGGCGTCTGCGCGGTCGGGTCGGCGGCATTGCGCACGAGGTTCACAAGCAGGTCGAAGAGCGCATTGGGATCGCCCTTGAGGTACGTGGCCTCGACCGCGGTCGTAAAATCCAGATCGATACCGCGATCGCGCAGCAAGCGTCGCTCCAGCGTGAGGCACGAGCGCACTACACGAACCGCATCGAAGCGTTCGGCACGCCCGCCCGCGCGTGCGCGATCCCGCATCACGCGCAGGAACTCCGAGGTTCGGTCGAGGTCCTCGAGCACCTGGCCAAGGTCGTCGAGGAGCGCGAGACGGCGATCAGCCGCGAGATCCACCCAGCGGCCAACCGATTCCATCGCGAGCTCCAGTCCCGTACGTGCGGCAGTCAATGGATTACTGGCCTCGTGAGCCAGAATTCCAGGCGGGAGAGCAGCCGTCTGGTGCGACGCCGGGGCATCGATCAGGCCGAGCGCCAGACCGGCCAGCTCGAGCGCCAGCCGTTCTTTGCTGCGCCGTTCCCGGCCCTGCGGCGGCGGCGCCGGCGGGCGTGACCGCACCGGCGCAATCACCCACGCGTCGGACGTCGCTCCCGGAGCAGCGACCCACCGAGAGCCGATCGGAACCGGGATATTCCAACGCCGCAGCGTCGCCTCGAGATCGAGGCGCGGTGTACGCGATTGATCGCTGGTCGCACGGGGAACGGCCTCGTGCGCGCCCGTCACCTCCCACAGGGTGACCGGCTGGCCGATGACCGCACTTGCTTGACGGAGCACTTCGCCTGCGTCCAAAATCTCCTCCATCGATATCCCCAAGGCTCAGAGGGAGATCAGGTGGGGGCGCACCCTAGAGATGTGGGTTGCTGCCTGGGCCGTCAAGCGGTACTGTGGGTTTTATGACGACACCTTCATCGTATCCACCGCGGCCGTCGACAGGCCGCTCGTCATTTGCCGTGGCTATGAAGGATTACACGCTCATCCGGCCCGGGATCGCGGTGACGATCAGCGCCGTCACGTTGACGCTTTCCTTGGTCATTGGCCTGTGGCTGATCTTCTCACTCAGCGAAGCGGCCGAAACCGTCTCCCGTGGTGCCCGGACCTCCGAAGCGCTGCACCGGTACAATGCCGGCCTCGAAGTCTGGCGCCAAATGGCGACGGGGACGGATCCCGGATTCCGCCGTGTCGAGGCCGTGGCGCAGCGCGACAGTCTGGGACGTAGGCTCCGCGTCCAGCTCGCGGATCTCGCGAACGACATGAGCGACGAGCACGAGCGCCAGCTCGTCCAAACGGTACTGGGCGGTCTCACGAGCGTGAGCACCGGGGCCGGCACCGACGCGCGCCAGTCGATGATGGTGCTTCTCGCCAAGCAGGATTCCGCCATGTTCCGTGCGGCGCAGCGGTCACAGCAGGCGGTGCTGCTTTCCGCCGTCCTGCTGGCGTTGACGATCATCGCGGCAGGCACGTTGATTGTCCCGATGGCATGGCTGTACGTCCGCTACAAGCGGGGCGCGACCATTGAAGTCAAAGTGTAGGCTCCCGTGATGACGGTCCGGCGAACGGACTCCGAGGCCCGCGCCCGTCGCGGGCCTTTTCCCACCATTGAAAGCTCCCGCGATCGCGAGCGGCTGCGGACGGTCGTGTTGCCCGCCCACGACGACCTCGCCGCCCTGGTCGCCGATCGTATCGTGGACGTCGTCAGCCGCGCGACGCGCGCCCGAGGCAAAGCGGTGCTCGGTCTCGCGACGGGCAGCACCCCTCTCGGTGTCTATAACGAGCTGATCCGCCGTCATCAGGCGGGGGACATCGACTTCTCGCGCGTCATCACGTTCAATCTCGACGAGTATTACCCCATCGCGCCCGACAACCCGCACAGTTACCGCCGTTACATGTGGGAGAACTTCTTCGAGCTCGTGAACATCGCGCGCGACAACGTGCACATTCCGGACGGCACGACCGCGCGCGATCGCCTGCCCGAGGCCTGCGCCGCGTACGAGCAGGCAATCGCCGACGCGGGCGGCATCGACTTCCAAATCCTCGGCATCGGGAAGACGGGACACGTCGGTTTCAACGAGCCGGGCTCCTCCGCCACATCGCGGACGCGACTCGTCACGCTCGACACGCTGACCCGGAAGGATGCCGCTGCGGATTTCTTCGGTGAAGAGAACGTGCCGCGTGAAGCGATCACGATGGGTGTGGCCACGATTCTGGAAGCGCGGGAAATCGCGTTGATCGCCACGGGCGAGCACAAAGCCGCCATCGTGTCGCGCGCCGTCGAAGGCGACGTCTCAGCCGACGTCGCCGCGACGTTCCTGCAGCGTCACGCGAGCGTGACCGTCTACCTCGATCTCGCCGCCGCGGCCGATCTCACGCGCATCAAGACGCCGTGGGTGCTCGAGCCGGTCGACTGGACTCCGCCCCTGGTCGAACGGGCCGTGGTCTGGCTCGCGGAGCGCGCCGGCAAGGCGGTGCTCAAGCTCTCGGCCCGCGATTACGCCGAGCACCAGCTGAGTCCGCTGCTCGCCCGCTTCAATTCCGCCGGTCCGATCAACGGTCAGGTGTTCAACCGTCTGCGCGACAAGATCCGCGGCCGGGCGAAGCTTCCCGCGCACGAGCGGGTCCTCGTCTTCTCGCCGCACCCGGACGACGACGTCATCTCGATGGGCGGCATTCTCCGCAAGCTGTGGGAAAACGAGAACGCCATCGTGGTCGCCTACATGACGAGCGGTAACATCGCCGTCTTCGATCACGACGTGCGGCGCCATCTCGACTTCGTGGAACGTGCGGCGGGAACGCTCAGTCTGGACACCGCCGCCGTGCAGCGCGCGCGTGCCACGGTCGAGGCCGCCGAGAAGAAAAAGCAGCCGGGCGATGTAGACCTCCAGATGGTGCAGGATCTGAAGCGTTTCATTCGCGAGTCGGAGGCGATTGCGGCGCTCGGGGCGGTCGGCATCCCTCCGAGTGCCGCGCGGTTTCTCAACCTTCCGTTCTATCAGACCGGCGAGGTGCGGAAACGCCCACTCGGCGACGAGGACATCGCGATCGTGAAGCGCTTGTTCGACGAGGTGCGGCCGAACATGGTATTCATCGCCGGCGATCTCTCCGACCCGCACGGCACGCATCGCACCTGCAAGATGGCGATCGAGCGGGCGCTTGCCGTTTACGAAGGTCCGGCACCCGAAGTGTGGCTCTATCGCGGCGCATGGCAGGAATGGGCGCTGACCGAGGCCGACGTCCTGGTGCCGCTCTCCCAGGAAGAGCTGCGCGCGAAAGTCCTGGCGATCTTCCGCCATCAATCCCAGAAAGACACCGCCCCCTTCCCCGGCGGGCACGACGATCGCGAGTTCTGGCAGCGGGTGGAGGCACGGAATCTCGAGACTGCCGCCCGGGCCGACCGGCTCGGGCTGCCGGAGTACTACGCTATGGAAGCCTATGTAATTCAGCATACTTAGCCGCAGATCGTTGCACCGCGCACCGGCTGTTCATTATGTTGGCCCCGCGTCTTCCCCTTAGGAGGAGGCCAGCAATGAACGCAACGACTACAAAAGCACTCAGCTTGGCTCTCGTCGTCGCCGTTTGGGCAATCGTCTCACATCTCGGGAAACTGCCGCTGCAGCTGTGGCCCGTGATTGTGGGCCTCGCCTGCTTCGTGGGCGCCGGCGGCGGAATGATGGGGCTCCAGAAGTCGGTTCTTGGAAGTTTGTCCGGGGTAGTATGGGCGCTCGTCTACGCCTACGTAGCCGGCGCGCTGGGACACTCGGAAGTAGCAGACGCATTGATCCTGGGTGCCGCGGTGTTCGGCATGGTCTTGCAGGCGCGCGTGCCCTTGCTGTCGTACACGGCCGGCGCGTTCGTCGGCGCCGCCACGGCGCTGGGTGCCCGCGCGGTGACCATCAACGGCGGCATCCGCGTCGCAATCGCCTTGGCGATCGGGTGCGTGCTGGGAATCGTGGCAGAACGGGTTGCTGAAATGATTGGTCGCATGCGGGTCGTTCCGGCGATGTCGCACCGCTGATCGAACGCCTCTCGGAAGGGAGCAAGGCACATGCGTGTAGGCTCATTCGCCGCCGCATGTGCCTTTGCCGTTTCGCCACTCGCCGCACAGGATAGCACCCGCAGCGCCCAAGACTCCGCGCCGCGGGTCTTTCTCGATTGCCCTGATACGTTCTGCGATTTCGACTACTACCGCACCGAGATCACGTTCGTGAACTGGGTCCGCGACCGTCAGTTCGCGCAAGTGCACGTGCTGGTGACCACGCAATCGACCGGCGGGGGACAACAGTTCACCGTCGACTTCATCGGGTCCGAGCGGTTCGCCGGCGCGGCTGACACGCTGCACTGGATTTCTGCGACCAGTGACACGCAGGATGATATCCGACGCGGCCTGGCCCGAACCTTCAGACTCGGGTTGATCCGGTTCGTCGCCAAGACGGCGGTGGCACCAAATATCGAGATCTCCTACAACGCACCGGCGAGCGCAGCCGCGCAGGTGCACGACCCGTGGAACTATTGGGTCTTTCGCGCGCAGATGAACGCGAATCTCCAGGGCGAGAAGACATTCAAGTTCCAAAACTGGTTCAGCACTCTTTCCGGCAATCGCGTCACAGAGGCAGGAAAAGTCCGTCTTTCCATAAACCAGAATTACAACCAGAGCGACTTCACGATCGCCACCTTCGACTCGCTGGGCAATCCATCCGGTGAAGAGGTCATCACGAGTATCAGCCGCGGGTACGATGTGAGCGCACTGATCGTCAGAAGCTTGACGACCCACTGGTCGGCAGGTGGCCGCGGATCAGTGTCGTCCTCGACATTCCTTAACGAGAAGCTGGCGACTTCAGTAGCCCCCGCCATCGAGTATGACGCTTATCCGTACTCGGAATCCACGCGACGACTGCTCACATTCCGCTACGAGATCGGGCCGAAGACATATCGTTACCGCGACACCACCATTTTCAACCGCGTCGCCGAGACGCGGTTCAATCAGTCATTGAATGTATCGCTCAGCGTGAAGCAGCCCTGGGGATCGACCGGCATCGCGCTGGAGGGCAGCAACTACCTGCACGATTTCCGCAAGAACCGCGTGAGCGTGTTCGGCAACGGCGAATTCCGGCTGTACAAGGGACTCTCGCTCAATTTCGTCGGGAGCGTCGCGCTGATTCACGATCAGCTGTTCCTACCAAAGTCGGGGGCGTCGGAGCAGGAAGTGTTGCTGCGGCGGCGCCAGCTGGCGACGTCATATAACTATTTCACATTCTTCGGCTTGAGCTATACGTTCGGCTCGAAGTTCGCCAACATCGTGAATCCGCGCTTCGAAGGCGGGGGCGGCGGCTTCTTCATTATCCAGTAATCGGCCCTACAAAAAACCAAACCCGGAGCCACGCGCTGCACTCCGGGCTGGTGAGGCCGGGCCAAGCGGCCGTCGACGCTTGGGCCACGACCTCTGCTCCGCTTGCCGCCAATCTAGAACCCTTTCCGCCTTGACTTTGTCAGAGATCGGTCCAGCGGCGTCCGGGAACTGTTGCAGGGGTCCGCCGAAAGGCGGATTCTATAGACCATGATTCTCCGCGTGCGCCGGGGTGCCGTGGTCGGCACTCTCCTCGTTCTGGCATTCGCCGTCGCGGTGGTGCTCGCGGTGCAGGCCTATGGCGTCGCGCGCTATCACCGCGCGCAAGCGGATCGGGTGCTGCGCGACTACGCGGCCCTGGCGGCCGCGCGCGTCGCCCAGCGCAGCGCCCAGGAGATCTACTACGCCGTTCATGCGCCGCTGAACGCTGTGCAGCGCGCTCACGAGATGGCGCCGCACAAGCCACTGCCCGCACCAAAAGACCTGCGGGTCGACGAGATGGAACATGAATTCTCGCTCAAGCCCTACATTCGCTTCACATTCCGCATGGACTTCAAGACACATCGCCTGCAAACGGCAGGCGCGCCGTTGCCGGCCGCGGTTCGCGCCTGGCTCATCGACACACTGCCGGTCCACACGCGAACCGTCTACGACACGTCGTGGCACATGGGGACCGTCCTCGGGCGTCCCGCCGGCGAACGTCGCTATGTCGCGTATACCGTGCTGCGCGATTCCACCGGGGTACTGCGCACCGCCCTCGGCTTCGATGTAAAGCCCGAGGTGTTACGCCCGCTCGTCGTGCATGCGACCGAGAAGTTTCCGCTGCTGCCGCGGCCGCTGACCGGAGGCGTGCAGTACGACTCGATGGGATCGATCATCATCACCGACCGCTATGGCTACGAGATCTACCGCTCCGCGGTGCAGTACACGTCTCCGTTCACCGCGCGCGACACCGTCGGGAAGGACATGGGCGATCTGCACGCCGAAGCGACGCTGCGCGCCTCCGTCGCGGACCAGCTGATCATCGGCGGATTGCCGAAGTCCCGACTGCCGCTGATCCTCGGCCTGCTGGCGTTGACGGCCGTGTTGATCGGCACCGCGCTCGTGCAGCTCAGGCGCGAGTCGCAACTCGCGCGCTTGCGCACCGATTTCATCTCCGGCGTTTCGCATGAGCTGCGCACACCGCTGGCGCAGATTCGCATGTTTTCCGAGACCCTGGTGCTCGGCCGTGTGCGTTCCGACGAGGAGCGGCGGCGCTCGCTGGCGATCATCGATCAGGAATCACGGCGGCTGACGCACCTCGTCGAAAACCTGCTGCACTTCTCGCGCTCGGAGCGTCAGACGGCGCACGTGACGCCCGAGCCGACCGCCCTCGCGCCGCTGGTGCAGGAAGTGATCGATGGCTTCACGCCGCTGGCGGCAGCGCGCGGCGCGACGCTGTCGGCGGCCATTCCTGCCGACCTCGTCGTCCCCGCCGATCCGGGCGCGGTCCGGCAGATGCTGTTGAACCTGCTCGACAACGCGGTGAAGTACGGGCCCGCGGGGCAGGAGGTGTGCATCGGGGCAACGCGCGACAACGGCGCGGCGCGGCTCTGGGTGGATGACGGCGGACCGGGCATTCCCGGACCCGATCGGGAACGCGTGTGGGAGCGCTTCTGGCGGCTCGAGCGCGACCGCGGCTCCGCCGTAGCCGGCAGCGGCATCGGGCTCGCGGTCGTACGCGAGCTCGCGAGCCTGCACCACGGGCGCGCGTGGATCGACAATCCGGCAGCGGGCGTCGGCACACGCGTCGTCATCGAGCTACCGATATGACCGCGTCCGCCGGTCCCATACCCGCCAAGCGGATTCTGGTCATCGAAGACAATCCGGATCTCGCGTACGGGCTCCGCAACAACCTCGAGATCGAGGGCTACGACGTAGAAGTCGCAAAGGACGGCACGAAGGGCCTATCGCGTGCGAAAGCCGGACAGCCCGATCTCGTCGTCCTCGATTTGATGCTGCCGGGAATGGATGGCTTCCGCGTGTTGCGCGCGCTGCGCGATGATGGACACGGCATGCCGGTGTTGATTCTGACCGCGCGCGGTGAGGAAGCCGACAAAGTCCGCGGGCTGCGGCTCGGCGCCGATGATTACGTCACGAAGCCGTTCGGCGTGCTCGAGCTGCTCGCGCGCATCGAGGCCCTGCTGCGCCGCGCCGCCGCACCGCGCAAGAACGGTGGGCCGCCCGCGCCAGTATTCGAGAAGTTCGGCGACATCGAAGTGCTGACGCCATCGCGAACGGTGCTGCGCGAGGGCTCGTCCGTCGCCCTCACACCCAAGGAATACGATCTGTTGATCGCGTTGCTGCGGCGCGACGGTGCCTGTATCACGCGGTCTGAGCTCCTCACGGAAGTCTGGGGCTACAGCGCTGAAGTCATGAGCCGCACGGTCGATACTCACGTGGCCGAGCTGCGGCGCAAGCTCGAGCACGATGCCGCCAATCCCCGACACATCCTCACGGTGCGTAAGACGGGCTACCGACTCGCGCGGTGACCGTGAGCGCGCAACAAGCCGAAACACTCCGGCGCTTGCATGTCGAAGGACCTATGCTGGTGTTGCCCAACGCCTGGGACGCTGGCAGCGCGCGCATCTTCGTCGAAGCGGGATTCTCCGCGCTCGCGACGACCAGTGCCGGCATCGCGTTCAGCCTCGGCTATATGGACGGCGAACGGATCAGCCGCGACGAAATGCTGGCCGCCGTTGGTCGGATCACCCGGCGGGTCTCGGTGCCCATCACCGCCGACATGGAGGCCGGCTACGGGCGTACGCCCGATGCCGTCGCCGAGACGGCGCGCCGCGTGATCGACGCGGGCGCCGTCGGAATGAATCTCGAAGACAGAATCGAACACGGTCCATTGCTCGATTTCCCGCTCGCCGTCGAGCGCGTGCGAGCGGCTCGCGCGGCGGCCGACAAGGCCGGCGTTGCGATCGTGATCAACGCGCGGACTGACACGTTCGAAGCGCCGGAGATCCCGCGCGACGGCCGGGTGGCTGAGGCAGTGCGCAGGGGCAATGCGTTCCGGCAGGCAGGCGCAGACTCCGTCTTCGTACCGTTCGTGGGCGACCGCGGCACGATCGAGCAGCTCGTTCAGCAGATCGACGCGCCCGTCAACATTCTCGGCGCACCGAACGCGCCTTCACTGAAAGAGCTTGCTGCTCTGGGCGTTCGGCGGGTGACATTCGGGTCTGCACCGATGCGGGCCACGCTCGGCTTGGTGAGACGCATGGCGCGGGAATGGAAGGAGAAGGGCACGTACGGGACGCTCGAGGCGTACGGGATTCCGTTCGCCGAGCTGCAGAAACTCTTCGGAGATCGCTAGTTCAACTCGACGTGCAGATGGTCGGCGGTGCCGACGTGCCGCTTCGTATCAAACCCCATCGACCAGAAATAGAGCTGCACACTCCAATTCTTCAGCGTGCCGCGACCCGCCGTCCTGAGGTCGACCGCGTGCACCCATCCATCCGCGCCACGGTAATGACGGCTGCGGAGACTCTCGGGCAATCCCATGCGACCGTAGTCGTCGGGCTGACGGCCGGTGTCGGTGATAAGAATGTCCCGGTCTACCAGGATCGCGGTTGAAAGGGCCAGTCGCAGCAGCGGATGAACCGAGGTGTAGTACGCTCGAACGGGAGCCGACTTGGCGTGCACGCTCGCGAGATAGAGTAAGGAATAGCCGCAGTAGAACACAACCAGGGGCAGCGCAACCCATTTCGCCAGCGGCATCACCAGCGCGCGACCGCCCTTCCCTCCTCGCTTCGTGAACCGGCGCGCGATCCAGACGGCGTAGGCGGTAACCACGCCGCCGGTAAGGAACGCCGCCACCAGCACCGCCATCCAGACCGGCGTTCGCCCGTGCTCGTAGATGAAAACAGACCCGCGCACCAGCACGACGAACGGCAAGGCAATGATTAGAGCGATCTTGAGAAAGCCGATAAGCGCTTCGCCGGCGAGGGCCTTCCATTCGGCCGGCGTGGACGGCGCCGCCTGCCGCCATTTGCGCCGCCACTCCCGCTGCGCCTCCTTTTTGAGGCGGGCCAACCGAACAGCCACACCGTCCATGCGGAAAATGTACGAGGGAACTGAGCCATAGGTTTGGCGCGCTCTTCCTTTATCTAGCGAACGGCGGAGGTTGACCCTTACGGTCCCATGCGGTCTCTTCGTCTCTTACCACCGCTCTCACTCAGGAGGCCGCTATGCCCGACACGATCCGGAAGGTCGACTACTACTACATCACGGCGCCTGACAAGGCGGGTGAAGGCGCGCGTGTGCTGGGCGCGCTGCGGGATGCCGGCGTGAACCTGCTGGCGGTACACGCGTTTCCGAGCGCGCGTCGTTCGCAGATCGATGTCGTTCCGTCGGACTCCGCCGCGTTCGTCAACGCCGCGAAAGTCGCCGGCGTCAAGATCTCAAAGCCGAAGATCGTATTCCTGGTCGAAGGTGACGATCGTGCCGGCGCCATGGCCTCCTTGCTCAGCCGGTTGGGCAGCGCGGGCGTCAACGTCACGGCGACGAGCGCGGTGCGCTCCGGATCCGGCCGCTACGGGGCGCTGCTATGGGTTAAGCCCCGGGACGTGAAGAAGGCGTCGGAAGCCATAGGGGCTATGTAGGGTCAATATCGGGTATCAGAAAGCGACCCCCTTTGGAGGATCTGAGTCATGGCGTCACGTGCTGAGCGGTTCAAGAAAGCCGCGGTGAAGGCCGCCAAGACGGCGCGGAAGTGGGCGGCGACTGCGGCACGCGAAGCCGACCGGCTGCTCGCGGAAGCGCAGAAACGCGCAGCGACTGAACAGCGCCAGCGGCAAATCAAGGAAGCGCTCCGCCGCACCGGCAAGGTTCTGAAGGCGGTCGGCCGGGCGGCGATCGTGGCGGGTATCGCGGCGGGCATTGCATCGGCACGTGCCGAGAATCGCGCGCGGAAGCCCACCAAGAAGGCGAGACGCTAGTCGGCGCCGCTCAGCTTCAGCAGGCGGCTCCATTGCGCCGCCGTTACGGGACTCACCGACAGCCGTCCCTGCCTTACGATGGGAAGATCCGTGAAGGTCTTGTCGGATTTGATCTGCGCGAGTGTCACCGGTTGAGGCAGCCGCCGATGCGCTTTGAGATCGATCACGACGAGCCGCGCATCTTTCTTTTTGGGATCCGCATACGGCGCGGATATGACGGTCGCCCAACCGACTACCGCTTTCTCGTCACCCGTGTGGTACACGAGAACCTGATCGCCCGGGTGCATCGCCCGGAGGTTCCGTAAGGCCACCGGGTTTTTCACGCCATCCCAGACGGCCGTCTCTTCCCGCTCGAGATCGGCATAGCTGTACGCCGTCGGTTCCGTTTTTACTAACCAATAGTTCGCCACTGTTAACCCCGCGGTATCGCCGCGGGGTTGGCCACCCGCGCGGCCCAGTCCTGAATTGTTGTGGCCAGCTCCTGCATCACGTCGTCTTCCGACGTTCCAGTGCGCTTCGGCACCTTGAACGAATGGTCGCCTTCCTCAATTAGATGCAGCGTCGCCCGGTCGCCGAGCTGCTGAACGACACCTCGTAACAAGTCGAGCTGCGCGAACTCGTCGCGCGTGCCCTGCAGAAACAACATCGGCGCCCGCACCGCCAACAGGTGCTCCGCGCGACTGATCCCCGGACGTCCGGGAGGATGTAACGGAAAGCCGAGGAAGACGAGTCCCCGTACGCCGGGCAGCGGCTCTTTAGACTGTGCCTGAGACGTCATCCGGCCTCCAAACGACTTGCCGCCGGCGATCAACGGGAGTTCAAGCCCCTCGCGCGCGGCCGCGACGACGGCCTCCCGCACTGCAGCTTCGGCGACCGCTGGCGAATCGGGCCGGCTTTTCTTCGCCTGCATGTAGGGGAATTCGTACCGGTAGGTCGCGATGCCGTGCTGCGCGAATGCTTGGGCTGCCCGCTCGAGGAAGGCGTGGCGCATCCCCGCCCCGGCGCCATGCGCGAGCACCAGCAGTGCTCGCGCAACGGCCGGAGCGGTCAACAGATGGTCCATTTATTTCAGTCGCTCGTTCAGCCGTTCCAGTACGCCCACCAGATTCGGCTTGAGCTCCAGGACGGGGGCCACTGGGTCGTGCCCCAGCTTCTGCATGCGCTTCAGCGCATTCGCAATCGTGAAGTTGGTGTTGTGGAGCTTGCCGTTGACCTCGTCCCACTCGATCGGCATGGACACCGGCGCTTTCGGCGACGGCCGCACGCTGTAGGGCGCAACCATCAACTGGCCGGCGCGATTCTGAAAGGCATCCACGTACACTTTGCCTTCACGTTTGCTGATCGTCCGTGCCGTGGTCGCGATGTCGGTGTGTTGATCGGTGACGAGCCGGGCAAACAACATCGCGAGCTGCAGGCATTGCGCGTAGGTGAGCTGCCGGCCGAGCGGCAGCATGACATGCAGCCCCGACTTCCCGGTCGTCTTGATGAACGCCGGCATGTCGACGTCGTCGCACAGTTTCTTCATCGTCTTTGCGAGTGTGATGACGTTGGCAAACGGCGCCTCCTTGGGATCGAGATCGATGAGGCACCAATCCGGGCGCGTGAGATCGTCAATGCGACTCATCCAGATGTGCAGCGGGATCGTTCCGAGGTTCACGAGGTAGACCAGCGTCTCGATATCGTTCGCGACGAAGTACTGAATGTCGCGCTGCGTATCCTCGCTCCAGATCGGAATCGTCTGAATCCAGTCCGGCACGAATCCTGGCGCGTCCTTCTGATAGAATGACTTGCCGTTGATTCCGTCCGGATACCGCGTGAGCACGACGGGGCGATTCTTCAGATACGGAAGCAGCCACGGTCCCATCGAACGGTAATACTCGATGAGATCGCCCTTCGTGTACTTCTCCTCGGGCCAGAATGCTTTGTCGAGGTTGGAGAACTTTACTTCTCGGGGACTGGGGGCTAGGGCCTGGGGCTTGGGGGGTGTTTCCTCGAGGCCCGAGTCCCTGGGCCCCAGGCCCGGCATTACCACATCCTCCGGCTTCTTATCATCCCGAAACCTCACGAACACCGACTGCCTGAGGAGTCCGTCCTTCGTGAATTCCTTGTACCGAACGTCGCACACGAGCCGCGGCTCGACCCACGTGTGATCCGTTCCTTTGGGCAGCGCGCCATTCTCGGGCGGATCGCACGGTGGCGTCTTCCGGACGAGGCTTTGCAGCGTGGCGCTGATCTCCGACAGTTGATCACCGCTGAATCCCGAGCCGGCACGGCCGCAGTAGATGAGGCGCCCGTCTTGGTACGCGCCGACATGCAGGGAGCCGAACCCGCCGCGCGAGCCCTTGGGCTTCGAGAAGCCGACGACGACGAAATCGTCGATGCGATCGGCGCGGATCTTCAGCCAGTCGGATGATCGACCGCTGCGATACGGGCTGTCGGCTTTCTTGGCGACGATGCCTTCGAGCCCGAGATTCACGACCTGCTCGTAGAGCGCTTCACCATTCTTTGCGAAGTGCTCTGAATAGCGCAGCGGCCCCGTCGGCGGCAAGATCTTCTGCAAGATCTCCTTGCGCTTGATGAGCGGCAGCTTGCGCAGATCGTAGCCCTCGAAGGCGAGCAGGTCGAACACATAGAGCGTCGCCGGCGATTCGATCGCGGCACGTTTCGCTTCGCGCGCACCCAGTTTGGCTCGGGCCTGGAGCTTGTTGAAACTCGGATGACCGGACTCGTTGAGCACCACGAGCTCGCCGTCCAGGATGACCCCTTCGAACGGAATCGCCTTGATCGCCCGCGCGATCTCCGGGAAGGACTCGGTGAAGTCGAGGCCCTTGCGTGAATACAGAATCGGCGCGCCACCCTGGCAGGCCGCGCGCATGCGATAGCCGTCGAGCTTCACCTCGAA
This sequence comes from Gemmatimonadetes bacterium 13_2_20CM_2_65_7, assembly GCA_001915025.1. Classification (GTDB taxonomy): domain Bacteria; phylum Gemmatimonadota; class Gemmatimonadetes; order Gemmatimonadales; family GWC2-71-9; genus 20CM-2-65-7. The sequence goes on from MNDR01000098.1 coordinate 28,968, forward strand.
CAGCCAACCGGCTTTGGAAAACGGCTCATCGCGCGTCTCTGCGAGCATCAGTTCCGTGTCCTCGACCCGCACGTTCCGTTTCGGTGCGCCGAGTTTCTCGATCTCCTTCCTGATCGGCTCGGCGCGCTGCTTCGCGTCGCGCACCTCGTCGTTGGTCAGACCGGACAGAACTGATTCGTTCGAGTACGGCTCGGTCGAGACGTACTCGTCGCGCTCCTTAATGAGCAGCCATTCCTTCTCTGTCTTTTTGAGCTTGATCAGCGTCCAACGCCCGCGAAGTTTGTAGCCCCGGAGCTCGAACAGCAGCTTCCCTTGTTCCAGACCTTCGTATGGGTCTTCGAGCGGAACCCACACGCCGCGGTCCCAGACGATGACGGTGCCCGCGCCGTAATTCCCTTCGGGAATCACGCCCTCGAAGTCGCCGTACTCGAGCGGGTGGTCTTCGACGCGGACGGCGAGACGCTTATCGGCTGGATTTGCGGAAGGACCTTTGGGGACCGCCCACGACATGAGAACGCCGTTCATTTCGAGACGCAGGTCCCAATGCAACCGCGTCGCATCGTGCATGTGCACGATCAGCAAGCCCCCAGGTTTCGGCGCGGCTGTGGGGGCTAATCCCCCGGGCTCCGGAGTACGATCGAAGGCGCGCTTCGCACGATACGTGCTGAGCGCGTCGCCTTCTTCGGAGCGGGACTTCCGACGGGTGGGCATGAGCGCGTATGATACTCCACTATGGCCGCTCATTCCATCGGTTCCGCTACGGTGTCGTTTGGCCTCGTCTCCGTACCCGTGCAGCTCTACGCTGCCGGCGAATCCAAGGCCACCATCACGTTCAACTGGCTGCACAAGAAAGACGGCGCCCGACTCAAGCAACAGTACGTCTGCTCCAAGGACGGCGAGAAGGTCGAGCGTGATGACATGATCAAGGGCTATGAATTCAGCAAAGGCCAGTACGTCACCTTCACGCCGGACGAGTTGAAAGCGTTGGAAGAGCGAGCCACCGGTGCGATCGACATCGTCGAGTTTCTTCCAGCCGAAAAGGTGGACCGCATTTATCTCGACCGCACCTATTTCCTCGGCCCCGACAAAGGCGGCGAGCGCGCCTACAAGCTGCTGGCCGAGGCACTCGAGACGACCAAGCGCGTCGCGATCGGCCAGTATGCCGCGCGCGGTAAGCAGTACCTCATCATGGTCCGCCCGATGGACGGCGGGCTCGCGATGGAGCAGCTGCGCTACGCCGACGAGATTCGCGACCTCGCCGAAGTGCCGATCCCCAAGACCGAGGTGAAGAAGCCCGAGCTCGATCTCGCGATCAAGTTGATCGACCAGGCGGCGACCGAGGAATTCCAGCCCAAGAAGTACAAGGACAACGTGCGCGAGCGGATGCAGGAGCAGATCGAGCGCAAGGTCGAGGGCAAGCAGATCACCGAGGAGCCGGAGGAGGCACCGAAGGCCAAGGTGCTCGACCTGATGCAAGCGCTGAGGCAGAGTCTGGAAGGGGAAAAGGCGGAGAAGGCCGAGGCGAAGTCAGCCGCGAAACAGCCCAAACGCCGGAAAGTCGCGGGAGGACGCTAAAGCATTATCTTGGGGCGACTCTTACCCCGAGGGTGAGCGGTGCAAGACACGTTCTCGACCACTGCGAATGCGCCGGGCCCGCTGTTTTGGATCATCTGCTTCGCCGTCGCGCTGTTCGAAATCGCCAGCATGTGGAAGCTGTACCAGAAGGCCGGCTACCCCGGCTGGGCCGCGATCATCCCCATTTACAACGCGATCGTCCTGATCCAGATCGCGCGCAAGCCGATCTGGTGGATTCTGCTCTACTTGATTCCGCTGGTGAACATCATCATCGCGATCATCGTCACGCACAACGTGTCCGTGAATTTTGGAAAGGGCGCGGGCTTCACGCTGGGACTCATTTTTCTGGGCCCGATCTTTTATCCGATTCTGGCGTGGGGGGACGCGGAGTATCAACAGCCAACGTCAGGAATTGCCGTGCCAGCTTAGGACCCATTCCTTTTTCTTCGTGCTTGAAGAAGATGTAAGCATCGGTCCAGGCGTCACCCCAGGCCTGGACCTTTTGCATCCAGTCCCGCAGCGAGTCTTCCGCATACCCCTCGTCGCGTAGCCGCAGGTAACCGAAGTCGGCTGTGGCGACGAGCGGCGTGGTCCCTTCCTCCGTATCGGCGATGCACAGCGCGGTGTTCGTGCTCCGCAACAACTCGTAGACGTCGTCTGACCACCACGATGCGTGACGAAACTCACACGCCGCGCGGACATCCGACGGAAACTGTGTGAGTAGATCACTGAGCCGCGCGATGTCCTTCTTAAAATTAGGGGGTAATTGAAATAGCACCGCGCCCAGTTTGGCATTAAGCTTGCGAATCGTCTCGAGAAAGAAGCGGAGTGGGTCGTCGATGTTCTGCAGGCGCGCGAAGTGAGTAATGCGTTGTGGCGCCTTCAGCACGAATGTGAATCCCTCCGGCGTCGCCGCATTCCAACCGGCGACGGTTTTGGCGTTGGGCATGCGATAAAAAGTGTAATTGACCTCGACCGTGCCCAATTGTTGGGCGTAGAACTCGAGCCACTTCGCGCTCGGGAGCTTGGGCGGATAGAAGCTTCCCTTCCATTCCGGGAAGTTGTAGCCGGACGTACCGACGTGCAGCCGCATGAGTCTAGCGGCAAAGCTAGTCTCACCATTCTCGATGGGGGAGCTGTCGCATGACGAAGCTGAAGCTCACACTCGCCGCGCTGGTGTTCGTTGTGGCAGCCTGCGGAACATCGGCCGAGACCGAACGGAAGCTGGCTGAGCTCGAGCAGGCCAATGCCCAAAAAGACAGTCTGATGCAGGAAGTGGCCCTGAGCTCGCGGCTCCTCAGCGACATCAACGTAGAGATCGCGAAGGTGAAAGTGCGCGGTCGGCTCAACGTGTCGAGCGAGAGCCCGGTCACCGCGTCGAGCGATACGTTGATCGCCAAACTGCGCTACGTCGTGACCCGCGTGCGGGAAACGGAGAGCCAGCTGAGTCAGAGCCGCGAGCGCATCAAGGACCTGACCAACCTGTCGGACAGCCTCCGGGCGACGCTCGACTCGACCGCCAGCAACCTCCAGGCCGTGATCGCGACGCAGAAGCAGACCATCGACCTGCTGACGGATCAGGTCAACACCCTTACGGCCGAGAACGTCGCGCTGCGCGACAGCCTCTCGACCGGGTACTACGTGATCGGGACGAAGGCCGAGCTCAAGAAAAGGGGGATTCTCACCGAGCAGGGTGGCGGTCGCGTGCTCTTCATCCTCTGGCGGACCGGCAAGACGCTGCAGCCGGCGCGCAACCTCGATCCGTCGCTCTTCACCGCGATCGACACGCGCAAGGTCACCCAGATCCCCCTGCCCAGCGCGCGGGCCGAGTACCGGATCGCGTCGCTGCAGGACCTGTCGTACGTGGCTGAGGAGCGTAAACACAACAAATACTCCGGCACGCCGAGCCTCACGATCACATCGCCTGTGGATTTCTGGCGCAACTCAAAGTTCCTCATCATCGTGTTGGAGGGTTCTTCGGGCTCAGTGGCTAATCGGGACTCACAGCGCAGTGCTGAGTCGCAAGCGGTGAGCCGCTAGAGAAGTCGCAAGACTCGTCGTGCAAGAGGCCAGGAAGTCTCCCTGGCCTCTTGTGTTTCAGGGTAGTTTTCAAGCTCATGCCTACACGCTGCGGCTGGTCGGAATCAAATCCCCAAATGATTGCCTATCATGACGCGGAGTGGGGCGTACCGGTCCACGACGACCGGCAACTCTTCGGCAAGCTCGTGCTCGATGGATTTCAGGCTGGACTGTCGTGGGCCATCATCCTGCGCAAGCGCGACGCGTTCCTGAACGCCTTCGACGGTTTCAATCCCGAAAAGATGGCCCGCTACGATGCGCGGCGCGTTGCCAAGATCCTCAGGGATCCGGGCATCGTCCGTAACCGCCAGAAAGTGCGATCAGCGGTCGGCAATGCCCGCGCGTTTCTCAAAATGGTCGCGGCGGGAGAATCGTTCGACGCGTTTCTCTGGCAGTTCGTGGGCGGCGCCCCGAAGCGCAACGCCTGGAAGACGCTCCGCGGAGTCCCCGCGGAGACGAAGGAATCGACCGCGATGAGCAAGGCGCTGGTCGAGCGAGCCTTCCGGTTCGTGGGGCCGACGATCTGCTACGCGTTCATGCAGGCGGTCGGGATGGTCAATGACCATCTCGTGACGTGCTACCGCTATGCGGAGCTTACTTCGCGCGCTCCAGGTATTGGCCGGAGCGCGGGTCCACCCGCACCTTCTCGCCGGGGCTGATAAACTCCGGCACCTGCACCGTCACACCGTTGGACAATTTCGCCGGCTTGGTGCTCGCGGTCTTCGTTGCGGTCTTCATCACCGGCGAGGTTTCGACCACCTTCAGCTCGATCACGGACGGCAGCTCGATGGCGATGGGGCGTCCGTCCAACCACTCCACCTGCACGACCATCTCCGGCTGCAACCAGGGCGTGTCCTCGCCCACGGCCCGCTCGTCGAGTGTGAACTGCTCGTACGTCTGTTGATCCATGACGTGCACGCCACCCTGGTCTTGATAGAGAACCTGCATCTCCTTCGTGTCGAGACGCGCTTCGTTGAGAAAATCGGTGGCGGCGAGACGCTGATCGAACGTGTTGCCCGAAACAAGATTCCGGAAACGCACCTGCACGAACGCGCGCAGGTTGCCGGGCGTGCGGTGCGTAAAGTCCATGACCCGGCACGGCTGGCCGTCGATCATGAGGACGTGACCTTTAAGTGTCCACAGTGTGGCAGAGGGGTTTCTAGCGTAACGCATTGCCGAATAGCCAGATAGATGACCGGCACCAAGCTTGCCTCTCTCGTATGCGTAAGGGGAGGGACGCATGATAAGGCCCATCATCCATCGTCAGCTGACTCGCGGCGATCTCGCCTGTCTGGTCGAGGAGATCGCCCGAATGGATGTCACCGAAGGTCGCGAGGCCGATCAGGCTCTTCAGGCCGGCGCCGTCGATACTGTCCTCGATTCTCCCGCCGCGCTCGAAGCCGTGTTGGGCCGCGGTGGCGCGCCCGCGCCCCTCCCACTCACGTTGCTCTGGTACGTCCCCATCCGCGCTCAGCTGCGAGTGCGTGGCGTGACCGACATTCTGCTCGCGGATTACGCCGCTACACTGCCCGTCGTGTTCGCGACCTCGCATTCGCGGACCGCGATCGCGCAAGCCGAGGACGGCATGACCGAGTGGTGGCGGTTCGTCGCCGCGTTGCCCCAAGGGACCGTAGCGCAGGCGGAAGCGGCGGCCGATGCTGCTGCATTGGCGCTCTGGTGGGCGGGTTGTTTCCCGGAATGGGTGGAGCGCGGCGGCTCCGGTCGCGGCATGGTGCGCGCCTACGTGACGTTCGCCGGCCGCATGCTCGCGCTTGCCGCCGATCTCCTCGAGTCTGCCGCGCCCGAAGAGGCGGCACTCTGCGCCCGCGCCGCCGACGCGCGCACCGAGCTGCATGCAGCGCTCGCCGAAGCGCGCGTCGAATACATCGGCGAAGATCCGCACAGCAGCGAAAGCCGCCTCAACAGGTTCTTGAGGCGGCTCGCCGACAACTAGTATTACGGTTGTGTCGATGGTTCTTTCGACGGTACTTCTTTCAATCCCTCAACGCGCTGCAGGTTCGTCACCGCTTTCCCGTACGTCCCTTCGATAGCCAACGCGGCGCGATACTCCGACTCCGCGGCGCGGTACTGACCGGTTAGCTCAAGCGCCATGCCGAGGTTGTTATGGAACGTCGCAACCTTGTCGTTGCGCTGGACAGCCGCCTTCAAGGGCTCGATGGCGTCCTGGAACCGCTCCAGCCGGATGTACAGCGCGCCCAGGTTGTTGAGCGCCCACACATCCGTGCTATCGAGCGCGATGGCGCGCTGGTAGGACGCGATAGCGGAATCCGTCTTGCTCAGCGCTTCGAACGCGCGGCCCTGAAGCCGCAGCGGCTCACTCGAAGTCGAATCGAGTGCGATCGCCCGCTCGATGTGAACGAGAGCGCTATCGGGCTGGCCACCCTCCAATAGGACGCGGCTCAGATTGAGGTGGCTCTTCACATGCGTTGAATCGAGGCGGAGCGCCTGGACGAAGGCACTCTCCGCTTGCACGCGATCGCCCACCTTCCAGGCCGACAGTCCGAGCATGTAGAAGCCCCACGGGTTCTTGGGCCGGCTCTCGGTGTAGGTCTTGAAAAGCGCCGTCGCATCGTCGTAGCGATGATCACGATACGCGGAGTCTGCGATCTCGAACGTGACGGGACCGGTGATGACGCGCGCCGGCTGCTCGCTGCTGACCGGCGTGCCCGCCACCGGCTTCGACACGACGGCCTCACCCGCCGCTGCCTGATTGGGCGTGCGCTCGTTACAGGCGGCGAAGGTGTAGGCGCCGATCACCGCGCTGAAGATGCCAGCCATGACGAGCACCGGGAAACGCAGCGATCGATTGGACTGATCCAGCGAAAATTGATACGACATGGCTCCTCCGGGAGCAGGGGTTCGGAGCCATGGGAAGGCACACACGGTACCAGGTACCCGGTACCTGGTAGCGGATGATTCCGCAATGACTTAGAAATTTCGCGGATCGTGCCCGTGTCTGCTCAAACACCGTCGGGAGAGCGTCACGTGTCCCGCTGAACACCGAGCCGCCGCATGATTTTCAGGAGGCTCGCGTGGTCCGAGAGCCCCAACTCCTTTGCGGTCTTGGTGACGTGCCAGTCGTTGCGCTCCAGCGCCTGAATCACGATTTGCCGCTCGGCTTCCTGTTTTTGTTCTTCGAACGTGCGTCGTCCGTCGCGCGTCGTGCGTGGACCCCCTTTACCGCCGCGGATTTCGGGCGGCACAGCGGCGCGGGTGAGCGCGTCACTGTCTGTCGCGATGATCATGCGCTCCACCACGTTGCGGAGCTCGCGGATGTTGTTGCGGCGCCAGTCGTACGACATCAGCGCCTCGCTGACGTCGGGCGCGATGGCCTTCGGTCGCATGCCGAAGCGCTCGCAGGTCATCGCGACGAGATGCTCGACGAGGGCCGGTACGTCCGACAGCCGGTCGCGGAGCGGCGGCACGCGCAGGACGTGTGTATTGAGCCGATAGAAGAGATCTTCGCGGAAACGGCCTTCGCTCACCTCTTTTTCCAGATCCCGATGCGTCGCCGCCACGACGCGCGTGTTTACATCGATCGTCTTGGTTCCCCCGAGCCGCGTGACTTTGCGCTCTTCCAGCACGCGCAGGAGCTTCGCCTGCGCCGCCGGAGACAAATCGCCGATCTCGTCGAGGAAGAGCGTCCCACCACTAGCCGACTCGAAGGCGCCCTTACGCGTGGCATTGGCGCCCGTGAATGCGCCCCGCTCGTGTCCGAACAGCTCGCTCTCGACGAGCTCATGCGGCAGTGCCGCGCTGTTGATCGCGATAAACGGCCCTTTGGGATTGGCGCCGAGGCGGTGCAGCTCGCGAGCGACGAGCTCTTTGCCCGTGCCGCTTTCTCCGACGATCAGCACGGAGCTGGGTACCGGCGCGATGCGGACGATCGCCTCCTTGAGCTTCGCGAGCGCGGGACTCGTGCCCACGAGCGGCGACTCGAGCCCGAACCCGCGCCTAAGCAGCGTGACCTGCTCGCTTAGCCGGCGGCGGTCGATCGCGTTCTCGACTTCCTGCGCAACCCGCTCCATCGGCTCCGCTTTATCGATGAAGCTGTACGCGCCCAGTCGGATCGCCTCCGCGCAACGGTCGTAGTCGCCCGTCCCGGTGTAGACGATGACCGGCACCCGCAACCCGAGTCGCTCGATGGATCGCAGGACCTCAAAGCCGTCCATTCCCGGCATCTCGAGATCGAGTATCACGCAGTCGACCGAATCACGCGTCAGACTCTCGAGCGCGGCGCGGCCGCTCTTGGCGACCGTGGTCTCATAGCCGCGCAGGCGTTTGAGGTCGTACGCGTACTGCTCGGCCATCGCGGGGATGTCGTCGACGATCAGGACGACGGTCATTGGACCGGGATCTCCACGATGAACGTCGACCCCTTCCCCGGCTCAGTCTCGACCTTGAGTGAGCCCTTCGAATCGAGGATCAGTCGCCGCACAATCGATAAACCGAGACCCGTCCCTCCCGGTTTGGTCGTATAGAAGTCATCGAACGCGCGATCGAGCTCCGATTTGCTCATGCCGCGGCCCGTGTCGCTGACCGCAATGCGCACCACGCCGTTGCTCCCTTCCGTTGTCACCATCACGGTTCCGGCCTTCCCCTCCAGGCTGTCGACCGCATTGCTCAACAGATTCTCGATCACGCGCCGCAAGACGAGCGCGTCGGCGGAAACCGGCGGCAGGTTCTCCGCCAGTTTCGTGCGGACTGTGCCGGAACCGGCCACCGTGTCCCGCACGACCGTGTTCACGTCAGTGGACCGGCGGTCTGATTGAGGATAGAGACGCGCGTAGTTCGCAGCGAGCGTCTCGAGGTAGCTGATGCTCGACTCGACCGTTCCCTGCCGTTCGGTGAACACCTGTGGTAAGTCCGCGGGCTGATCGCGCGCGACCTGCGTCAAGTGCCGAAACACGTTGCGCAGCGGCGCCAGGCCGTTCTTCACGTCGTGATTGACCTGCCGAGCCATGTCCCCGATCGCGACGCGACGCTCCATGTCGCGAATGCTGGCTTCTACGGGACTGCTGATGCGAGTGGAAAGCCAGCTTGCGAGCAGCAGGGCGAACAGTGCCGCGATCAGTACAGCCGCTGAGAACCAGAGGTTCACGTTGCGCTGGAGGGCAGACAGAAATGCGTCGGAGCGGGTGACCACAATGCGCGCCTGCTCGACCTGACCGGGGGGGGGGCCATCCGCCGCATCGACGAATGGCAGCGTGACTACCGCGACGACGCTCGGGGTGCTGTCTGCTTTCACGGAATCGCGCGGCAGCGCGAGCGCGACGCCGAGCTCCGGATCGCGTGTCAGTCGAGCCAGGAATGACGAATCGACGGCGACTCCGCCGATGAGCCGCAGAGTCTTGCCGAGCCGCAGGGAGTCACTTGTGACGAGTGCGAGAAACGCTCCCTCGGCCGCAGCGGCACGCACCAATGCAGCCCCGCCGTGCGGAATCGCCGGTCCCATGCGATCGAATTCGTTGCGGAAATGACCGGACGACACGACCCGCCCCTCGTCGTTCTGAATCTGGAGAAAATCGAGCCCGGCAAGTCGCATCGCGTTGCCCGCGTAATCGAGGATGTAGCCGCGATCCCCGCCCCGTCGACGCGTCGTTCGTACTCTGCAGTCACGCGCCGCGACATCGCACTGCGGATGCCGAGCCCAAACACGAGCAGGGGAACGAGCACCACCACGCCAAAGGCGGCCAGGAGGCGCGTGCGAAAGGTCATGGAGACGGAGCGAGATGGGCCGTCCCGTCCAGATCGACGGTCCAGCGGGCCACACCGCGCCGCGCGATCGCGGTCGCCCGCGTATCCACGAGCGCCGTAATGGTCGCCGCCCACGACGGCAACAAGTCCTTCGCGGCGCGGCACGGGTCGTTGGTGATTCGGGGCAGCGCAATGACGTACCCCCACTCCTTGCCGCCCGCGACTGCGGCGCTCAGATCGTCAGGCGCCCGCGCCGCGGTCGCCGCGTGCGTGAGCGCGGCAAGCCGGCCGGCAAGCTCGCGCGCCGTCGGGTCGCCGCGGGCGTACAGGATGCGTCGCAGCGCCGCGGTGACGGGGGGGGGGAGCGGTGGAGAGATGCCCTGCCCGCCGGCGACACCACAGGCACGCAAATCGAGCCACCAGAATCCGCCTTCCGCGCGTCGCGCCTCGGCACGCACCGCCTGTTCCAGACCGTCAAACTTGCTGCCGCCCGCCTCCGCTGTGACGAAGACGTACGTGCGATCCCACGGTAGCGCAACAATGGCCAGGTTCGGCAACGTCGCGGCGTAATCGCGCAACGCGCGGTCGCGGGTGACCAGCAGATCCACGCCGGCGTCGAGCAAGTCGCGGGCATCGCCCCTCGCGGGGGGGGCGGGGGGGGCGGGGGGGGCGGGGGGGGCGAGGCGGAACACGAGCGTGTCGCCATGCTCGCTGTGCGCGCGAATCTCCTGCGGTGTCGTGGTACCACTCGTCGCCCAGTAGCGGCCGGTGCCGATCGGCCAGCTCGAATCGGGCGCGGCCTTCGCCACGGCCAACGTGGCATCGCCGAGCACCGCGGGGACGTCGTCGCGGGGCTTCGCCAATGCGACCGTCACCACTCGCGGATCGAGCGCGCCCAGCGTGTAACCGACGCCACCCTTCCCGTACACGACGTCCTGCGCTGTTACCGGCGCTCCATCCCAGTAGTGCGCGCCATCGCGTAGCCGGAATGTCCAGCGTCGCCCGTCGTCATCGCGTACCCACTTCTCGGTAAGCTCAGGCAGAACGTTGCCCTGGCAATCGACGCGCACCGGCGTTTCGTAGAGATGGCGGAACACGATGCGCTCCGCGTCATTGCGAGCGATTGGCGCGTGCCGAGGATCCACCGGTTCGGTGAGTCCGATCGTGATCGTTCGTGGGCGTGTCGTGACATCGCCCGTGGAGAGGAGGCAGGGTTCGCTCGCCACCTCGGCCGGCGCCGCGACCACTCCCCCCCCCGAGCGTCCGCTTTGCGGCGTGGCGCACGCGGCGAGCAGGGTCACGCCGATTACGATGCGGACTCGATGTGCTGGCATGAAATAACGATACACTACACTATCTCTCCATGGGATTCGCCCGCAGCGTTCTGCTCAGAGCCTCGCGCAGCCAATGGCTCGCGAAACAGCTTCGCGATCGGCGTTTCTTCCAGCGTGCAGTCCGACGCTTCATGCCGGGGGAGACACTCGACGCGGCGCTCGACGCCGCGGCGCAATTCGGCAAGGCGGGCATCGGCAGCCTGCTGACCGAATTGGGCGAGCAGGTGACGAGCCGAGCGGAAGCCGCGGAGGTTCGCGATCACTATCTCGGCGTCCTCGAGAGAATTCAGCGGCGCAAACTGCCGGCGCACATTTCTGTGAAGCTCACGCATCTCGGACTCGACGCGAGTCGCGAGGGCTGCGTACAGGACGTCCTCAAACTGGCCGCTCGGGCCGAACAGGCGCGATCATTTCTCTGGATCGACATGGAGGAATCGCGCTACGTCGACGCCACGCTGGAGGTGTACCGGCGCGCGAAAGCGGAATGGTCGAACGTGGGCGTGTGCCTTCAGGCGTACTTGCGTCGCACCGCCGCCGACCTCGACGGGCTCTTCTCGCTCGCGCCCGCCATCAGGCTCGTGAAGGGCGCCTACAACGAGCCCGCCGCTATCGCGTTCCCGAAGAAGCGCGACGTCGATGCGAATTACTTTCAGCTCGCGCAACGGCTGCTCGGCGAGGCGGCGCGGCAGCGGGCCAAACCCGTATTCGGGACCCACGATGTGAGGCTGATTGACCGGATCCGGGAGGCGGCGGTGAAGCAGCGCGTCGATCCCTCTGCATTCGAATTCCACATGCTTTACGGCATCCGCGCAGCCGAGCAGCGCGCCCTTGCGTCTCGCGGCCTTGGGGTCAGGGTGTTGATCAGCTATGGCAGCGCCTGGTTCGCATGGTATATGCGGCGCCTGGCCGAGCGTCCCGCGAACGTATGGTTCGTGCTGCGTAACGTCGTGTAGATTAGAGACATGATCACCTCCGCCACCGCTCAAGGCTCGGGACGCGAGATCCGCGATTCGGTCGTCATCCGCTTCGCGGGCGACTCGGGCGACGGCATGCAGGTGACCGGGAGCCAGTTCACGCTCGAGACCGCGCTCGCCGGCAGCGACTTTTCGACGTTCCCCGATTTCCCCGCTGAGATTCGCGCGCCCGCTGGTACGACGTTCGGCGTGTCCGCGTTCCAGATTCATTTCGGTGGCACCGACGTGATGACGCCAGGCGACGCGGTCGATGTGCTCGTCGCCATGAATCCCGCGGCGCTCACCGTCGATGTCCACGATCTCAAGGTCGGCGGCACCGTCATCGTCGACACGTCGGCCTTCAACGAGCGCAATCTGGGCAAAGCGGGCTACGCGAAAAATCCACTCGAGGACGATTCGCTCGCGCGCTATCAGGTACTGAAGTTCGACATCACCAAGCTCACCGCCGATGCCGTGAAGCCGCACGGCCTGACCTCACGCGAAGCGCACCTCTGTCGCAACATGTGGGCGCTGGGACTGCTGCTCTGGATGTACGGTCACGAGCGCGCTGCGACGATCGAGTGGCTGAAGCGCAAATTCGCGAAGAAACCGCTGATCGCCGCCGCCAACATCGCGGCGCTGAACGCCGGCCACGCCTTCGGTGAGACGGCGGAGATGCCGGAGCACCTCGTCGGCTACGTCGTTCCCAAAGCGGTCGCGCGTCCAGGACGCTATCGCACGGTCAGCGGCACTGAAGGCCTGGCGTGGGGACTGGTTGCCGGTCTGCGCGCGGCGGGAATCGAGAAGATGGTCTTCGCCGGCTATCCGATCACGCCCGCCTCAGCGCTCCTGCATACGCTCGCCAATCTGCGCGCTTACGGCGTCGTCACGTTCCAGGCTGAAGACGAGATTGCCGCAAGCGGCGCCGCGTTAGGTGCCTCGTACACCGGTGCGCTCGGTGTCACGTCGAGCTCCGGCCCCGGCATCGCGCTGAAAACAGAGATGTTGGGGCTTGCCATTGCCACGGAGCTGCCGCTCGTCGTCATCGATTCACAGCGCGCTGGGCCGTCCACCGGCATGCCGACCAAGGCGGAGCAATCGGATCTGTTCCAGGCGGTGCACGGCCGCAACGCCGATTCGCCGCTCGCGGTGCTCGCGGCGGCGACCACAAGTGATTGCTTCGACGTCGCCATCGAAGCGGTGCGCCTGGCGACGAAGTACATGACACCAGTCATCGTGTTGAGCGACGGCTATCTCGCGCACGCCGCGGAGCCGTGGCGGATTCCGCGGGAAGCCGATCTGCCGAAATTCCCCGTCAGCTATCGGACCGATCCGGAAGGATTTCATCCGTTCCTGCGCAACCCGGAGACGCTGGCGCGGCCCTGGGTCAAACCGGGGACGCCGCAGCTCGAGCATCGCATCGGCGGGCTCGAGCGCGATTACGACTCCGGACACATCTCGTACGACCCCGACAATCACGCCCGCATGACCAAGGCGCGCGCCGACAAGATCGCCGGGATTGCACGCGACATCCCACTTCAGGACGTCGCGCTTGGTGACGATCATGGCGCGCTTGCGGTTGTCGGCTGGGGATCGACGTTCGGACCGATTCATCAGGCCGTGAAGATCGCGCGCGATGAGGGCCGAGATGTTTCGCACGTTCACGTGCGGTACTTGAGTCCCTTCCCACGCAACCTCGGTGAGCTGCTCAAGCGGTTCGATCGTGTGCTCGTACCGGAGATGAACAACGGCCAGCTAGTGAAGTTGCTGCGAGCGGAATACTTAGTTCCAGCTGAACCATTTGGAAAAGTTACTGGCAAACCGTTCAGGGTGACGGAAATTGTGCAGGCAATCCGAAAAGTGATGGAGAAAAGATGAGTTCGTCGTTAATCCGTGCCCTAAAGGCCTCCTTAAGGACGCCCGTATTGGCCGAGCCGGCGCTTCAGCGCACGGATAAAACCGGAAATCGGATCTCCTTCTTATGACGGTCACCACGATCACCGACGCGCAGCTCGCGCCGAAGGACTATTCCTCGGACCAGGAGGTCCGCTGGTGCCCGGGTTGCGGTGATTACGCGATCCTCAAGGCGGTGCAGAAGGCGTGCGCGGAATTGGGCCTCGTGCGCGAACGGACGGTGTTCGTGAGCGGCATCGGCTGCGCTGCCCGCTTTCCTTATTACATGTCGACCTATGGGTTCCATACGGTCCACGGTCGCGCTCCCGCGATTGCCACAGGGATCAAGCTCGCGAATCCTGAGCTCGATGTCTGGGTGATGACGGGCGACGGGGATGGGCTATCGATCGGCGGCAACCACATGTTGCACGTGCTGCGCCGCAACGTCGACCTGCAGATCATCCTCTTCAACAACGAGATCTACGGCCTGACCAAAGGCCAGTACTCGCCGACCTCGCGTCGCGGCACGCGGTCTCCCTCAACGCCACTCGGCTCGATCGAATATCCCGTCTCAGCGTGCGGATTCGCCCTGGGCGCGGGCGCTCGGTTCGTGGCCCGCTCCGTCGATACGATGCAGGCGCATCTGGTCGCGACATTGAAGCGGAGTCACGCCCATCGCGGAGCTTCGTTCGTCGAGATTCTACAGAACTGCGTCGTCTTCAACGACGCGGTGTTCGATCACATCACCGGCAAGGAAGTCGCCGCGGACGCGCAGATTCTCGTCGAGCACGGCAAGCCGCTGCTGTTCGGCAAGAACAAGGAGAAAGCGCTTCGCTTGAAGCCCGGCAAGCTGGAGCTCGAAATCGTGCCGACCGATTCGGATGCCCTGATCCACGACGAAACCAACCGCCCGTTAGCCCAATTGCTGGCGGCGCTGGAGCCCCCCTTCCCTGCAGCCATGGGTGTGCTCTATTGCAACCCGGCAGCGTCGTACGAGCAAGAGGTCTATGCACAGGCCGGAGGTTCGAAGGGAACGGGAGAGCTCGACGCACTGCTGAACAGCGAACGCACCTGGGAGGTCACCTCATGACCGTTGCGAATCGCAGGCGGGGCGCAGATCGGCGTCTTAAGCATGTCGCGGTGGACATGGAGCGCCGCAGCGGACTCGACCGCCGGATGATCGTCGAATCCGCGACAGCACAGATCCACGCCGTGCTCGAGCTGCTCACGGAGCTCGCGGATGCCGGAGCGCTGCGGGACGATTCCCGGCGCCTGCTCGACACCGCGATGTTGCGGCTCCGATTCGCGCTGGAGCGCATGGAGCCCGAGTAACTGTTGCTCGCGAGCTACACCGGCTGGGTGAGGCCGGGTCGCGATGCGGCCCGGCCGTTGTGTTTTCGTGAGTTTCAATGGGGCACATGATTTGCTGGCCCTCGGAGACACCTCCCAACCCCGAGGACCCATGAACCGATGGCTCATCACTGCGGGCGCAGTGCTCACCCTCGTCGCGTGCGACCAGGGCCAGAAGGTCGCCGGGCCTCCCCCTAGCACCAACCTCCCGGCAGGATCGACGACCGATGCCGCCGCGATCTACATCGTCAACTTCGATGAGACGAGGACGACGCTGGATGCGGTCACGAGCGGCATCCTGAATTCGGGCGCGGGAGTCGTGCAGTACGACAACTTCTCGATGGTCGCGGCGCTCGCGACGCCGGCGCAGCTCCTGACGATCTCCGCGCTGCCGGGCCTCGAGGGCATTTACGCCGACAAGCAGCTCGATTGGTACATGCTGCACGAAAGCGTCCCTGCGATCCACGCTGACGCCGTTCACGTTGCGGGCATCACGGGCAAGGGCATCGGCATCGCGATCCTCGACAGCGGCATCGATGGCCTCTACAACGCCGACCTCGCCTATCCGCAACACACCGTGCAAAACGTGAAAGTGCTTTACAACCAGAACGATCTCTTCACCTTCGGGAAGGACGCGCCGAAGCCCATCCGCAAAGGCGCGACGCTCGTCGTCGAGAATCTCCCCAATTCCGAAACGTCGGTCGGGCACGGCACGCACGTCGCCGGCATCGCGGCGGGCATGGGAACCTCATCGAGTGGCTACTACACGGGTGTCGCGCCGGGGGCGAACCTGATCGGGATCGGCACCGGTGACGTCCTGTTCATCTTCTGGGCGCTGGCCGGGTTCGATTACATCCTCGATCATCAGCAACAGTACAACATCAAAGTGGTGAACAACTCCTGGGGCACGTCGGGCGCGTTCGATCCGCACGATCCGATCAACGAGGCGACGAAGCAGGTTGCCAAACGGGGCATCACCGTCGTGTTCGCCGCAGGCAACGATGGCCCCGGGCAGAACACGTTGAATCCCTACAGCGTCGCTCCCTGGGTAATCGGCGTCGCGGCTGGATGCAAGATCGGGGTTGTCGATCCGACCAACTCCGAAGCGCATTGCATGTTAGATGACGGCTCGAACCCGCTGGCGCCAACGAACAACGAGCCACGCGCGCACGTGCTGGCCGACTTCTCGTCCCGCGGTATTCCGCGTGATCCGCTGTATCATCCCGACATCACGGCGCCCGGCGTACACATCGTCTCGACCCGCGCATCGACGGGGATCGTGCTCAACGGCGCTGACGCGAATCACGACGCGCGCATTTGTGCGATCGACCCGACGAACCAGGCGTTCTACACGTGCGCCTCCGGAACGTCGATGGCCACGCCGCACATCACCGGCGTCGTCGCGTTGATGCAGGAGGCGGCGGGCGGCACGCTCAAACCCGACCAAATTCTCAACGTTCTCACGTCGACCGCGCGGCCGCTTCCGGGCTACGCGCAGTGGGAAGTTGGTGCGGGCTTCGTGGATGCATATGCTGCGGTGATGGCGGTGAAAAAATAGGGGCCAAGAGCCTAAGTCCTAAGCGCCCTAAGAGCCGGGAGGCGGTTCAGCGTCCCGGCTCGTATTTTTTGTGGCGCCTTCTCTCGCGAGGTCTCCATGAACACCGAGCGGTTCATCTGGACGGTCGTCGCGGTATTCTTCGTCTCCCAGGTCTTCGCCATCGTCATTCACGGCTTCATCCTCGGCGCCGACTATCGGCCGTTCTATGGGACGTTGCTCAGGCCGATGACGGCCTCGAGTGGTGGAGGAGGCGCCTGGATGGTCGTGTTCCTGCCGCTGTCCCATCTCGCGATGGCGATTGCGTTCGTCGCTCTGTACGCGCGCTGGGTCCGGCCGGGACCGGAAGTTCCTCAGGGACTGCGGTTCGGCGTGGTGGCGTGGCTCTTCGGCCCCGCCCCGATGTACCTGCTCTGGTTCGCCGAACAGCCGTGGCCATTCAGTCTCACGATCAAGCAGCTCGTCTTGGATTTGTTCACGATGGTGGTCCTCGGCACGCTGGCGTCCATGCTGTACAAGGCTCCGGTCGGCAATTTCAGCCCGGAAATGTGACCATGCCCGACCGCCCCGACCGCCCCGACCGCCCCGACCGCCCAGCCATCCTGCTCGATCTCGACGGCACCCTCACCGACAGCGTCTATCAGCACGCGCTCGCCTGGCGCAAAGCGCTCGAGCTGGGTGGCATCCAACTGTCGGTGTGGCGTATCCATCGTCGCATCGGCATGAGCGGCGGCCTGCTCGCCGAGAGTCTCGCGCGCGAGACCGGCCACGAGCTGACGGACAAGGAGGCGGCCAAGATGAAACAGGTGCACGCTCGTCTCTTTGCGGCGCAGATGGGCGACGTTCGGCTGCTCCCGGGAGCGAAAGAGTTGATGCGGCATCTCACCAAGCTGAAGGTGCCGTGGGCAGTCGCGACGAGCGGTGCCCTCGCCAGCGCACGCCCGTTGCTCGAGCTCATCGCCTTGCCGCCAAGCATCCCGCTCATCACCCGCGACGATGTCCAGCACGCAAAGCCCGATCCCGATCTCTGGCTCGCGGCCGCCGCGCGCCTCGGGGTGGCACCCGAATCGGCCGTCGCCGTCGGCGACAGCGTGTGGGACCTACTCGCCGCCCGGCGCGCCCGCGCACTCGGCGTGGGACTGCTAACCGGCGGCTATGGACAGGAAGAGCTCGAGCGGGCTGGCGCCTATCGGGTGTACGAAGACCCGGCGGACCTCTTGCTTCACATCGACGAGTTGGGAATTAGAGCCTCATAGGCGTTCAGGGGGTGAGGACTAGCGGCTCAGCCAATACGACATCTTCACGAGGAACGTGTTTCTCGGGTACGCGTTGAACAGCCGCCCGAAATCGCCTCGGAAACTCCGCGTTCCCATGGTGGGCTCGAAGTCGTCGCGCCCTTGACTCCACACGACGAACAGCGTCGAGCCCGGCCGGTACTCCCAACGCAACACGAGATTGGAGTTGAATTCCTTGAAGTTGAAGTCCCCGGGGGCCGTCCCCGAATAGGGAGCGTACCGATCGGCGTACTGCTCGGCGCGAGGATTCACGAGCTCGCGGACGCTCGAATAGTGGCCCTTGCTCACAAAGGGCGATGCGTAGGCCTGTAAGGTCAGCGTCGTGGATGCCGTGTAGTCGAGGCGGAACGAGAGTGAGCCCGTCTGCCGGTCCAGATGCGCGAACGCGTAATGCACTCCGCCGGTTGAATCGGTCACCGTGCCGACGTATTGCACGTCGCTAATGGAATGCGAGACGTTGAACACGACCGAACCGATGAACTGCGACGCGATGCGCATGTCGATCTCTGGACTCGCACTGACGCGGGTGGAGTGGCCCGCATCGCCTCTGAACAGGTTGACAAAGAGGTATGGCACGATGGGCTTGCGCGAGTCCCCGCCGAACCCACCCCAGGGTGCGAAGTAAGGGCTAACGCGCACCGCCGGGCCGCCGCGCGCCTGGCGATCGTCAAACACGCCGCCGAGCTGTCCAACCGTGCCGCCCATGTGCAGGTACCAGCCGTTTTTGAGCTGCATATGCGCATTGGTGTTGGCGGCGCGCTCGGTCGGCAGCCCGTCCGCCGTCCAGTACTGCCACCAATTGAAGTTCCAGAACCCCTGCTGGAAAATCAGGAACGGCTTCAGCCAGTTGAGTGACGCCCAGTTGTTGAACGACTGCTGGTTGGCATACAGCAGGAAACCGAGGTCGTTGATTTCAAACCCAGGGGAACGGCGTTCGTAGCTGGTTTCGAACTGGATGAAGCCGCTGGTGCGCCGGAACAGCAGCTCTTCCGCATCGCCGGCGAGAGACGTGCGCGTGCTGTCGAAACGCAAGTTGTCGTCCGGCCGCTGATAGTAATGCACCGAGCTCTGCTGGATTCGCGAGATCGCGGCCGGAGTGCCACTGACGTTGCTGAGATCGAAAGACCCTGAGAGCCGATAGCGGCCGTTATGAAAGCGGTGCCGGAAGTTGAGCGCGCCGGCATAGGCGCTCTTATTGAGGAATTTGTCGGTCCATTGATCGGAGTTCCGGTCGACCGTTGTCGCCATGATGCCAATGCCGCTTTCGCCCTTGCGGAAGTCCTGCTGGGCTCGGATCGCGGCATAGTTGGTCAGGGGCTCGATCGTACGGCTGCTGTCGCCGATCTGCCGCTGCGTGACCGCATCGAGCGCGCCGATCGACAGCCCACTCGGCAGCCGGCCCGTGACCTTCGCGGCGCCGACGATGTTGCTCGCGGTCGGTGAATTGGCGTTTCCGTACTGACCCCTGAGCTGTGGGCTCCGCCCGACACGGCGCGAATAGAACAGTCCCTCGCCATAGCAGTTGACCACGCTGCAGTTCACGCCGAACTGGAAGATGCCCGTTCCTTCGACGAAGAAGGGACGCCGTTCCTGGAAAAATGGCTCGAATGCCGACAGGTTCAGCACGGACGGGTCGGCTTCGACTTGACCGAAATCGGGATTGACGGTCGCATCGACTGTGATGTTGGACGTGATGCCGTACTTCACATCGGCGCCCGCCGTGAGCTGCTGCTCGTGAATGAATCCGCGCGGCACGTTCTTCGTGACCGCGTATGGCGCGATCTCGAGTCGGGTCGGCGCGGGCAACCCATTCAGTCCGACGACGTCGCCGAGCTGGGAGACAAAGCCGGCACGCGACACGCGGAAGAGCGGCCAACCAACGCGCTCCAGGTGATGGCGGTCGATATCACGCCAGATCGCGAACCCGAAGACGTTGCTGGCCTGATGAGCGTAGCGGAGCTGTGACAGCGGAATACGGAATTCCGCGGTCCACCCAAGCGAGTCCACCTGCGTCGCCACCTCCCAGACGCCATCCCATGTTTCGTCTTCGTTGTTGTCGTCGTAGATCGCGTAATCGCGCTTCACACCGCCGGGATTCACCGCGAATTCGTAGCCGGTGCGGCGGTCGTGATAAGAGTCGATGACGATCTTGATTTGATCGCAGCAGACGCGGATGTCTCGGCGGGCGAGCAACTTCAAGATGCTGTCGGGATGCGGGTCGAAGGCGCGAACGAACGCGTAAAAGTTGCGATCGTCGTAGGCGACCTTTGCTTCCGTGCGGACGGTCGGGTCTGCGTCTTCGACAGGCCGAAACTGCCGGAACGTGCTGATGACCTGCGCCTGCCGCCAAACCTCATCGTTGTCCCTACCGTCGATCGTCGGCGGCGTCATCGCTCGTTGGGCTACGGCGGTTGTCGCGGATGAATGTGTTGGAGGGACGTCGGACGAGGAACCTTGGAACGTGAGTATGACCGCAGCGATCGGCAGAAACGGCGTCATATGATCCCGGGAGTGAAAGGCTACTCTTTGGATGTTACGATTCGACAAAAGGTTGGTTTCGTGCTAGCTTCGCCCGGCCCGCAACCCAAGGTTCTTCCCATGTACAAACTGTCTCGAGCCGCAATCCTCGCACTGACGTGCGGGGTGCCGGCCGTCGCGCTCGCGCAGAATCAGGGCCTTCCTACCACGCAGCCCTCGCTGGTCACGATCATCCGGGAAGAGGTCAAAGTCGGCCGCACCGCCGAGCACGCCCGCAACGAAGCGGGCTGGCCCGCCGCATTCGGCCGAGTCAACTCACCGGATTACTACCTGGCGATGACGTCGATAACCGGGATGCCGGAGGCGTGGTACCTCATTCCGTCCGCATCCAACGCGGCCTACTGGCAAGCCATGAGTCGTTACGACAAGGATGCCGCCACGACGGCCGAGCTCGACCGGTTGAGCCGGGCTGATGCCGATCTAATCAACAGCTCGCGGACGATCCAAGCCATGGCCCGTCCGGACCTGAGCATGGGGGCCTTCCCGGATCTCGCAAAGCAGCGCTTCTGGGAGATCTCCCTGGTGCGCGTACGGCCCGGTCATGAAACGGAATTCGACGCCGCCGCGAAGGCCTACGGCTCAGCCGCACAGCGAGCCGCGCCCAACACGCAGTACCGGGTGTACCAAGTGATGGTCGGGATGCCTACGCCGACCTACATCATCTTCTCGTCAGTTGCGAGCTATGCGGATTTTGACCAGATGTTCGCGAATGGGATGAAAACGATGCAGTCAGCGAGCGATTCCGAGCAAGCCACTCTGCACAAATTTTCGACCGACGCGTTGCTCAGTTGGGAAAACAATCGCTTCCGCCTCGACCCGAAGCAGAGCTACGTATCGCGTGAGACACGGGCGACGGACCCGACGTTCTGGGGCACGATGCCCGCTGGCACGCGTCCTGCCGCACGCCGTCCCTAGTGACCTTCACGAGAATCTGGGCCGATCGCCGTTCGGGCACCGACCGCCGCGCCGATGCTCGACGCCGGTCGGTCTCCAACGTGCCGGATGAACGCCGTCAGGTCGTGGACCGCCGGCGCGGGCCAGAGCGCCGCAGTACGCTCGATCGCCGCGGCCGTGGCGCCCGCGTCGGGACCACCGAGCGACCGGGCGAGCACGTCCGCAATGCCCTGCAGTTGTTGCGGGAAGTCGCATTGGTAGGGGAATTGTCGCCGGGTCCAACCGAAGACTTAGGCGCGGCGATCGATCGCCTTCACCGCGCCGTCAGTCTTCTGGAGCGCCCGTCCTCTTGAACAGCGCGAGATACTGGCCGTAGCCTTCCGCTTCCAGACGGTCCACTGGAACAAACCGCAGTGATGCCGAATTGATGCAATAGCGCAGGCCGGTCGGCTTCGGGCCGTCATCGAACAGATGACCCAGGTGCGAATTCCCGTGCGCGGACCTCACTTCGGTGCGCTCCATGAACAGCGAGTGGTCCGACTTCTCCGTGACGTTGCTCGTATCGAGTGGTCGAGTGAAGCTCGGCCACCCGGTGCGGGAGTCGAACTTGTCGAGCGAGCTGAAGAGCGGCTCTCCCGACACGACGTCCACGTAGATCCCTGCCTTGTGGTTATCCCAGAATTCGTTCTGGAAAGGCCGTTCCGTCGCCTCGTGCTGCGTCACCTCGTACTGCAACGGGGTCAACGCGCGGCGCAGCTCGGCATCGGTCGGCCTGGGCTTCACGGTATACATCGCTGGTCTCACCTCGGTATGCGGTGATGTGCTGACTTTCCCGGCGTCGTCCCCCCAAATCGCGCGCAGCTGGCGGTCGCGGCCGCAGCCCGTGCGATACATCCCGTAGCGAACGGGATTCTTCTTGGCGTAATGCTGGTGATACTCTTCGGCCGGATAGAAGGCGCCGGCCGTCAGAATCTGCGTGGCCACCTCACGATGGAACCGGTCGATGATCACCTGCTTCGACGCGCTGGCGGCACGGCGCTGCTCGGGATCGCGGACGAAGATCGCCGTGTGGTAGTTCGGCCCCGTGTCGCAGGCCTGCCCATCCGCCTGGAATGGATCGATGTTGTGCCAATAGGCCTGGAGCAGCGTCTGGTAACTCACCTTCGCCGGGTCATAGACCACCTGCACAGACTCGAGATGACCGGTCCCTCCCTCAACCACCTGCATGTACGAGGGATTCTTGGTGCTACCACCCATGAAACCGACCGTGATGGACGAGACGCCGTCCAGCTCGAACGGATGCTCCATGGACCAAAAGCAGCCGCCGGCGAATGTCGCCGTGTCCAGCGGCGTTGTCAGGCTCAGTGCCAACAGGAGTGCGATGTTCATGGCCGGAATGTGCCGACCTCGCTCGCGGGATGGAAGTGCCGGCGCGTCACGTTAGAACTTTCTCATCCTTCTCACATTGCCCCACGCTGCTGCGCCACCGTACGTTAGCGGCGTGCAGATCCTCCTCGTCGAAGATGATCGCGACCTGCGGCGCTTCCTGAGCAAAGCGTTCCGCGAGGAAGGTTACGGCGTGACGGAAACCGATTCCGGCGACCGCGCAATGGAGCGCGCGCTGGAGGGCCATTTCACCTGCGTCGTGCTCGACGTGATGTTGCCGGGCCGCGATGGCTTCAGCGTCGTGGCGGAGCTGCGGAAACGGGGCGTCGCGACACCGGTGCTGTTGCTCACCGCCAAAGACGAGCTCGAGTCACGCGTCCGTGGTCTCGAAGGCGGCGCCGACGACTATGTCACGAAGCCCTTCGATCTGCCCGAGCTGCTGGCGCGCGTCCACGCACTCATCCGTCGTGCCGAGCTGCGCCACAAGGACGCGACGCTGAAGGTCGGGGACATCACGCTCGATCCGTTGGCGCGCCGGGTGATGCAGGATGAGCGCGTCATCGATCTCTCGCCGCGCGAATTCGCCTTGCTCGAGTTCCTCATGCGCAATGCGGGCCGCACGGTGTCGCGCTCGCGCATCGCGGAGGCGGTGTGGAATTACAAGTTCGATCCCGAAACGAACGTCGTGGACGTGTACGTCAATTACCTGCGCAAGAAGTTGAGCTTTGGCGGGCGGTCCGCGCCGATTCACACGGTCCGCGGCGTGGGGTATCGGCTGGAAGCAGACGCGAATGAGTGAGCGCCGCCTGAGTCAGGTGCTCACGCGCCGCTTCAGTCGCGTCGCGAGGATCACGCTGGCGGGATACGCGTTGGTCGTCGTGCTGCTATTCGCGGCGGCCGCCGAGATGGCGTTGCGGAGCTCACTCGAGCATTCGGCGGATGTCATTCAGTCGCTCCTCGGCGCCTATCGCGATTCGACCAGCGCACCAGGCGGCGTGATGCCGTCGGCGCTCGCCGACCAGCTCGTGGGCATGGGTGGTCAGGTGCTCATCACGCGTACCACGATGAACGCCGGCGGCATGCCGCAGGTCTATTACATCTCTCCAGGAATGCCGGCCCGGCGTCTCCAGGGCGCTCCCAGCGACCTGGTCTCGGCAATCACGCAGCGCGCGCGCTGGCGCTATCGCGTGCTGCATCGTGCCATGGGCGAGTTCGATATCTACGTCGTGGCGAGCCGACAATCGTATCTCGTCCCGCTCGGCGTACTGGTGGCGGCAGCGGTCTTGCTGTTGCCGGTCGCCGCGTTTGCATCTGCCCGCGCCGCGCGTCAAGCGGTCGACGCGGCGCTGCAACCACTCGAGAGAGTCACGGGAGAAACGCGCGCGATCGGCCCGTCGGAGCTGGGGACGAGGCTCATGAGCCCCACCGGACAGGCGGAAGTAACCGAGCTCGCGGACAGCATCAATCGCATGCTCGAGCGCGTAGACCGGGCGCATCGCGCCCTCCAGTCCTTCACGGCAGACGCGAGCCACGAGCTGCGCACGCCGCTCACCCATTTGCGTGCCCAGGTGCAATGGGCATCCGAAGACGGGCGCTCCGAGGCCCAGATCCGCGAGGCGCTCGCCGCGATGGAGCGCGCGCTCGACCGCACGACGAAGCTCGTGGAGGAGCTGCTGCTGATCGCGCGCGGTGAAAATCGGCAGTTGGCGTTGGCGCACGCGCCGTTTGATCTGACCGCTGTGGTCGAAGAGGTGCGTGAGATAACGGAGGCAATGTCGGTTGGGAAACCGCTGATCGTGCGATCGGAACCGTCGGAACGAGCCGAGGCCATTGGCGATGCCGATCGCACCCGTCACATCCTCCTCAACCTGGCATCGAATGCCGCGCGCTATACGTCGAGCGGTAGCGTCACGTTCGCCATCGAGCGCAATGGGACAGAGGTCGGCGTGCGCGTCAGCGACACCGGGCCAGGCATTGGAGCCGAGCATGTGGAGCGGATCTTCGACCGGTTCTTCCGCATCGATCAGTCGCGGAGCCGAGAGTTGGGAGGAACGGGACTAGGGTTAGCGATTGCGCGGCTGTTTGCTGAGTTGCAGCAAGGACGAATCGAAGTGGACAGCATGCCCGGCCGGGGGAGCACGTTCACGGTGTGGCTCCCCTCGGCCGAGCGCGCGTAGCTACTACCGCGCTGCCAACCCCACCGTGCTCGCCGGCAAACCGGCAACGTTGTTGACCGCATTCAGATGCCCGTCAGCTTCGATGCGGAAGCCACTGATGCTGCGGTTGCCGTTCAACTCGTACAGATACCGGCTGTTATCGCTCAGCGCCAAGTCGATGTTTCCCGGACCGACGACCACGGTCCGGCCGTCGGCATCGATGAGGGCGATTGAGCCGTCAGGCGCGATCGCGAAACCAGAGATCGAGCCGCCCTGGGCGTTCGCCGTGTAGCCGAACTTGCCGTTCTTCGTAACCACGGCCCAGCAAGGCGCACCTTGATGGGTGAGCACCGCGCCGCTGGCCGTACTCAGCTGGCCGGCGTTGCCGATCACGTAGGATGACGCGCTCCCGGTCGCCTCGGAGACGAACAGCTCGCCGCGGTGACCGAACGAGAACCCGAACGGCGTGCCACCGGCCGACGAGCTCGCAGTCGCCGCCGACGCGACGCCGTCGTCGCCCACCGCATAGACGTCGAGCCTGTTGGTCGACTTCTCGGTCACGATGAGCCGGCGGCCGTCAGGACTGAACGCAACTTGCGCGGGACCGACGGCGCTACCAGAAAGCGACCGCGTCGACCCGGTGATGGCCGTGAGCGCGCCATCTCCGCCGATCGTGAAGCCGCTGATGTTGCCGTTCCCGCCGGCGTTGAGGACGTACACGAAATCTCCGTGGACGGTGAGGCTGATGGGCCGGACCCCGCCCGACGCAACGCGGCTCGTGAGCGTGAGTCCGTTTGCCCCGACGCGGAACGCCGAGATGTCGTTCGAGCCGGCATTGACGGCGAACAGCCAGCGGCCGTCATCGCTCAACGCGAGCGCGCCCTGCGATCCGAGGCCGCTTCCCGCGCCGGTGCCACCCGTCGCCACGCTACCGGCCCAGGTCAGACTTCCATCGGCCGCGCGCGCAAACGTCGCGACAGAGTTGCCGGCCACCTGGTTGGTGAGCGCAAACACGGCACCGGGCGCGTCCGCGGCCGCCGCGACCGGGGGGGCGCTGACTCCGACGTCCACTGCACGGTCTGCGGCTATCCCGGTGACGTTGTTGTCGTGAGAGCAGGCCGCGAGCATGACGAGCGTACCGAGTGCTAGGAACTTGTTCATCGAAAACCTCCCGAGAGAATGGTGACGGTTGAGTGGCTCGGGAGAATGAACGCGGAGGGACTCGAAAGCGGAGGACCTTTCGCGCCTTATGAGAGAGTTCTCATACTGCTATCATTACGCGCATGCGCGTTGCGCCATTTGCCGCGGTCGCTCTAATCGTTCTGCAGGGCCCCGCCGCATCGGGTCGCGACGATGGGCAATGGACGATGCCCGGCAAAGATTACTCGGCGACGCGCTTCAGTGGCCTCTCGCAAATCACGCCGCGCAACGCCGCTCGGCTGCGACCGATCTGGAGCTTTTCGACCGGCGTTCTCGGCGGCCATGAAGGCCAGCCGCTCGTCGTCGGCAACACGATGTACGTCGTCACACCGTTCCCAAATGTTCTCTACGCCTTCGATCTCACGCGCGAAGGCTATCCGCTCAAATGGAAGTACCGGCCCGACGTCAACCCCACATCCGTCGGCATTGCCTGTTGCGACGCGATCAACCGCGGCGCCGTCTACGCTGACGGCAAGATCATCTACAACCTGTTGGACGGACACACCGTCGCGGTGGACGCCAAGAGCGGCCAGGAGCTCTGGAAGACGCAGATCGCCGACATGAATCAGGGTGAGACGACACCGATGGCGCCGTTTGTCGCGGGCAATCGCGTGATCGTTGGGCCATCGGGCGGCGAGTTCGGAATCTACGGCTGGGTGAAGGGGCTGGACCTCGCGACCGGGAAAGTCGTCTGGACCGCGCACAACATGGGGCCCGACACACTAATGCTCGTGCGCCCCGAGACGTTCAGCGGCGGCGCCGGGATCGGGACGTCGACGTGGACCGGCGATTCGTGGCGGCGCGGCGGCGCGCCCGTGTGGGGATGGATCACGTACGACCCGCAGCTCGACTTGATTTACTTCGGCGTCGGAAACCCCGGCCCGTATAACCCCGAACAACGGCCCGGCGAGAACAAGTGGACCAACAGCGTGCTGGCGCGCCGTCCCCGCGATGGCGCACTGGTCTGGGCGTATCAGTTCACGCCCCACGACAGCTGGGACTACGACTCGAACGCCGAGATGATTCTCGCCGATTTCGTGGTCGGTGGACGACTCCGCAAGGTGCTGGTGCACTTCGACAAAAACGGTTTCGCCTACACGCTCGACCGCGCCACGGGCGAGGTCTTGGTTGCGGAGCCGTTCGCGCACGTCACCTGGGCGAAGCGCATCGATAGGACCACTGGTCTTCCTGTCGTCGATACGACCAAGACCACGGGAGCATCAAAGGGGAATGTGCAGGGCATCTGCCCGTCTCTTGAAGGTGGCAAGAGTCCCGCATCACCGGCGGCGTATTCGCCGCATACCGGTCTTTTCTACACGGCGACGAACAATCTCTGCATGAGCTACCAGGCTGTCCCGGTGACCCGCATTCCGGGGACGCCGTACATCGGCGCGACGACACCGTACACCGCCGGCCCGGGCGGCAACATGGGCTCGTTCATCGCGTGGGACGCCGCGCGCGGACGGAAGGTCTGGGAGATTAAGGAGAAGTTTCCCGTCTGGAGCGGTAGCGTCGTCACCGCCGGCGACGTGGTGTTTTACGGCACGCTCGACGGCTGGTTCAAGGCAGCGGACGCGCGCACCGGCCGCCAACTCTGGAAGTTCAAGGTCGGCTCGGGTGTCGTTGGCGCGCCGATTTCGTTTCGCGGCGCGGACGGCAAGCAGTACGTCGCCATCTACGCCGGGATCGGCGGCGACTGGTTCCTGCTCTCCGGCGACGTGCGATCCGACGACCCCGCCGACGTCCGGCCGCCCGCCGACTTCGCGCCCGATCTGGCTCGCCATACGAGTCAGGGAGGAATCGTCTGGGTCTTCGGACTCTAGTCCTCCTCGCGCTGCTCGCCGCTGCGTGCGAACGGAGCGAGCAACTCCCGCCCTCGGTGCGCTATCCGCAGCACGTATCTGCGGGCGGCAATCCTCCCCCGGCGGGTGAAATCTCGAACCCGCTCGCTCGCGATTCAGGATCTGTGGCCGACGGCGAGAAAATCTTCAGCTCGATGAATTGCGACGGCTGCCACGGCGGCGGGGCGACCGGCTGGGTGGGGCCAAGCCTGGTCGACGGGCGGTGGCGCGCAACCCAAGCCCGTGACGGTGCCCACAGAGACATTCAAATAACGGAAAGCATTATGTTGGGGCCCCGAAACGTCCCTCGATGTGAGGTCCCAATGCGCGTGCTTCGCGTTCTGATTTGTTCCTTCGTCGTACTGGCGATTTTCGGCTGCGGTGGCGGCTACCACCCAGCCCGGCAGCGCGTGCTCCTTCCTCCGACGCTGAATCTCGTGCCGCATCACAACATCGGTCTGTTCCAGTTCTCAGTGGAGAACGCGAAGGGAAACCTCCACGAGTTCGCCACGCGGCGGTTCGAGGAATACGTGCTCGCCGCGCAAACCGGCATCGAGATGCGGGAGTTCACGTCGGCAGACTCGACCCGCGTATTCGCGTCCGCCGATTCGACCGCCTGCCCTGTCGCCTTTTTTGGCCATCTCAAGATCTCGAACGTGAAGCCGAGCGGCGGGCTGACCGCTGGTCTCTCACCGATCGTCGAGGCGACGGTCACGGTGGAGCTGTCGGTGTGGCTCGTGAACACGCGCACGGGTGGCGTCATGTGGCGCCGCAGCTCGGCCGAGACCGAGAAGGTCGGGGGCCTGTCGTTCATCGGCGGCACGCCATCGTTCTCGGCGCGCGATCCGAATGACGCGTACGGACACATCGTCAATCAGCTGGTTTATAACGTCACGTATGACGTGAGATCGACTTGGGTGGACCAATAACCAGACGGTAAATGACGGTAAGAGACGGTAAGGGACGGTAAGAGTCAGGCTCCTACCGTCCCTTACCGTCTTTTACCGTCCCTTACCGTCCCTTACCGTCCCTTACCGTCCCTTACCGTCCCTTTTCAGCACCCGTGCCCCCACATGTCCACCGCCTCCACAAACGCCGCCGCTTTCTCCGTCAGCTCTTTATCGGTCATCTTCGCGCGACCGCTTTTTGCGATCGCGGTATCCAGCGCGGACCAGAGGCTGCGTCGCGTAGGGTCGAGCTGGAGAGCGCGCGCCAGCGGACCGATCGCCGCTTCGTACCAGCCATGGCTCGCGTAGACGTCGGCCAGTTTCTGCATCGCGTCGACGTCGTTCGGCTGGTCCTGAAGGCGCTCCATCAGCGAGTCTTCCACCTGACCGATCGCGGTGAGGTCTGCGACCTGCTGCGCGGGCTCCCGCTGCATCTCCAGCGGGGGTTCAGTCGCCAGCAACGGACACCCCATGATCCAGATGAGGTCGATGGCGACGGCTACACCCAAGCCTTTCCAGTAGCTCATGGCGTCCTCCTTTGCCGCTCGGAGAACGCACGAGGCGCGCCAGGCGAGAGTCAGCCTGGCGCGCCTCGATTTGTGTTCTAGCGAACACTACTCCGACGCGGGAGGCGTGTCCTCCTTGCCACGAGGCTTCTTATTGAAGTACCAGAACGCCAGCATCACCAAACCAATGACGAAGGCGATCTTGATGACGAGGAAGATGAGAGGAAGGAGAAAGGCGCCTGCCAGTTTCCAGAGGAGGACGCCCACGAACCCAACGGCGGCGAGCTGCAGAACAGGCTTTACCATAACTGGACTCGGTTCAAGGGAGTGGGGGCCCTACGAGGGCCGTGACCGAAAAGTGTCCACTCTGCGCAAGTACACAAGCCCTCCGCCTGCTCCGCCCCCGAACAGGTCGCGAACACCAATCCCGCGCACATCGACGAAGGCGGGCGCGGAGTACGGCGGGAGCTGCACCATCACGCTCGAGTCGCGCACCAATCCTCGGAACACCGCCGGTGCCCCGCCCTGCTCGCTCCCCACGATGAGGGCGCTGCGACCATCGCCGTCGAGATCGACGAAGCGGGGCACGGCGCGTCTGCCCACCCGCTGACCACCCAGGTAATCGTCCGTCACGAGTGTGAACCTGGGCGAGCGTGGCGTTCCGTCATTGCGGAAGAACGCGATCCGTCCCGATGCGTCCCCGATGAAGAGATCGAGGTCGCCGTCGCCGTCGATGTCGAACAACTCGGGGACAGCGTTGCTCCCGCGGGGCAGTCGCACGATCGCGGAGTCCACCAGGACAAATCGATTCGGACCGGGCTTGCCGGTATTGCGATACCAGGCAACCGCGTCCTGAAACTGCCCGACGACGAGATCGGGCAGACCGTCCCCGTCGAGATCACCCAGCGCCGGAGCGTTGTGAAACGCGGGCAGCACGGCGAGGTGCCCACGCAGCCGAAACGCTGGCGCCGTGCGCGTGCCGACGTTTTCGAACCAGTACATGCCGCCGGTCTTGGGATTGTCGGGCTCGATCTTCGTGCCGACGACGATGTCGAGATCGCCATCGCCATCGATGTCGCCGAACGCGGGGATCGTCTCGGCGCCCAGATCGATGTCATCGAGCAGATGCGTCGTCGCGACGGTCCAGACGCCGGGCGCCGTCTGGTCGAGCTCATACAGATTTGCGGTGCTGGTCTTGACCGGATTGAACGCCCCACCGAGCACGCCGACGACGAGGTCCGTGCGGCCGTCGCCGTTCAGGTCACCGGGGGCGGGCGCGTTGTAGCCGCTCGTCTCGAGCGGCGCTTGCAGCGGAAACGGAATCCGATCGCCGTGAAAGTCAGGATGCGCGCACGTGCCCTGATTCCGGATCCACAGGAGGCCCGGCTCGAAGAAGTCGCCCCACAGGATGTCGGGGTCCCCGTCGCCATCGACGTCGAAGACAGCCATCGTATTGGCGCCATGCAGTGACGGCGTACGCTGTCCGATGATCTGGATATCCTCGAACCGCTCCGTGATCAGGCGAAAGCGCGGCGCCTGATTCGCGTCGAAACCGTCCATCTCGTAGCGCGTGATCGTGCCGTCCACTCGACCGAGCAGCATGTCGAGCTTGCCGTTGCAGTCGATGTCGGCGAACTGCGCGATGTTCTGGCGGTCGGCGTAAATCGCGACGCCCGTGACATCCTTCAGCGTATCGGCGGCAACCTGAAATCGCGGGGCGGTCTTGGTTCCCACGTTGCGATAGTAGCGGATGTTGCTGAGTGGGGACTCGGCGAAGAGGTCGTACAGACCGTCGCCATCTACGTCGACGAAGCGGTACCACTCGCCAATGTCGATGCCCTGGAAGCGCTCATCCCGAAGTTGCCACGCGCCAGCTGAGTTGCGCTGAAAGAGCTCGAGCTGTCCCGAGTTTTCCTGGATGAAGAGGTCGAGCACGCCGTCGCCATCGATATCGACGAGCTGGGGCCGGGGATGCTCGAAGCCGCCGAGAAACGGCAGCGCGTAGGGCCGGCCCGTGGAGTCTGCGACCGGGAACGGAGAAATGCGGCGGTCAAAAGAAACGGCGGCGGTCGAGGCGGTCGGACTGATCGTCCGGGGATGGGTGCAACAGGTCAGCGCGAGGAGAAGGGCGAGCCGCCGCGTCAAAACTTCTCGCCGCTCACGCCCAAGCCCGATCCGTCCGGCACAGTGTCGATTCTGCGGAGCACGGTGCGCTTGCGCGCGTCGATCACGATCACCCGGCCCGGCGCCGCCGTCATACCGGGCGCTGGCGCGGCCGGCATGGCCATGCTGATGCCGCCCATGTTCATGACGTTGCTGGTGTTGTGGTTCGCCACGAACACGAGGCGTCCGTCTCCGGAAATGCCGATGCCGTCCGGCTGCGCGAAATCGCCCTTCACCGTCGTCAGCACACTCCAGTGTTTCGCGTCGATCACCGTGACATCGTTGGAGCGTTGATTGGGCAACCACACTTCGCCGCCGTCGGGTGTGAACGAGACGAGCCACGGCCAGTCGCCCGTGGGCACCTTCTGCACCAGCTTCGGCTTGGCGGGATCCGCGAGATCGAACACGAGCAGCCTGTCGGTCAGTTGCGCGGTCGCGACGAGCGTGCGCCCATCCGGAGAGACGGCGAGTTGCACGATCACCTGGCTCGTATCGCCGCCCGGCACATCCACGATGTCAACGTGCTCGCGCTTCGCGTCGTACACCGCGATCTGATTCGCGCCGAGGCTCGCGACGTACGCGTGCGCACCATCGGGCGCCACGGCAAGACCATGCGGTCTCGGCACCAGCACTTCGACTTCTTCCGGCGTCATGGTCTTGCGGTTGATCACCGCGATCCGCGCCGGCGCGTTGACGGCCGACATCGAGCGCGTGGCATACAGCTTGTCGCTCTTGGGGTCGAGCGCGAGCAGACCGGGTGTGACCGTCTCCGCCTTCGCGACAATGTGATTGGCGCGATCGAGCTTCACGACGGCGTTGTCACCGACGAGCGAGACGTACCAGTACGATCCGTCGGGCTCGACGACGATATGATGCGGCTTGGGGTGCGCCGAGAAGCCGAGCGTCGTGAAGTCGACGACGGCGACGACCGAGTCCGCCGCCGCGTCGATGACGGTGACTTTGCCTGACGCCTGATTCGCCACGTAGACGAAAACAGGCGTGATCAACGTCAGCAGGACGTTCATGGCACCGGCGCCGACGGATGTTTCTTCAAGATGAACAACCCTTCCCCCATGCTGCTGACCGCCACGACTCCGCTCTTGAAGAACGGATAATTGCCCCACGTGCCCTCGAAGCCGGGCTCGTCGGGACCGACCGGATGTGTGTCGAAGAACCCAATCTCCTTAGGATGC
>MNDR01000028.1 GCA_001915025.1 Gemmatimonadetes bacterium 13_2_20CM_2_65_7
CGAAGGCTGGTCACCGTGGAGCGAGAAGCCGTACTTGAAGTTCAGGTAGAAGACGAGCGCGAACGTGAAGGTGAAGACGAGAATCGTCATCGCGAGCGCGCTGCGTTTGTCGGCTTTCCAGTGTCGCAGCGCGCCAACGCCACCGACGACGAAGAACAGCACGGCGAGCAGTCGCTGCGTCAGCTCCGACCAGTCGTGACCGAACTGCCAGCTGAAGTACTGCACGTAATTGCCGAGCTGGTCTCTATAGAGCGCGAGCGTGTGCCCCGTGTTGCCGAGTCCGGGCGCCTGCGTCGGATTGTCGAAGATCGATGGCTTGCCGTACTGCTGGCGCGTCAGCACCGCCCACAACGCCTGCCAATTGGTCGGCTCACCTTCGTTGATCGGCGGATGGAAGCCGGCGCGGATCGGCAGATAGACGTACACCGACAGCCCGACGACCGCGACCAGCAATGCAGTGAGCGCGAACGACACGTTGCCCGCGACCAGCGTCGCGTAGACGAGTGAAGCCACGAAGATCGCGCCGGCGATCATGACGGGCGTCCCGCTCTCGAGGCCCAACGAGAGCAGTAAGAGCCACACACTCGTGACCACGAGAAATTGCGACCACTCGAGGGCGCGCTCTTCATCGGAGACCGGGCGCTGATCCTTGAGCGGCGGGAACAGCAGCACAATGACGACCGGTCCCACCAACACGCCCATCATGTGGTTCGTGGCGGTGAGCGCCAGCAAGTAAATGATCAGCAGTAGATAGTGATCGTGGGCTTGGCCGGCGGGCTGATCGTCCCAGCGCACGATCAGCCAGAGGATGAGCGCGATCGACAGCAGGCTGAGCGTATACACCTTCTCGTTCACGACGGACTGATTCCACACGGTGAACGAGGTTGCCGACACGATCGCGCCGGCGAGGGCGGCAAGCCGGCGCGGCCACATCGCGGGCACAATGGAGCGCAGCCAGCGCTCGCCGACGAGGAACCAGCAGCCCGCGGACACGGCGCTCGTCGCGGCGGCGAACAGGTTGATGCGTTCCGCATAACCCGCGGCCCACGGAATCAGTCCCCACGCGTGCGCGATCAACGTGAACAGCGGATTCCCGGGTGGATGTGGAATGCCGAGCGTGTAAGCGGCGGCGATGTATTCCGACGTGTCCCAGAACTGCGTCGTGGGGGCGAGCGTGAGGATGTACAGGATCAGCGCGCCGAGCGACACGCAGGCCGCCATGAGGTAGGGTGGCCGGTCTACTTCTGTAAAATCCGCGGGGAGAGCCCGACTGGGCGATCTCACAGCTGCCTGCAACGTTGTCATAAGGCTTTCAGTTAGTCGTCATCCCCACCACCGCGGCGCTCTCGGGGAAGGGCATAGGTCGTATTCGCCAGAATCGCATCGCGCAACTGAAGGGATCGCAGTGCCAGCGTCGGATCGCGGTCTCGGAGTGCCGCTGCCATGGTGTCGTATACGAACACGTACCCAAGCAAACTGTTCTGTGACGGTGCGTCCACCCACCCTCGTGGCCGGGTGCGAGCTGCCGCTGCGCCGCCCCGATAGACCTCGAACGCGAGTTGCTTGGTGCGCGGGACATTCACGAAACCGCGGCCCGTGATCAGTCGAATGCTGTCGTTGGGATGCACGACCGCCGGCTCGAGCCGCCGCACGAGCCCTTCGCCGACCAGATAGGACGACAAACCGAGTTGGTCAGGCACACTTCCCGCCGACATGGAAAAGTAGATCGGTCTCTTGCCAAGTTGATCTTTGATGATTTCCAAAAGCGCGAGCTCCGATCGATCCAGATAGGGACGACCGAGCGCATGCGGATCCAGAGTCACATGTATTGGACCGACGGCTCCGCCCACCGGTCCTTCGAGCACGACGTATGGCGGCAAGGAATCGCCCGAGACCCCGCGATAATAACGAGTCATCCAAGGGCCGGTCCGTCGCTGCAATTCCTCGAGGTACCAGTTCGTGTTGGCCAA
Organism: Gemmatimonadetes bacterium 13_2_20CM_2_65_7; assembly: GCA_001915025.1. GTDB lineage: Bacteria > Gemmatimonadota > Gemmatimonadetes > Gemmatimonadales > GWC2-71-9 > 20CM-2-65-7. The sequence continues at coordinate 1,971 of MNDR01000028.1, forward strand.
TGACGTGACCATGACGCTCACATCCCGTCTGACGCCCTCTACTTCCTGCGCGTGCCAGAGCGGGAAGGTGTCGTTGTCACCGGTCGTGATGATCAAGGCATTCGGGTCGACCGAGTGTAGCACGTCACGCGCGTAGTCGCGGGCGAGCGTCTCGCCGCTACGCGAGGCGGTCAGGTGGTTACCCAACAGAGGAATCAACGCAAGTAGAAAAACTGCTGCGGCGAGGCGCCAACTCTTCAGCCAGACGGACAACCGCTGGGCGAGGAACGCGAGTCCGATGCCAATCCACAGGCCCCACCCCATGAACGACGCGACGAAGAAGTAATCGCGCTCACGCACCTCGTGCTCGAGGCCGGCGTATGGCTGGGAGTATCCCCACTTGAAGTTGAGATACAAGACGAGCGCCACGGTCAGCGTCAACATCAGGAAAACCATGGGAAGTGCCGAACGACGCTCGGTGCGCCAATGACGGGCGGCACCGAGGAGGCCCAGCCCGGCGAAAAGGATCGTAAGCACGCGTTGGACGACCGGCGACCAGTCGCGGCCGAATTGCCAGCTGAAGTACTGCCAGTAATTGAGGAGTTGCTGCCCAACCAGCGCCACCGAACGACCGGGATTTTCGGCCCCCGGCGGGTACATCGGGTTGTCGAGCAAGGGAGGTTTCCCGAATTGCTCCCGCGTGAGAACCGCCCGCAGCGCAGGCCAGGTGATGGCGTTGCCCTGGTTCAGATACGGATCGAGATGCGCACGGATCGGAATAAAGAGATTGACGCTCAGGCCAACGATGATGACCAGCGTTGCGACCGCGAGAAATTGGGGCCGCAGCAACACGCGAGAATCCGTCATCCAGACGTATGCCAGGACAGCCGGCGCGACGAGGAGGCCCATCAGGTGATTGGTGGCGCTCAGAGCGATCAGATACACAACGACGAGGAGCAGGTGATCGCGACGCGACTCGGCAGGTTGATCGGCCCATCGCATCGTGAGCCAGAGCACGAGCGCGATGGACAGCACGCTCAGCGTGTAGACCTTCTCGTTCACCACCGACTGGTTCCACACGGTGAACATCGTGGCGCCCACGAGCGCGCCCGACGCCGCGGCGAGACGCCGCCACACATTCTGAACGATGATCGCGTGCAACCAGCGCTCGGCGATCAGAAACCAGAGTCCAGCCGCCGCGGCGCTGGTTACCGCTGCGAGCAGGTTGATTCTCCGTGCGTATTCCGCTCCGAGCGGCAGCAGCCCCCACACATGCGCGAGAATGACGAAGAATGGATTCCCGGGCGGATGGGGAATGCCCAGCGCATGCGCGGCCGTGATGTACTCGGATGCGTCCCAGAACTGAGTGGTGGGAGCGAGTGTCGCGACGTACAGCAGCAAGGCGCCAATTGTCACGCCCGCCGCCATCACATAGGGCGGACTTGCGCCGGACAATGCAGCCGAGGGTCTGGTCATGTTCGCCGCGTAATCTAATGACGGAATTGCCGCATACCGGTCAGGATCATGGCCAGGTCGTGCTCGTCCGCCGCCGCGATCACCTCGGCATCTCGGACCGAGCCGCCCGGCTGGATGATCGCCGCGACGCCCGCCCCAGCCGCCTCATCCACCCCGTCCCGGAACGGAAAGAACGCGTCGCTCGCGAGCACGGCGCCCTGGGGGTCGTGACCCTGCTGGCGCGCCTTGTGGATCGCCAGGAATGAGGAATCCACCCGGCTCATCTGCCCGGCGCCGATTCCGATCGCGGCTTCGTCCCGGGCGAGCACAATCGCATTCGACTTTACAGACCCGACGGCCGCCCAGGCGAATCGCAGGTCGTTCCATTGCGCATCGGTTGGGCGGCGGGTCGTGGCCACCTGCCACTTGGACTCGTCGGCGACTGCGCTGAAGTCGAACCGATCCTGCACCAGAAAGCCGCCGCGCACGCGTTTGTAATCGAGCGTCGGCTCGGTGCTGGGCCGCGGCAGCTCCACGACCCGGAGATTCTTCTTCTCCTGGAACACCGCCAACGCGTCCGCATCGACGCGCGGCGCGACGACGACCTCGACGAACAGCTCGCGCATCGCCTCGGCCGCCGCGCGATCGACGACGGTGTTGAACGCGATCACCGACCCGAACGCCGACGTGCGATCGGTCGCGAGCGCACGGTTGAAGGCGTCCGCGGCGTTGCGACCCAGCGCGATGCCGCATGGCGTCGTGTGCTTGATGATCACGCACGCGACCCGTGCGTTCTTGCCCCCCCCGCCCCCCCGGGACTGCCACGGCGCCACGGCCATCACTGCCGCGTCGACGTCCAGGAGATTATTGAACGACAGCTCCTTGCCGTGGAGCTGCTGCAGGTTGCGAACGCCCGGCTCGTCGGTCACGTAGAGCGCAGCCCGCTGGTGCGGGTTCTCGCCGTAGCGCAACGCCTGCTGCCGCTGGAGCACGAGACTCACGGTTGGCGGCAGCGCCTCCTGCGATCGTGACAGGTAGCCGAGGATCGCGCTGTCGTATGCTGAGGTGTGGGCGAAGACCTTCGCGGCGAGCGCGCGCCGCTCATTGGGTGCGACTCCACCATCTTTGAGCCGCGTGATGACCGACGCGTAGTCATCCGGATCGACGACCACGATCACCGACGCATGGTTCTTCGCGGCCGAGCGCAGCATCGACGGTCCGCCGATATCGATCTGCTCGATCGCCTGCGCGAACGTGGTGTCCGGCTTCGCCACGGTCTCGCGAAATGGATAGAGGTTCACGGCGACGAGATCGATCGGCGTGATGCCGTGCTGTTTCATCGCGGCGATGTCATTGGGATTATCTCTTCTTGCCAACAACCCGCCGTGAACTTTTGGATGCAAGGTCTTGACTCGACCATCCATCATCTCCGGGAACCCAGTCACGTCCTCAATGCCAATTACCGGGACCTGTTCACGCCGTAGAGCCTCCGCGGTGCCGCCGGTCGAGACGATCTCCCAGCCGAGCTTCACCAGCTCGCGGGCGAACTCCACGAGGCCCCGCTTATCGGAAACTGAAAGAAGTGCCCTGCTCACCAATCCTCAGCGACCGCGCGCACGATGTCTGCCAGGCTCACCAGGTCCTTGAGATCGATGACCTCGGCGGGGGAGTGGGAGTAGCGCAGCGGCCAGCCCATGGCGACGTCGACGACGCCGTAGGGCGTGAACGTCGAGCCGTCGTTGCCGCCGTTGGTCGTGCCGATTTGCAGGGCGATCCCGCGGGCGCGCGCGAGCTGCGCGAGGGAATCGACGTACGCGGGCGGCGTGATCGATGAGTTGTCGAGCGCCCGCGCGACGGCTCCCGCGCCGAGCCGTGCCACCGCGAAGTTCTGGGGCTCGAGCGGCGAGTCGGCCGATACGAATGTGTCGATCGCGTGCACGCGCCGCACGGTGGTGCCGAGCTGGCGGGCGACGGCGGCCGCGCCCTCGAGGCCGATCTCTTCGCGGACGCTGAAGACGAAGACTACTGGATGGCGCAGCTTTGAACGGTCCAATTTCCTTAATGCAAGCAGGAGCGCGGCGCACCCCATGCGGTCGTCGAAGGACCGGCCGGTGGCGCGCGTGCCCGCGAGCCGCACGTACTGCTTCGGCATTGTGACCGTCTGACCAACTCGCACGCCCAACGATTCCGCGCCCGCGCGCGTCGTCGCGCCGACAGTCGCGCGCACGGGCGGCGCGGCGTGGCGGGTCAATCCCGTGTCTCGCGGCAGGAAGATCGCGGGGATGTCGCCGCGATCTCCGTGGATCAGCGCCGGCTTTGCTTCGAACAGCGAGCCGAAGAATCCGCCGCGCGGGCGCAACGCCATCGATCCATCGGCGAGGATCGAGTCCACGCGGAAGCCGATCTCGTCCATGTGAGCCACGATGACAACGGGAGCGGCGCCTTCGCCAACGCGCACCCAGAGGTTGCCTGCGGTGTCCGTTTCGGCCTTCACCCAAGTCGGCAGGAGATGCTGCACTGTACTGCGCACGGGCCCTTCTGCGCCCGAAACTCCGTAGCTGTCGATGAGCGGCGCCACGACGCTCTGCGCCTCCGCGACACGGCTGGTATCCTGAAGCGCTAACACGAGCGCGAGGATCATTGTGACCCTCCGATCCAGCGGACGATATCCGTAACCAGCGCATCGACGTCGCGGAGGGCCACGGTTTCTACGGCGGTGTCGGCGAACTTGACGGGAACGGAGACTTGCCGGCTCTCGTCAAACGGTCCTTGTAACGCCTTGACCGCATTCAGTCCCGCGGTGTCGGCGTAGAGGCCCTGGACGGTGAACGCGACGACGACGCTGCCGCGCGCCCGTGGCTTTGATAGAGCGGCTGACGCGAGCGCGGCGCACGCCGCGCGGCGGCCCGCATTCGGCGCGGCGAGGAGTCCAGCGCGGTCGCCATATCGTTCCGGGCGTTTCGTCAGCGCAACCGGCGTCAGCACGTCCACACCGAGCGCGAGCACTTCAGCGCGCGAGGTCGCGCCGACGTCGACGTACGCGTTGTCCACAGTGAAGGGTGGATCGTTCGCCGCAGGCCGGCCGCGAGTCAGGTGCGTCGAGCGCACGGCGACGACCCCGGGCACGGGCCCGCGCCGCCCAAACACCGTGACGCGATGGCCCTCCAGCTGCTGATCGAACAACGCGTTCGTCCTGGACACTCCAACGCGGCGCAGGAGCAGATATCCGTCGTCCGTGATATTGCCGACGACGTAGCCGACTTCATCGAGCGAACAGGCGATCAACCGCTTGGGACTGCCGCGGCCCAATGTGAGTGTGACGTTGCCGATGCGATCACGCGTGCTGCCGGGCAGCAGCGCCAGCAGGCTGTCGGTCATCGCCTGTTCGTAACCGGTCACCGCCGTCATGGCCGACAAGCGGATCGCGAGACTGTCCGGGTGCTGCAGTGCCAGAACGATCAACAGCAGGTTCACGACATTCTCCTTGCGAGTTCGAGAACGACTCTCGGCAGCAACGCATGCTCCGCTGCCAACACGCGCGCCGCAAGCGTCTCGGGCGTATCGCCCTTCAACACCGGCACACGTTCCTGCGCGATGATCGCGCCGCGGTCGAATGCTTCGTCGACGAAGTGTACCGTCGCGCCCGATTCCTTGGCACCGCTCGCGAGCACGGCCTCATGCACCCGGTGACCGTACATCCCGAGACCGCCGAAATCGGGCAGCAACGCGGGGTGGATATTGATCATCCGGCCGCGAAATCGCGACACCACCGCTCCGGGCACGAGCTTCAGGTACCCGGCGAGCACGACGAGGTGCGCGTCGCCGAGCGCGGCGAGCAGCTCCTGCGCGTCGGAGGCATCGCGCAGTACGGTCGTCGGAATGTCCGCTCGGCGGGCGCGCTGTAACGCAGCGGCGTCGGGCCGGTTCGAGATCACGCGCACAACGCGTGCGACGGGAGAATTGCGAAGCTGATCGAGGAGGGTCTGCAGGTTCGTGCCGCCGCCGGAAACCAGCACGGCGACACGAACCGGCGTAGTCACTGACTATTGCGAGAGCAACGAGCGACCGACTTCGGCTTCGAGCCGCTGGTGACGCTCAACGTGAACCCGCCCGTCTTGTAGTGGTCCTGCGTATTCACGACGATCTCATACTCGCCGTCCTGCGGGAATGTCGCCGTGAGGCGCGCGTTGCAGGCGCCGCCCGAATCGTCGTCCTGGAAGTCGCGCCCACCTGAGATGCCCGGGCCGCGCAGGAAGAGATACGCGTCGAAGTCATCCGACTCCAGGTCGATCGTAACCGTCTGGCCGGCGCGACCTTGAGTCGTCCAGGCCTGCGCGTACGTGCTGTCGTGATTGAGTAACACGTCGCCGGTGGACAGCCGGCCCTGCTGCGTCTGGCCGACGTCGATCGAATGCGCGCTGGCTCGGCTCGGCAACCCGCTCTCCGCTCCGCCACCGGCGCCCTGCGGTGGATGACAATCGGCGTTGCCGTGCTCC